>CAZOTB010000011.1:0-60169 GCA_964582645.1 uncultured Verrucomicrobiota bacterium | reverse complement strand
CGCAAGGCGAAAATTCCGAGATTTCCCGTGTCGGTTGACGAACTCGGGCTAGGGGCGGTGGGTTGCTCGGGTGCGGGGCTACGCCTTCCAGTTCCTTCGCCGCTCGCATCAACTGAGCGAACCGCCCCTTCCCAAAAGTTGAGCCGCAAAAGCCAGTCAGAATCATCGGCAGTTGCCCGTGCGCCATCACGGGACGGATTTCGCCACGGATCGTTCGCCGCAACAACCGCGTCGCGCGCTCGCCGGTGCGTCGGGCGTCTTGATGCGGGTAGATTTCGTAGCCGCAGATGATGTCGGTCGCGTCCACCATCCGCCGCGTGACGTTGCCGTGCAGGTCGAGCGTCATGGCGAACGGCGTGGTTGGGCCGATGATCGCGCGGATCTCCGCCGCCAGTTCACCTTCCGGGTCATCCACACTTTCGACCGCCATCGAACCGTGGTGCGACATGACCACGCCATCCACGCGGCCCGCTTTTTCGAGCCGACGCAACACGCCTTGCTTCAGCCGCCGCCAGCACACATCGGAAAGCACCGTCAAGGAGTTGCCGCGCGTCGCCAACAGCGGGACGATCTCGGCCCTGCTCGCCGCTCGCAACATTCCTCCCGCCTCGGTATCGGTGTCTGCCAGGTGAAACACCTCCTCACCCTCATGCAGATAGCCGGTGGTGCGAAAGAAATCCACGTTGCACGTGCCGGGCACGAAGTGATTCGACTCGGAGGAAATCTGGCCGACGGCGATGCGGAGGTTCTTCATCTGAGTATCTCTCACTTTGCCAGAGCGCTTCTGAGGGTGGCTTGAAATATCCATCCGCCATGAACTGCCATGAACCAGAACACATATACTGCCCATATCCAGAAACACACTCCCGAAACTACCACAACCAGCAAGTCAGCATCGAACCAATGCTTCCACACATATGCGACCAGAGCGGAGCAGGAAGCGGAATCAGAGTCGGGGTAACAGTTTAGCCGTTTTTGATTGTTCCGCCGGGGCAGTTCAGAGATTGTTCTCAAGCGGAATCAGGGTCAGGTCCAAGCGGAATCAGGGTCAGGTCTAAATATTCAAGAGTGTTCTTGATTCTTGGGGGCTGGCTTCTGGCAGGCGGAGGCAAAATTATTGAATTGAAAATTGAAAATTGAGACCTGACCCCGATGGCTCTTGCTGCCACGGCTGCGAAGCTGTAACTCGGCGGCGGGAACAAGCCCATCGCCACGGCGGTGGCGCAGTCTTGGCTCAACCCATCGCCCTGCAACTCCACGATCTTCTTCTGGCGACCCAACTCGTCGTAGGCGTAGCAGTAAACCTTCGAGGGCGAACCGGCAGTGTGGGAATGAACGTCAGCCTGCCGGCTTGGCCGAAGCATTCTGAGAAGGAGAGCGCGTCAAGGGCAGTGGAGTGCGAGCAGGAATCAATGGTTCGAGGACGGGATGGCTATGGGGCCGGAACCGGCAAGCCGGGAGGGAACGCGTGAACCATTCTGTCAATTGTCAAGGACTGACCCTGATGACCTGATGACTCCGCTTAACAACTACAGTCACTCCCCGTCACGCGGGGGAGAAAATGGGCCCTGCAGGATTCGAACCTGCGACCAAGGGATTATGAGTCCCCTGCTCTAACCGCTGAGCTAAGGGCCCGTCGCCACGAAGGAATCTACAACGCACCGTCGAGAGCGCGAAGGAAAAAGTTCCCCCGGTCTTCGCTCGTCTGGTTGCACGCCGCTAGACATCGCCGGCGAATTGTGTCATTCTCCGCGGCCACAACCCTATGGCAAAAGTCGCTCTCGGCAAAGGTCTTGACGCATTGATCAGCGGCGGCATTGCGCGCAGACCAGAACCGCCCCCTGTGCCGGCTGCCACCATCACTCCTGCAGCGCCTGCGGTGCCGGGCAAGGACAACGTCGTCAAAGTACCGGTCGAACAGGTGCATCGCAGTCCCTTCCAGCCTCGTACGAGCTTCGAGCAGGAGCCGTTGCAGGATTTGATCGATTCCATCCGCTCGAAAGGTGTGGTGCAGCCGCTGCTGGTCCGGCGCGACGCAACGGGGTACGAGCTGATCGCCGGCGAACGCCGGTTGCGCGCGTCGCAGGCGGCTGGGCTCGCCGCTGTTCCTGTGATCATAATTGAAGCAACCGATCAGGAGGCGCTCGAACTCGCGTTGATCGAGAACCTGCAACGCGAGAACCTGAATGCGATCGAAGAAGCGCGCGGATACCGGGAGTTGATCCAGCGATTCACGCTCAAGCAGGAGGACGTGGCGCAGAAGGTGGGCAAGAGCCGGGCGGCCGTTGCGAACGCGCTGCGGTTGCTCGAACTGCCCGACGATGTGCAGAGCTGGGTTGCCAAGGGACAGCTTTCAGTTGGCCACGCGAAGGTCATCCTCGGATTGACCCTCAAAGAAGAGCAGTGGTTGCTGGCCGAGCAATGTCTCCGACAGGGGCTGACCGTTCGGCAGGTTGAGAAGCTCGTCGAGAAGGCGAAAGAAACCGGCCGCGTGCCGTCGGCGCGGAAGAAGCGAGCGAAGAACGCGCCCCATCTCGAAGCCATCGAGGACGGTCTGCGGCAAAAACTGGGAACGAAGGTCTCCATCGTCAAGGGCCGCCGCAAAGGTCGGATCGAGATAGAGTTTTTCGGCGACGATGACTTGTCCCGGCTGGTCACGCTGCTGGGATTCGACAAGTTCTAGCCAAGAAACAACAACGCCGGGGCAGACTTCGACTCGGCCTCGTAGGATGAAACTAGCGGCCAGACGGAGCCGGTAGTCAGCGCCATCTCGCAATACGAGATCGGAGTCACCTTGGACATTGGGCGCGTGATCACCCCGGGCGGGTTGGTGATGCTGGATGTGTCGCAGTCGGTCGAGGATGTGACGGGCGAGGTGAGGATAGACGACAACCAGCAACCGATCATCGCCCGGCGCGAACGGAGTTCGAACGGGAGCGTGCGCGGCGGTGGCGTGGTGGTCTTGGGCGGCTTGATTCGCAACGATCGCACGAAGGCGGAGAGCAACGTGCCCGTGCCGGGCATAGCCTTCAAACAGAGCGCCTGGCACAAGAACCGAAGCAAATTGATGGTCTTGATTCGTCCCACGGTGATGCGCACGCCCGAAGCCGCGCAACATGAAGCGCAGAAGCTGCGCGAGGACTTCAAGGGCCTGGAGCATCTCCCCGCCGACACGCTCCCGCGCTTGCCGACCGCCGCGGAGAAGCCGACCAACAAGCCTCGGCGCGCACCGCTTCCATCGCCGGAGGGATCGTAGGTCCGTCCTTGCGTCACCAATCCCCCGAAAACCGGGGCGTTTCAGGCTGGGCGGAATAATTGTTGCGTGAGGTGGGCTGTTTGCTATAGTCTCCGCGTTTCGCTCAAAGCCTACCGATGAACGGTAGGCTTTTCTGGCCTCTGTTGGGTGCCACGTCCATTACGGGTTTCAGCCGAGGCCCAAATAGACAGGAAAGGAATGGTTGTGAAAACAGCAGTATGAAGCAAAAGGAAATGAAAGAGGATCCCTTCACGAAAAGCATGAAGGACTTTTTCGAAGGGAGCATTGTCAAAGGCAAAATCCTCGAGATCCGTTCCAACGAAGTGTTGGTGGATATCGGGTACAAATCCGAAGGCGTCGTCCCGGCGCAAGAGTTTACCGATTTCGAATCGCTCAAGGTGGGCGACGAGGTCGAAGTGCTTCTCGAGAAACTCGAAGACGAGAACGGCATGTGTGTGTTGTCGAGGGACAAAGCCGAGCAGAAGAAAAACTGGGACAAGATCGTAACGATTTGCAACGAAGGCGGCACCGTCGAGGGCAAGGTGCGAAGCAAGGTCAAAGGGGGACTCATCGTCAACATCGGCGTGGACGCGTTCCTGCCGGGCAGCCAGATTGACATCAGCCCGCCGCGCAACCTCGACGAGTACGTGGGCAAGACTTTCAACTTCAAAGTTCTCAAGATCAACGCCGACCGCAAGAACATCGTTCTCTCCCGCCGCGAGTTGCTCGAACAGGAGCGCCTCGAGAAGCGATCGAAGCTGCTTTCGTCCATCGCCCCCGGCCAGACCCGCAAAGGCTACGTCAAGAACCTCACCGACTTCGGCGCGTTCATTGACCTCGATGGGCTCGACGGGTTGCTGCACATCACCGACATCAGTTGGGGCCGCATCAATCACCCGAGCGAAATTCTCAAGGTCGGCCAGGAAGTGGACGTGGTCGTGCTCGATGTGAACCGCGAGAAGGAGCGCGTGTCGCTCGGCATGAAGCAGCGCACCGCCAACCCGTGGGACAAGATCGAGCAGAAATTCCCGGTCGGCACTCGCGTCAAGGGCAAGGTCGTCAACATCGTGCCCTACGGCGCGTTCGTCGAGCTCGAGGACGGAGTCGGTGGCCTGATCCACATCTCCGAGTTCTCGTGGACGAAGAAAATCGCCAAGCCGCAGGAAGTCGTCAACGTGGGCGACACGGTCGAGGCAATCGTGCTCGAGATCAAGAAGGACGAGCAGAAGATCAGCCTCGGAATTCGCCAGCTTGAATCCAACCCGTGGGACATTGCCGGCACGCTGTATCCGGTCGGCACGCATGTCAAAGGAAAGGTGCGCAACCTGACCTCCTACGGCGCATTCGTCGAACTGCAGGAAGGCATTGACGGGATGATCCATGTGTCCGACATGTCGTGGACGCGCAAGATCAACCAGCCCTCCGAGGTGTTCAAGAAGGGCGATGAAGTGGAAGCGATCGTGCTTGAAGTGGACCCGAGCCAGCATCGCATCGCACTCGGCATCAAACAACTCACCGACGACCCGTGGAAGAAGATCACCGACGTGTACAAGGTCGGCGACCTCGTGAGCGGGAAGGTGACGAAGCTGACGTCCTTCGGTGCGTTCATCGCGCTGGCGAACGACATTGACGGCCTCGTGCACATCTCGCAAGTGAGCAACGAGCGGGTCGAGAAGATCAAGAACGTGTTGAAGATCGGCGACGAGGTCAAGGCGCGCGTGATCAAGATTGACGCCGCCGAGCGACGCATCGGTCTGAGCATCAAAGCCGCCAGTTACACCCCCGAGCAGCTCGAGGCGGAGAAGGCGCTGCTCGAACAGCTCAAGCCGGGCGAAGACATCGTGGCGATGGAACACGCGTTCGACCAGGCGCAAAAGAAGCCGTAACGCATTGTATATCCGGTTCAAGCGGGCTGGCTGAGCAAGCCAGCCCGATTCGTTTTTATCCGAAAAGATCGCCCAGGCTATGGCCTGCGCGGCTGCTGTTTCTCCGCGCCAGTCGAGAGGTGCGCGACGTGGACGGCGGAACAATTGGCGTCACTGGCGTAATACGCCAACAACACATCCCCGCCCGGCCTCGCAATCGCGTTGGGCCACCCGAACGTCCAGGCCTGCATATCGGCGAAATACGCGGCGGTATCGGTGTTGCCGGTGACTTCGCCTTGCTGGTCGTTGGATTTCGATTACACCACGAGCTCGTCCTTGCTCCACGATTTGCCGCCATCATGGCTGACACGGATACACATGGATGGTGGCGCGTGACGATGCACGTAGAACATCAGCAACCGTCCGTCGCTCAATTCACACGTCACACCGATCTGCCCCATCACTCCCGTCGAGAGTGGCTTCGACCACGTGCGTCCGCCGTCGCGGCTCGTAACGGTGTGGATGTCCACGTCCCTCTGAGTCTGATTGTCGAACGTCCCGTACGAATCGAAGATCGTTCCGTCGCGCAGAATGGTATAGCGCGCGTCCCAGTAGAACCGGCGTCCGGTTGGATCGAATGCCACGCGAAACGAATCGCGCCAGGTGCGCCCGGCCTCGGTCGAGCGGATCATGCACGTTTGCGCGTACCACTTGCTCGCGTCGTCCCAGGTCTTGTTCGTTTCGAACCCGATCGCCCACGAACCATCCGGCAACTTCATCACAGGTGCACACACAGACGGCTGGAGGAACGGAGATACGTCCACCTTGCGCATCGGCGACCAGGTTCTTCCCCAATCGCGCGATTCGGGGAGAACGATGTGGAACGGGAGAATGCCGCCCGTCTTGGGATTGCACATCGGCAGCGAGGAGTCTTTGCGTTCGCAGCAGGCGATCGTGCAGCACAGTTGTCCCGGCTCGGGTTCGCTGATCAACCCGATTCGTTGCTCGCAATGCACCCCGTCGAGGTGGGGCGGGAACGGTTTGCCGAGCGAATACCAGGAAGCGCCTTCCTCGCGTCTTTCCAGCAGTTCCGCGCGTCCGTCGGCGGTGTCCTTGGCGCTCCCGACGCGACAGCCCATTATCAGCCGTCCGTCCGAGAGCCGGGCCAGATGGGGCAGCGCGATGTGCCGGGTGGGACTGGTCGGGTTTGGGTCTTGGCGGGCAATCGTACGGGAGGTGATGTGCATGGGCCTCGTTTGCCTTCCAGACCGGGGGCTTTCAAGCCGGGCGGAAGAATCGCGAACTTTTCCTTTGACCGTCTCGTGCGGAATTGATTAGTTTGCAACACCTTCGCGGCGGAACAAACTCCGTTGCGAGTTGTCCTAATAGGCAGGTAATGCGTGGTGAGTGAACTCTGCGAAAGGAGTCCTTGTGCGTAAACGAACCGTTGAGACGAGGGGGTTGGTAGCCATCGCGATCGCGTTGAGCCTTGTCGCACTAACCGGCTCGGCGTGGGCGCAGGGCGGTGGAAGCCGGGACGGAGATTTCCGCATTGTGCGGCTGACTCCTGCCTTCGTGGATACGCCCGACATCCAGGGCGGCAAGAAGCAGGGCGTGATGGGCGGCACCCCCACGAAATGGTTGCGCGTGGAGGTCGAGTTCAGCAGCGCTCCCGACTGGGCCGACAACGTGGACTTGCGCTGGTACATCCAGACCGCCGGCGACAAGAACCCTGTCGTCTTCGCCGATTCGGTCACGCACATCAATGTGAAGAAAGGCGCGCATCATTACTCGGTCATTTTCATGCCCCCTCGCACCGTGGATCGTTACGCCAAGAACAATCGGGTCAGCCAGATCGCCGTTCAGCTATGGCATAATCAAAAATTGATGGATACAGGCGGCTGGCCTTCGAGCCCGACGAAGCGGTGGTGGGAGGAATTCACTCCGGCGCGTGGCTTCTTGCTCAATCTTTTGCAAACGCCATTCTCGGTGGTAGAGTATGATCGGTACGAGCAGATACGGACACCGAGTTCGACACCGTAGCACGGGAGCAGCCGAAGACCTGTACTCATCATGTTCAGATCGTCTCGAATCCTCGGGGTGGATATCGGCGCCAGCAGCGTCAAGCTGGGCGAGTTCACAACCACTTCCAGCGGCGGCCTGCAGCTCGTCAACTTCCATTGGGGCGAATTGGGCGTGGAAGGCGGTCAGGAAGAGAGCCGCGGGCCCGCAATCATTTCCACGATTCAGCAGCTTCTCAAGGAGCGAAAAATCCGTCCCGGCCCCGCGGTGATCTCGGTTTCCGGGCAATCGGTCTTCACACGATTCGTGAAGCTGCCCGTGGTCGAGGAGAAAAAAGTCCTCCAGATCGTGAAGTACGAGGCCGCGCAGAACGTGCCGTTCCCGATCGAAGAAGTCGTGTGGGACTATCAGTTGATCGGCGGGACCGAATCCAAGGAGCTCGAAGTCGTGTTGGTTGCCATCAAGTCCGACATCATCGAGGAACTGGCCAAATATGTCGAGAAGGCGGGACTCAAGTGCACCCTGGTGGATGTGGCGACGATGGCGTTGTACAACGCGGTCCGCTACAACTACGGCGATCTGGAGGGATGCACGTTGTTGCTCGATGTGGGGGCGAGGACGTCAAACCTGATCTTCATCGAGAAACAGAAGATCTTCTCCCGCAACATGCCGATTGCGGGTAACACGATCACCCAGGCCATCTCCAGCGAGTTGCAGGTGCCATTTGGGGAAGCCGATGAGATGAAGCGCAAAATCGGATTCGTCGGACTGGGTGGCGCCTACGAAGAACCGAGCAACGAACAGGCGGCGAAAGTTTCGAAGATCATTCGCAACGTGATGACCCGCCTGCACGCCGGCATCAGTCAGACGATCAACTTCTATCGTACCCAACACGGAGGCAATGCGCCCGTGCGGCTGCTGTTGTCAGGCGGCACGTGCATCATTCCGTACAGCGACCAGTTCTTCCGCGAGAAGCTCAACATCGAGGTGGCCTACTTTAATCCGTTCAAGGCCATCGAACTCGGGCCGCATATCAAGAAGGAGGAACTCTCGAAGTGCGCGCACTTCTTCGGTGAGGTGGTGGGACTCGGGCTTCGGCAGATGTCGGAGTGCCCGATCGAGGTCAACCTCGTGCCCAAGAGCGTGGCGTTTCGAAAAGGTCTGGAAAAGAAGTACCCGTACTTCGCGGGCGTTGCGGTGTGCATCGTACTGGGGCTGTTGTGCTGGGTGGCCTACGCGAAGAAGGTCGCCGCCGTGCTGGAAGATCAGCTCGAACCACTGAAGCAGAACGTGGACAAATTCGAGAAGCTCGACCGGCAGGTGACCGCGGAGTACAAGAAGTTTGTCGAGATCAACACGAAGGTGGTTCAGCTCGAGTACATCGTCAATGCGCGTACGGCATGGCTGGAATTGCTGAACGAACTGAACGCCACGGTGCCGGAAGGCATCTGGGTCACCAAGTTCGCGCCACGCGCGCCCGCGGCTGCCGCCCCAAGACAACGTCGCTCCGAAGCCGCGGGCGGTGGACGGTTTGCCCGGCCGGCTGCGGAAGGGATGCCCGCAGGCATGCCGACGCCGGAGGAGCCGGCTGCCGCGCCCGCGGGCGACGGCGGGGACCAAGCCAAGCCGCTCAAGGTCGAGTGGATTGATATTACCGGGCAAGGGCTGAATGATATTAATAACGAGGAGAAAAAGTACGCCGCCGTAAGAGCGTTTGTGGATCGTCTCCGCGATAGCAAGGCATTCGTGATCGAGAAGGGCAAGGAAGATGACGCCATTACTGGCGTGCCGTCATCATCGGATTCCAAGCACGTCTATCAGTTCGCGCTCCAGGTCAAACTAGCCAAACCCATCCAGGTGCGACCATGATGTGGCTCAAACGAAATCTCCCGGTGTTGGTCGCGGCGGCGATCTTTTGCTTCTTCGTGGTGCTCTCCCTCTACCTGCTCAAGGGCGCCCAAGCCAAAAAGAGTGACATCGAGATCCGGCATCGGGAGTTGGACGACAAGCTGAAGGCTCTCCTCGCCAAGAACCCGTTCCCATCCGAGGGCAACATTCGAGAGCTGAAGTCCCAGACGGTGCAACTGAGCAACTTTTTCGCGAAGACATTTGCCAACCTGCCCAAGCAGCGCGTCGAGTACACAAAGATGGAGCCGTTAAAGTTCAAGGGCTACCTGGAGAAGCGGGTCAACACCATTCGCCAGGAGTGCGAGGCCAAGAATGTGAAAGTTGCCACGGGCATCAACTTCGGCTTTGGAAAGTACGTGAACTCCAATCTTCGGCCCAAGGAGGAGGAAACCGACAAACTCCAGCACCAGTTGGACATTCTCGAGAGTCTGATTGATTTGCTCACGACGGCGGGCGTTGTCGAAATCACCGCTGTCCGTCGCACCCCTGTCGAGGGAGAGGATCTCCGCGACGAACGAGTAGAGGGCGCAGTTTGGAATCGCGATCCAAAATTGATCTATGAATCCCAATCCGTCGAGCTTGCCTTTCGCTGCAGCGACGAGGCATTGAAGAGCGTGCTCAACCGGCTGGCGAACTCCACCAATCAGGTGTTGCTCGTGCGGTACATCAGTGTGGAATCAGAACGGGCAACGCCGCGCGAGCCGACGGCTTCGGAGGCGTCGCCAACTCCGCGGGCGACCGCGCCCATGCTGGACACCCAATTTGCCCCGCCCGGCCCGATGAGACAGCCGACAACGGCTGCGAGGACAGCCCGGGGTGAACCGACCATTGTCATGGGGAACGAGATGACAACCGTCAACCTCCGTCTGGACGTGATCGAGTTGAAGGTCCCCGAGGAGAAAAGCGACTCGAAGGCGGAGAAATCAGCGGAAGAGAACAAGAGCTAACCAACACCGTCCCCATGGAATTCCTCAAGAACCACTTCGAGAAACTTCTGCTCTCGGTCTTTTTGGTGGCGTTGATGGGCGTGGCCATCTTCCTTGCGATCAAAATCGGACTATTGAAAAGCTCGGACCTGAGCATTCAGAAAGGCAAACAGGTCAAGCCGCTGGATGAAACGGTCCTCGAAGAGGTGGCACGCAAGGCGGAGGTTCCCCCTCGCTGGTCTCAGCCCAGGCGACTCTTCGTGTCGCCGGTCCTCGCCTTCATGGCCGAACCGGGCACCGGGCGAATGGTGCTCGGTCCTCCGGATCAGGTACCGAGGGCGGCAGAGGACGTGGACATCCCCGATCCGGAATGGCTGAAGAAGCACGGTTTGCCCAACGTGGCCGGTATTGGCAGGGAGGACACTGACAAGGATGGTTTTACCAACAAGGAGGAGTACGACTACAAAACGAACCCGAAAGAAGCGGAGTCGTTCCCGTCGTTGGAGGCTTATCTGATCTTGGAAAGTCTGGACCGGAAAGAGTTCCAACTCCGGTTCAAGGGCAAAGCAATAAGCGGGGACAATTCCCTGGCTTTCCAGGTCAATATCCGGGCGCTCGACTACACGTACTTCAATCGGCTTGGCGAGCAGATTGGCGACGCCAGGAAGAAGGAGCCCTACAAGATTGAGAAGTTCGAGGAAGCATTCGAGGAGTATTTCGATGCTTCTCTGAATGCCAAGAGGCAAAGAGACGTTTCCCGCCTCACCCTGCGGCGCATGGATGATAACTCGGAGGTGGTATTGGTGCTAGACCAGATCGCAATTGAAAAGACTCTGGGCGCGACCCTGCGTAACAAGCTCGCCAAGGCGGGAGAACGAGCGTCATTCTCGGTAACCAAGAACGAGGAGATCAAAGTGCACGGCAAAAATTACAAAGTCGTTGACATAACTGACGACGGGGTACTAATCTCCGACCCTCAAGCGCAGCAGCAGTACACGCTGAAAAAGTCCCAGTAGGTCGGGAGTGAATTGAACTGACAGCATCGAGTCGGTGAAAGATTTATGTGGCGGTCCCAAGTGCAGTCGCAATACAGTCGCGCCTAACATCAAAACAACCGAAGAGCAGACCAGAGTGGATTCGATTAATTCCCGGCGAACGCAGCTACGGAGAACAGACCGTATGAATGAACTAAGTCGCTACGTGACAATCGTGGGCTTGTGTTGCCTGGCTCTAGCCCTCCCGGCGCGCGCCGAGAACGGCGCTGAGGCACGCCAGCAGGCCATTGAGAAAGCGCGCGAAGAATCCATCAAGAGACAGGAACTCGTCATCAAGGCGGAGAAGATGTCCCGCGATGCCGAGAAGTTGGCCAAGGACAAGAAATACGCCGAGGCCGCCGCCGCGTACGAGCAGATCCTCAAATTTCTCCCCAAGAGTCCGGCCACCGACAAGCTCTATCAATCCGTGACACGCGGCGCCGTCGAGAACCGTCTGCAGCTCGCCGATCAGGCCATGAGCAAGCGGGACTACCCGGCTGCGATGGAGAATGCATCGAAGGCGCTCGCCGTGGATCCGAGTAATGCCGATGCCAAATCCATCACGGCAAAAGCGGCCAAGCTTGCGGCGTTGCCGCCACCTCCTCCGGAGGAAACATTTGCTCAACCCTCCACGGACCCGAAAACCATGGCCAAGGACGCGCAGGTCAAGAAGCTGGTGCATGAAGCCCAACTCTGGTTTGAGGCCGGCAAGTATGAGGAAACGGAGACCCGGCTCAAAGACGCGTTGGCGATTGACCCGTTTTACATCCCCGCGCTTCGGCTGGCGAAGAAGGTGAACAAGGAATGGCAGCGTGTGGAAGATGAACGTCGCGTTTTGCAGAACGAAGTGCGGTTTCGAGATGCGCATGAGCGCTGGGCGCCGCCCGCGCGCCGGGACATCACCGTTCCCGTCAAGGGTGACGGACAAACCGAGGGCCTGCGCGAAAAGATTGATACGGAAAAGAAACTCAACGCGATCGTTTTGCCCGAAGTGAAGTTCGACGGCGCGCGGATTGACAGCGTAATCCAGTTCCTGGTCGAGGAAAGCCGTCGGCTGGACCCCGACAAAAAGGGTGTCAACATCGTGCTTCGACTCGGCGAGATCGGTGGTGGTGGTGGCGGCGGTGGTGGTGCTGCCCCGGTTGCCCCGCTGCCGGCAGTTCCATCCACTCCGGCCCCCGAGCTTCCTCCTATTCCTGGTGCCGAGGCATTCGCTCCTACTCCGGCCGCCACCCCTACGGAGGCACCGGTTCCCAGCGCGCCCTCGTCTCCGTATCCCCCGATCACGCTGAACCTGCGCGACATCCCGCTCTACGACGTACTCAAGCTTGTCACCGACCTCGCGGGGCTGAAATTCCGCATCGAGCGGCGTTCCGTGGTCATCGTTCCTTTGACCGCACCGGCAGAAGGAATCATCAGTCGCGTCTATCCGATTCAGCCGGGCGTGTTCAAGACCCTGGTGGAGATTCCCCAGGGCGGCGGTGGCGGCGAAGGACTCAGTTCACTCGGCTCGGGCGTCAGGGAAGCCAAGCGCGAAGACGTGAAAAAGTTTTTCGTTGATGCCGGCGTTCCCTTCCCTGCGGGCGCCAGCGTCTCCTATAATGATCGCCTCAGCTTGCTCATCGTGAGCAACACCCCGGAGAACCTCGAAATCTTCGAACGCGTCATCGCTCAATTAAACGTCATCCCGTCACAGGTCGAGATCGAGGCGAAGTTCATTGAGTTGTCAGTTCAGAACATCAATGAGCTCGGGTTCAAATGGAACCTGGGCGCCTGGAACTTCGGCGGCGACAAGAACAACCAGTACCGCGCCGAAGGCGGCGACCAGACGTATCCGCCGACTCTCCCGCCAGACACCGCCTCCACCGGTTCGGACAACATCACTCGCGGCACCCGCGATGTCACGGCGGTGCTGGGCGCGAGCGCGCTCGATTCGCTGTTGGGCGCGGGCTCCTTGATCACACCGGGCGCTTCCGAAATCTTCTCCTTCGCAGGCGTATTGACCGATCCCCAGTACCAGGTCGTTCTGCGCGCCGTCGCCACGGACAAGAGGGCCGATCTGCTTTCCGCACCCAAAGTCACCACCGTCAGCGGTAACACCGCACAGATCAAAGTCGTTCGAGAGTTTCGCTATCCCACCGAGTTTACCCCGCCCACGGCGACTGCTGCGGGTGGCGGCACCACCGGCTCCGGTTCGGTGGCGGTCACGCCGGCCACCCCGGGTGGTTTCGAGACGCGCGAAGTCGGCGTGTTGCTCAACGTCACCCCGACCGTCGGTCCGGACGGTTACACCATCAACCTCACGCTCGTGCCCGAGGTGTCCGATTTCGACGGCTTCATCAACTACGGCAGCGAAGGCTCGATCGCGGCGGGCAACACCGTTGTTCCCGTGAACTTCGTCTTCAATCAGCCCGTGTTCAGTTCGCGTCAGGTCACCACCACCATCCAGATCTGGGATGGGCAAACGGTTGTAATCGGCGGCTTGATCCGCGAGGACATCGTCGCCATCAACGACAAGGTGCCGTTCCTGGGTGACATCCCCATGCTGGGCCGGTTGTTCCGCAGCAAGGCGGAGGCGAAGGACAAGCGCAACCTGCTGATCTTCGTTACCGCGAAGCTGGTGGATCCGGCGGGCAATGCGATCCACAAGAGTCAGACGCTCCAGCCGATCGAAGCCCCGAAGGTGGACACGACCGAGACCAAAGGCGGCTGACGCTCGATGCCGCAAGGAAAACTTCTGCTGGTGGATGGGCATGCGTTTGCCTATCGCGCATTTTTCGCCATCCAGCGTTTGAGCAACTCCAAAGGCGAGCCGACCAACGCGGTGTACGGGTTTGCGAAAATGCTCCGGAAGATGCTGCAGGAATTCAAGCCCACCCACGCTGCCGTGGTCATGGACAAGGGTGAACCCACCAAACGCATCGAGAAACTGAAGACCTACAAGGCACAACGCAAACCGATGCCCGAGGACCTGTATTCACAGATGCCGCAAATCTGCGAGTTTGTGCAGGCATCGAGGATCCCTCTACTGGAACGGGAAGGCGAGGAAGCCGACGACATCATCGCAACGCTGGCGGTGCTTGGGCGGAACCAGGGGATGGAGGTCTCCATTGCCACCAGCGACAAAGACTTCATGCAGTTGGTCGGTGATCGGATCACCTTGCTGAATCCGGCCGCGAAGGAGACGAGCGTGATCAACGCAGCCGCCGTTGAAAACCGATACGGCGTGAATCCAGGGCAAATCGTGGATTTTTTGAGTTTGCAGGGCGATTCCGTGGACAACATCCCAGGCGTGCCGGGCATCGGCGAGAAAACCGCGGCGGCCCTGCTGCAGCAGTTTGGCTCGCTCGATGAATTGTACCGGCGATTGGATCAAATGACCGACGGCAAGCTGCGCGAAAAGCTGCGCGAGCACCAGCCCCGGGTGCAGTTGAACCGCGAACTCGTGAAACTCGACACCGGCGTGGACCTCGGTGTCACCCTCGATCAACTCGTCCTCGCGCGCCCTGATTTTCCTGCTCTGATCTCGTTGTGTCAGCGACTGGAGTTTCGAGGCTTGACCGAAGAAATTCGACGCGAGTCCGCGCTGGACAGCAACCCCGAGCTTTCTCTGGGCATATGAAAGTTTGACAACATGCGGCGCTCTGTTACAGTCGGCTCGTAACGCTATTCAGATTGCGTGTTGCCCCGAAGAACTTCCAGAGAACGAACCATCGCACCAATCTTCCTGGTCGCATTTCGGGATTTGCGATTCATCAAATCAATTACATTGAATGAGAGTAGGACTCACAGGAGGCATCGCTTCCGGCAAATCCACCACCGCGCATCTCTTGCAGGCGTGGGGCGCCCATGTCATTGACTCCGACCAACTGGCTCATGACGCCATCGCTCCCGGCCAGCCTGCGCATCGGGAGATTGTCGAACATTTCGGCAACGCCGTGCTGAATCCCGACGGGACGATCAATCGTCCCCGCCTGGGGGAGATCGTGTTTGCGGACGATGCCCAGCGTGCCAGGCTCAACCAGATCGTGCATCCCCGGGTACGCGCTCAATGGCAGAAACAGACCGAGGCAATCGAGGCCACGTCGCCGCATGCCTTCGCCGTCGCCATGATTCCACTGTTGTACGAAACCCAGGTCGAGTCCGCATTCGATACCGTCCTGGCGGTCGGCTGCAGCCCGGAGACACAGCGAGCGCGCCTCCGTTCGCGGGGATTGCAGGACGAGCAGATCGCCGCGCGCCTGCGCTCGCAGTTGCCGGCCGCAACCAAGATGGATCGCGCCGATTTTGTCATTTGGAACGACTACAGCCTGGCCATCCTCGAGCAGCAAACCCGGATGGTGTGGCACTCCCTTTCCACCTTAGCGAACTGAAGGAGAAGAATATGGCCCGAGTATCAAAGAAATCGTCGGCCCCGAAGGCCGAGAACGCAATCCCCGCCGACACCGACCTCCCGAAAACGGATGGTGGCGCGCCGGTGGCGGTCGCCGAAGAACCCGCCTCGCCCGCGCCCCGCACAGAGGCCCCGCGTCCCGTGCCGGCGGACCTCCCAGACGAGAAGTCAAATGGCGAGAAGCCCAAGCCGCCCGTGACCGCGCCGGAAGGGCAGCGCATGAGCCTGGTCGAACTGCAGAAGCAGACCATGGTGGACCTGACCAAGCTCGCCAAGACGTTCGGCATCGAGGGCACGGGCGTGCTCAAGAAGCACGAACTCATCTTCCAGATTCTGCGGGCGAATGCCGAACGCGCCGGCACGATGTACGGCGAAGGCGTGCTCGAGATTCTGCCCGACGGATTCGGCTTCCTGCGTTCCCCGAGCTACAACTACCTGCCCTGTCCCGAAGACATCTATGTCTCGCCGTCGCAAATCCGACGGTTTGATCTCCAGACTGGCGACGTGATCTCGGGCCAGATTCGCCCGCCGAAGGACAAGGAGCGCTTCTTCGCATTGCTCAAGGTCGAAGCCGTCAACAACGAGGATCCCGAGAAGGCGAAGGACAAGATTCTCTTCGACAACCTGACGCCGTTGTTCCCGGAGCGCCGTTTCATTCTCGAAACCAACGCCGAGGAAATCAACATGCGCGCCATGGATCTCCTCACGCCGATTGGCAAAGGTCAGCGCGGTCTGATCGTCGCGCCACCCCGCACGGGCAAGACCGTGCTCCTGCAGAAGATCGCCAACTCCATCGCCAAGAACGACCCCGAGGCCTATGTCATTATCCTGCTGATTGACGAGCGCCCCGAGGAAGTGACCGACACCGAGCGCAACTGTCGCGCCGCCGAGGTGGTCAGCAGCACCTTCGACGAGGCGCCCGAACGCCACGTGCAGGTCGCCGAGATGGTCATCGAAAAGGCCAAGCGCATGGTCGAGCACAAGAAGGACGTCGTCATCCTGCTCGACTCGATCACCCGTCTGGCACGCGCCTACAACACGCTCCAGCCGCACTCGGGCAAGATCCTCTCGGGCGGCGTGGACGCCAACGCCCTGCACAAACCGAAGCGATTCTTCGGCGCGGCGCGCAACATCGAAGAGGGGGGCTCGCTCACAATCATGGCCACCGCATTGGTCGAGACGGGATCGCGCATGGACGAAGTCATCTTCGAGGAATTCAAAGGCACGGGCAACATGGAGCTTCACCTTGACCGGCATCTCGTGGACAAGCGTTTGTTCCCGGCCATCAACATCGAGAAGAGCGGCACGCGCAAGGAAGAGAACCTCTACCATCCCGAGGAGATGAAGAAGATCTACATCCTGCGTCGCGCGCTGGCGACGGTGCCCCCGATCGAGGCGATGGAGATGATCATCGAGCGCCTCCAGAAAACAAAGTCGAACGTCGAGTTCCTGATGTCCATGCAGTTCTGAGGTTGCGTTATTGGCCATCTGATGTTTCTTGTTGGTCAGCGTGCGTGACGACAAGCAAACAGCCAATAACCGATCCATGTCCCTTTCGTGTTTCCAGTTTTTGTTGACGCTGTTGGTCATCTCCGCCCTTACGAGCGGCTGTGGCCAGAACGACGTCAAAGTCTATAACGTCCCCAAAGAGCAGCCGACGCAGCCGTCGCCTGCCACCATGCCGCCCGGACATCCGGACCTCGCGGCATCCTCGGCATCACCCCAATTCAAGTGGAAGACGCCGGACGGTTGGAAGGAAGTTCCGCCCGGCGAAGTACGCGTGGCTTCGTTCCAAATCACGGACAAGGAGGCGAAACAAGCTGATGTAAGCGTAATCCCGTTGCCCGGCCGCGCCGGCGGGGATCTCAGCAACGTAAATCGTTGGCGCGAACAAGTCGGCCAGGCACGGGTTTCGGAAGAGGAATTGACGAAGCTCGCCCAGCCCGTCGAAGTCGCGGGGCAGCCGGCCGCGCTTTACGAACAAAACGGGGAAACCACCGAAGGCACGCCGGCACGCATCCTTGCCGTGATCCAGCATCGAGACGGCACCGCCTGGTTTTTCAAGATGACCGGGGACGATCAACTCGTGGCCCAGCAGAAGCCTGTGTTTATCGAGTTTCTCAAGTCAGCCAGCTTCGTCACCGGTGAAACCCCAGCGGGGTTACCGGCCTCGCGTCCCCCAATCACCGACGCAACTCTACCGCCCGGTCACCCTGACATTTCCGCTGTGGCGGCGGGATCTGGTCTGGTTGCGCCATCGAGTACGGGCCATCCACAATGGACACTGCCGCCCGGCTGGAAAGAAGTTCCAGGAGGACAATTTCTTATCGCGAAATTTACGATCAGCGGCGAGGGTAACGCACAGGCCGCGGTGAATGTCAGTTCGTCGCCGGGCGACGGCGGTGGCCTTGCAGCAAATGTGAACCGGTGGCGAAAGCAACTTGGTTTGAGCGAACTCTCCGGCGATGAAATCGCGAAGTCCGTGACGAAGTCCGGTGAGGTGGCGTTCATCGCACTCAACGGCGAACGCGCAGGCCTCGTCGCAGCCATCGTCACCCGGCCCGGGGAGACGTGGTTCTACAAACTGATGGGCGACGCCAGGATTGTCGCTGCCCAGAAGGATGCGTTCACCAAGTTTGTGCAAGAGGTGAAATACTGACATGCTGGAAGTACTGGTCAGGATTTTCACGTCGCTGCGGCTGACCGTCGTGCTGCTCGCGCTGGGGTTGGTGCTGGTGTTCTGGGGCACGCTCGCGCAGGTCCACTTGGGGCTGTACCGGGCACAAAACGAATTCTTCCGCAGCTTCTTCATCTATTGGACGCCGTCCGGATCGAGCCTGCGCCTCCCGATTTTTCCCGGTGGTTACTTCATCGGCGGACTGCTGCTCCTCAATCTGTTCTGCGCGCACTTCCGTTACTATCAGCCCGGAAAAAGGAAATACGGCATCGTGATGATCCACGTCGGCGTGGTGCTCCTGCTCCTGGGTCAATTACTCACGGATGTTCTCTCGACCGAAAGCACGATGCACCTGCGCAACGGCGACACGAAGAATTACTCGGAAGCCTCGCGCCAGTACGAACTCGCGATCGTGGACACAACCGACGCGGAGAAAGACAAGGTTGTGGCGATTCCCATCCGCCGGTTGCTTCGCGGAGGGGACATCCAGCACCCGGACATGCCGTTCACCGTTCGCGTTCATACGTTCTACGCCAACTCGTCGCTCGCGGACAAGCCCACGCCGGGTTACACGGAGGTCACCACCTCTGCCGGCCTTGTCTCCCGCCTCTGGTGGCGCTCCGACCCCCACGAAACGGAGATGGACAAGCGCGACATGCCCTCCGGGCTGGTGGAATTAATCGCGCCGCAAGCCTCGCTCGGCACCACTCTCGTCTCAGCCTATCTCACCCGTCCGCAGGTGTTCACGCACAACGATCGGATCTACCAGTTGGTCTTGCGCCCCGAACGATTCTACAAGCCGTACAGCGTGCATCTTCTGGAATTCAAACACGACAAGTACCCGGGCACGGAGATTCCCAAGAACTTTTCCAGCCGGGTTCGTTTGCAGCGCCCCGACACCGGCGAAGACCGCGAAGTGTTGATCTACATGAACAACCCGCTGCGGTACGAGGGCGAGACATACTACCAGGCCAGCTTCGACAAGGACGACCAGGGAACGGTGCTTCAGGTCGTCCGCAATCCAAGCTGGCTCACGCCATACTTCTCCTGTGTGCTGGTGGGTGTCGGGCTGATGGTTCAATTCTGTACTCACCTCATCGGCTTCGCCGCAAACCGGAAGGCAACATGAAGGCACTGACCAAAACTCTGCCCTGGCTGTTTCTTGCGCTGTTCGCCACCGAGATTGTGGTCGTGCTGTTGCCGAAGAAGGACGGCGCAATCCACGTCGCCGAGTTCGGTCGCCTGCCGGTGTTGCTCAACGGACGCATCCAGCCATTCGATTCCGTCGCGCGCAATTCGCTGCTGCAAATTCGCAGCACCGGGGACGTGCCGCTCGAGGAAGTGCCCTCCTGGAAATTCTGGCATCATCCGAAGAAGCTGAAATCCACCGAGTGGTTGCTCGAGGTGTTCTTCAAGCCGGAGGTGGCGGACACGCGTCCCATCTTCCTGATTCACCATCCCGATCTGATCAGCGAATTCAAGCTCGGCGACAAGGGCGTCGAGAAATCGGGGCTGCGCTACTATTCCTTCGCCGAGCTTGAACCCGTGTTGCAGGAAATTTTCGACCAGGGCCGCAAGGCCAGCAAGGTCGAGGACGCCCAGCGAACGACGTATCAGAAGCAGGTGCTGAAGCTCGCCAACGCGGCGATGTTGTTTCGGCAATTGAAGAACAGCATCCAACCGGAAGGCACACACAATTTCGCCGAGATGATCGAGGAATACAAAGCAGCCTTGCCGGCGGGACTCGCAGCGGTCCGTGCGCAGCGGGCAGGCGGGAAGGCCGATGAAGCGGCGTTGCGAAAATTGGCGGCGCTCGCCCAACAGTTCGACATCGTTTCGGATCTTGCTTATCCCCTGACGGTGCCCCGGTCTGATACCACAAACAAGGACGCCTGGCTCAACGTGGGCGCGAGTGTGCTGGGCTCGATTCGGGGCGGGGAGATTTCTCCCGCGGTCGGATTCTTTGCGCGCATGGCCAGCGCCTACGGGCACGGGAATGCCGCGGAATTCAACAGCGCCGTGGCCGGCTACAAGAACTGGCTGGCGCCGAACTTCGCGCGCGAAGTGAAGAAAGGCCGGGCGGAGTACTACTTCAATCAGATCAAAGCTTTTCTACATGCGACCATCATCTACATCGTTGCTTTCGTGCTGGCGGGCGGCGCATTGCTGACATTCAGCGCGGCGCCGGGCCTGTCGGAATCGCTGCGGCGCTCGGCGTTCTATCTCATCGCGCTGGCGTTCATCGTGCACACGTTCGGCCTCATCTTCCGCATGGTCCTCGAAGGCCGCCCACCGGTTACGAATCTCTATTCCTCCGCCATCTTTATCGGTTGGGGCGCCTGTGTGCTGGGCATGGTGCTGGAACGAATCTACAAACTCGGCCTGGGCAGCGCCGTGGCCGGATTGGCTGGGTTCGTCACGCTGCTCATCGCTCACAACCTCGCGCTCGGAGGCGACACCATGGAGATGCTCCGCGCCGTGCTCGACACGAATTTCTGGCTCGCCACGCACGTGGTGGTGATCACGCTCGGATACGCCTCCACGTTCGTGGCCGGCACCCTGGCCCTGGCCTACGTCGTCCTCGGAGTGTTCACTCCGATGCTCTCGACCAAAGTAGGCGACCCCGGCGATCTCACTCTGGGCAAAGCATTGACCAAGATGGTGTATGCCATCATCTGTTTCGCCACATTGTTCAGCTTTGTCGGCACCGTTCTCGGCGGCATCTGGGCGGACCAATCCTGGGGACGATTTTGGGGCTGGGACCCGAAGGAGAACGGCGCATTGATGATCGTGATCTGGAACGCGCTCATCCTGCACGCGCGCTGGGGCGGCCTTGTGAAGGAGCGGGGACTGATGAACCTCGCCATCTTCGGCAATGTCATCACGGCGTTTTCGTGGTTCGGCGTGAACATGCTCGGCATCGGCCTCCACAGCTACGGTTTCATGGACGCAGCGTTCCGATGGCTGATGCTGTTCAATGCCAGTCAGGTGATTTTCATCCTTGTCGGTCTGTTGCCATTGCGGCTGTGGAGGAGTTTTCAAGCGACCGTCACATCACCGGCAACTTCCGAGCCGGCACTTGGATGAGTTCTGCCTGGTACAAGGACGGCCTCCGTTTCGAGTGCACGCGATGCGGCAATTGCTGCGGTGGCGGGCCGGGGATGGTCCGCGTCACCGACACCGAGATTGCCGCTCTCACTCGCCATCTGGAATTGACCGAGCCGGAGTTCCGCGAACGCTACACGCGTCCGTTCGACCACGGGATCACGCTTCTGAAGGAACAGCCGAACTTTGATTGCACTTTCTACGATCGCAAACGGGGATGCACGGTGTACGAAGCGCGTCCCACGCAGTGCCGAGCGTGGCCGTTCTGGGAGATCAATGTCTCCTCAGCCCGCGCTTGGACGGAGGCAGCGGTGAAGTGTCCGGGCATCAACCACGGGCCCCACCACAGCGAGCAGTTCATCGCTGAAACCAGCCGCAGCGATGGCACATGCGGCGCGGAACTTCGCGAGGTGGAGAAGCAACAGCGCGAACGGGTTACCGGCCAGACAAACGCGGCAGCAGCGTCGTGAGCACCGGGATGTAGGTGATCAACAGCACGCCCACCAGGCGCACCCATAACATCGGCACGACCGAGCGGCAGACCTCGGGCATGGGTTTGCGGAAGCGGTACGAGGATAGGAAAAGGTTCATTCCCACCGGCGGCGTCAAATAACCGAGTTCGAGGTTTGCGAGAAAGATGATGCCGAGGTGGACGGGATCAATTCCGAACGCCGCCCCAATGGGGACGATCAACGGCACGACCACCACGATCGCGGAGTAGATGTCCATGAGGCAGCCCACGAGCAATAAGAACAGATTCAAGAGCAGCAGGAACGTCAGAGGCGAGTGGATCGTCTGCGTCGTCCATTCGACGGCGTGCATCGGCACCTGCGCGTCCACAAGATAGTTCGTCAACCCGAGCGCCACGCCGAGAATCAGCAGCACGCCGCCCACGAGCAGGCCGCATTCGGCCATGACGCGCGGGACATCGCGCAGCAGTTTCAAGTCGCGATAGACCCACGTCTCGATGGCGAACGCATACAACGCCGTCACCGCGGCGGCTTCGACGGGCGTCGCGAACCCACCGAACAATGCGACCAGCGCCACCACGGGCAGCAACAGTTCCCATTTCGCCTCCCAGATTGCCGTTCGCGCCCCTGCCCAGTTGAGCTTGCCTCCCGCCGAGGTGTCTTTCGGTCCCTGCCAGATGCCGAGGCATGCCGTCATGGCGAGCATCAAGAGCCCGGGGAGGATTCCACCGAGGAACATCTTGTCGAGCGCGATTTTGCCAATCACCGCATACAGGATCAACGGCAAGCAGGGCGGGAGCAGCAACCCCAGCGAGCCCGCCCCGGTGATCAGGCCGAGGGCGTTCCGCTCCGAGTAGCGCGCGGCGAGCAGCACCGGCATCAGCAATCCGCCGAGCGCCAGGATCGTTACTCCCGACGCCCCCGTGAACGACGTGAACAACGCGCACACCAACACCGTGACGATCGCGTGTCCGCCTCGGAACTGCGCGAACAACGCCGCGAACACGCGCACGAGCCTTTTTGCGGCGCCGCCCTCGGCGAGAAAGTAACCCGCGAGTGTGAACAACGGCACCGTGGGCAGCGTGGGATTCGTCACCAATCGGTAATGATCCACGGTCAGCGACGCGACCGGCAAGGCGTCGCCCCAGAACAGAATCAACCCTGCGCCGCCCAGCGTCACAAACACCGGCGCGCCGAGGACCGTCGCGAGAAACAAGCCCACGAAGGCGGGCAGCACCAGGGAATGGTGGTTTACTGGCGGATGTGTTCCCAGCCACACCAGCAGCGCGGCCAGGAGGATCGTTCCCACTCGCTCCCCCCAGCGGTGGGAGCAGCGGCGAACGAGTCGGATCGCCACCAAACCGAATCCAACCGGGATCAGCAATTCGACGACCCAGATCGGAATTCCGTAGGCGAGCACCTTGGCTGCTGTGCGCTCGGTGCCGATGAGTTGCACGCTTGCGCCAAACAGAAACAAGGTGATCGCGAGCGCGACACCGGTGCTGAACCCCTGGGCGATCGTACGCCAGGGCGCTTTCCATTTGTCGGTGAGAGTCGAGAGCGAAAGCAGCCGTCCGTCCCGTGCCGCGATCGCGCCCCCGAGCATACCGACGACAAGCGTGAGATGCTGCACGATGGCCGTGGCGCTGGAGATGCCGACATGGAAAGTCTTTCGCAACACGATCTCCGCCAGCGGAATCAACATCATCGCCGCGAGGGCGAGGGAGACCACGAGATTTTCCGAATTGTGGAAGAAACGCCACGATCCGCGGAGCGGGGCGGGTCTGTCAACGCCCGTGATGTCGAAGCTCATGAGCCAGATTTGGGCGACGACCGGTACTCTTTCAGCACCCTCTGCACTTCATCGAACAAGTCAGCCGGGACAATCTTGCCACGAATCCTGGTTTGCACTTCCTCGCCCAACTTCCGCCACTCGGCTTCCACTTCGGGCGGCACGGGGTGGACGGTCAACCCGCGCTTCTTCATCGCTTCGACCGCCTCGTCATTCTCTGCGCGGCTGCGACGCTTGACTGCTTCGCCCGCCGCGGTGGCGGCCTTCATGAGTTCCGCGCGCGTGGCCGCGGGGATGGTGTCCCAGGCTTTCTTGGTGATGACCGTGCCGCCGACGAGGGGCGCCCAGTTCACTTCAACCATGTGCGGCGCGGGGCCGAAAAACTGGCCCGCCAGCGCATAGAATGGCGTCGTGGGCACGGCGTCAATGAGGCCCGTCTGGAGGCTGGTGAGCGTGTCGGTGAACTCGAGCGGGACCGGGTGATAGCCGATGGCCTTCATCAGATCCACCGCGTTATTGTCGCCCGACCATGTGAACAGTTTCAGCTTCCGAAAATCATCCGGGCGCACCGCCGCGCGCTTCGTGAAGAAGCGCACCCAACCGGCATCGCCCCAGAACAACATCACAAAGCCCTTGTCCAGCAACCGCTTCTCCAACATGGGGCGCAACTGCTCCCGCACGTGGTCCACCTCGTCGAGCGAGCGGAACATCATCGGCATTTTCTGGAGCGCGCTGACGGAATTATCAATCTCCGACAGGCCGATCGCGGTCAGCATTCCCGCCTGGAGCTGGCCGACGCGCATCCGTCGCACCATGTCCGCCTCGCCCCCCATCGTGCCGTCGGTGTAGATCGTGAGCGCCACACCACCGCCCGGAGCCTGCTTCCACCGGTCGCCCATCTCAAGCAGGATTTGGTGGAACGACGTGCCCTTCGGCGCGAGCGTGGCGAGGCGAACTTTGACGGCGTCTTGGGCAAAGGCCGTGATGTTCAAGAACGCGAGACTGAAGACGACGACGATTCTCATGGCAGTGATATGCATGACAGTTCAATCCAGAAACAGTTCACTCGTTCTGCTCTGCAGCCAGCGCGCGCGGCGCTGCATCACAAGATTCACGAGCCGCCACTCGGGCCTGGCGTCCACATTGATCGCGATGGCGCGCTCCAATACCGCCTGAAACTCGGCTTTGTTCTGTTTCGCCACGCAGACCTGCTCCGCGAAGGTCACGAACGGCGACGCGAGCTGACCGTGTGTGAGTTCCACGGCGCGGTCAAAATGCTTCCGCGCACGCGACTCCGCCGCGGCTTTGCCACCCGGACGAGCCATTTCATAGCTGATGAGAAACACATGGATCGCGCCGTCGTCGAAATTCTCGTCCAACATCAACGCCCGGTCCATCAGCGCCTCGACAATCGGCAGGTCGGCTACGATCTCCGGAGTGTCTTTCGAGAGCGCAATCGCCGCACCCCACGCTGTCGCGGTCCAGTACATCAAGGCGACGTCGCGTGGCCTGAGTTTCAGAGCCGCCGTCTTCGCGTCCGAGCGCAGCGCTCGCTCGATCATGGGATGGTTCACTTCCAACCCGCGAAGGCCATAATTGCGCGCCCGGAGATAAAGTCGCTGCGCGCGTTTCCGTAGTGCGGTGGACTTTGCGAGATCGTTCGCCTCCAGTTCATCCGCCTCGCACTGCACAAACGCGTAGGAGTACTGCGTGAAACCTTTGCAGCTCGCCAGAAGCAGCCCGCGGTGGTTCGGGCTCTCGGCAAGCAGACTTTCCATCAGCTTGAGTGAGAATGGCGTCGCGTCGCGAATCAGCTCGGGATCATCATCCGAGGCAAACGTCGTCCCGCCTGCCGCGAGGGCGTCGCCGAGCTTGTTGACGGCGACGCGCTTGAACGAGCAGCCGGCACACACCGCAACGAGGATTGAAAGGACGATTAGAAGCCGCATGACAACCAGGGTTCGGATCACGTGCCTGCCCGCGCAGCGGCGATGATCTCGACAAACTTCCTCGCCGTGGCGCTCAACTCCGCCCAGTTCTTGTCGGCCAATACCGTCTTGCTCACGAGACTCGATCCTGCCGCCAGCGCGGCGCAGCCTGCCTTGATGAAATCGGCGGCGGTGCTCAAGTCCACCCCGCCGGTAGGGATGATCTCAAGCTGGGGGAGCGGCGCTTTGATCGCCTTGATGTAATTCGGGCCAAGACCGTCCGCGGGGAAAATCTTGACGAAGTCCGCTCCGGCTTCCCACGCGGCCAGCGCTTCCGTGGGCGTGTACGCCCCTGCGACGATCGGCTTGGCGTACCGGCGGCAGAGTTCGATCACTTCCAGCTTGAGCACCGGCGTGACCACGTACTCAGCTCCGGCGAGGATCGCGGTCCGGGCGGTTTCTGCATCGAGCACGGTGCCGACGCCCATGCAGATCTTGTCGCCGAGTTTCGCCTTCACTTCAGAGATGACCTGGATGGCGTTGGGCGTGGTCATCGTCACTTCCATCGTCGGCGCCCCGCCCGCGACGAGCGCTTCGGCCACGTTCATCAGTTGCGCCGACGAGTCCGCGCGGATCACGGCGATGATGCCCGGGTTGAGCAGCTTGTGAATGGTCCTCTCTTTGGCACTCATGACCGGGTTCTTATATCGTGCCCGTGCCGATTACCTCAAGCACTCAGATATTGCCTGCGTCACCTGACGGGACTCAATTCCCTTCATGCACGGGAAATCAATCGGGCATTCGCGGAGGAAACATGGACTGCAATCCACTTTGTGGCGAATGACCACGTGCCCCTGGCCGAGCGGGCCGGTGGCAGCGGGCTCGGTCGAACCAAAGATCGCAACCACGCGCGTGCCGACGGCGTAACCCACGTGCATCGCGCCGCTGTCGTTGGTCAACAGAACGCGGCACCGCGCGAGCACGGCGCAAAGCTGGCGGAGCGTGGTTCTGCCGACGAGGTTGATCGCGTTCGCGCCCAGTTGGTCGGCGATCGGATTGCCGACCGCGGCGTCGCTTGGGCCGCCGACGATGAGCCAGCGGCAATTGGTTTGCTTCGCCACCTCCACGAAGCGTTCCGGCAGCCAACGCTTTGCAGGTCCGTACTCGGCGCCGGGAGCGAGTGCGCATAACGGGCCCGCCTTCAGTGCATCTGCCAGCAAGCTGTCGGCGGATTGAAGTTCCTGGTTTGTAAGGATGATCCTCGGCGGGACCGGCTGGTCGCTGGCGCCGAGATGTGCGGCAAGCCGGAGGTAGTGGTGAACGAAATGGCTCGCGGTGGGGCGATGCCAATCGGCTTCGACAACATCGGTCAACAGCCATCGCCGCCAGTGGCCGGCAAAGCCAATCCGCCGGGGTATTCCTGCCATGCGGGCCTCCCATGCAGCGCGGAATGAGTTTGGGAACAGAACCGCCAGATCGAACTTCTTGCCGGTCACCGAAGAGAGCTGGGCGTGTGGAATCAGTTCGTTGAGATTCGGATTCTCCTTCCACAGATCGAGCACCTTCTCCTTCGCGAGGAGCGCGATGTGCGCACGCGGGAAACGCTCCCGGAGCCTCTGGACGGCGGGCATGCTCATCACGCAATCGCCGACCCAATTCGGTGCGCGGATCAGAATGCGTTCAATGTCCATGGTTTATGGAGAATGCTGCCCCCGCAATTGTAGGGCGCGAATGCCCCCGTCGCATGCCGTGTTGCGACGGGGGTTTCGCGCCGTGGCGTACCCACCCGACCAACGGCGCGAAACCTCCACCCCAAACCACCGGGGCGGAGGCATTCGCGCCCTACAAACACGGGGACGTGAGCCGGCCTGGAATGCCCAACCCACCTCAGGCTCGGTCGAAGCAGATGCGGTTGACGGCATCGTCGAAGTCTTTCGCGCCCTCGATGATCTTGATCTCAACGCGCAGGAAGTAGATCGGCACGTCCACGCGGTCGAGTTTGGGAAACCGCACGGCGTCCTTCTCGGTGGTGATGATCGCCTGGGCGCCGCGTCGCTTGCTGCGGTTGATCATGTTGAGGATTTCCTGCTGCGAGTAGCGGTGGTGGTCGGCGTATTGCTTGGTGTGAACCAAAACGGCGCCGAGCTTTTCGAGTCCCTGTTCGAATCCATCGGGCATGGCAATGCCTGAAAGCGCGGCGATCTTGAGAGCTTTGAGAAATTCCAGGGGCTTGCGCTCGCCCGTAAACACGTTCTGCAGATAGAGCGGGTGGTGTGTGCACTCGATGATCTGCGCGTTGGGATTCCACTCCTTGATCTCCCGGCGCAGTTCGGCGCTCCCGGCGCCGTTGGATTTGGTGATGAAAACGTGGCTCGCCCGCCTCAGCGCACTCGGCGCTTCGCGCAATGTCCCTCGCGGGAGCAGGTGCTGGTTTCCAAAGGGATAGGTGCGATCCACGAGGACGAGGTTGAGCCGGCTCTTGAGCGACCAGTGCTGGAATCCGTCGTCGAGGATCAATGTGTCAGCCTTGAACTTCTCGATGGCGTAGCGACCACTCTTCACGCGGTCCTTGTCCACGAGCACGATCACCTCGGGCAGGTTGGACGCAAGCATGTACGGTTCATCGCCGGCTTGCTCGGAGTCGAGCAGGAGATTGTGTCCGTCCGAAACCACCCGGGGCGGGATGCGTTTCTCGTATCGGGTGATCCAGAGCAGCACGCGCTGCCAGAACGGGCGCGGCACGCTCTTGTATCCGCGACTGAGGATGGCGACCTTGCGACCCTTGTGCGCGAGGGCGCGGGCGAACTTCTCCACCACCGGCGTCTTGCCCGTGCCGCCGACGGTCAGGTTGCCGACGCTGACGACGAGACAGCCGAGGGTGTGATCGCGGAAGATCCGGTACTGATACAGGAACCGCCGCGCCGCGACGATGCCGATGAAGAGTTTGGAGAGCGCAAACAGGAAACCACGCAGCAGGTTCGCACGCTTGCCGCGTCGCTTTCCGAGGATGGCCTCGAGCACGAACTGCTCGAGTTCCTCGCGCCATTTTCCAAGTCGTTCACGCATGAGCCGCCCCGCGCTTCGCAGGGCGTCCGAAGAATGCCTCTCCGCGAAGGGAAGGTCAAGAGACGCCTGCGCTGTGCGGGCGTGGCTACGAACTCAGCTATCCTCGATGCTCGGCGACAATCCAACCTGCCTCAGGACGCCTGCAAACCTTTGAAATGGCTCGATTGACGGATATTCGGGCCGCTGTCGGTCTTCGGATTGTGTCAATGAGAATGTTCGACATGGGGGCGCACCCTCGGCATGGCGGATTCAGTATTCGTCGCGCTTGTAGTTTGCGGCAGGAGGCTTATCATGGAACCGAACGGGAACTGCTCCGCGCAAATTGCGGCCGGGAGGAGCATGGTAGCAGTGGAAGAGTTTGTTCATGGCGCTTCCATGGAAAGAGAAAGATTGCGGCGCGTTGGATTACATCCTCGCTGCCGCGCCCTCTCCGCGGCCGAAGGCTGGCTCATTCCTTGCGATCGTGATCGCGGTGGCGACCTTGTTTGTGCCTGAGACTGCCAGTCTCGGGGACTCCATGCCCGACGAGCACCAACAGAAGGCGAACTTCCTCCTCAATTTCGCCCGGTTCATCGAATGGCCCACCAACGCCTTCGCATCGGCGAAAGATCCGTTTACCGTCGCGTTGTTTGGCGAGGTGCCATTCGCCGGCACTGTCGAGAGACACATGGTAGGAAGGAAAATTCGCGGCAGGCAGGTGGTTGTGCACCAGCCCAAGGATGTGGAGGAGATCCAGCCTTGCCAGATCCTGTTTGTCGGTCCGGATGAAGATGCGCACCTCGAAGCGATCTTTGCCCGCATCCAGTCGAAGCCCGTCCTCACCGTCGGCGAGAGCAAGGCGTTTGTGAACCGGCGAGGTTGCATCCAACTGATCTGCGACGAGGGACGCGTCTCGTTCCGATTGAACCTGGACGCCGCGTTGAGCGCCAAGCTGACCATCAGCTCCAAACTCATCCGGATTGCGAAGCCAATCTACATTTCACCCGAAACATTGGTCGAACCGAAACGTGACTCCATTCCGTGACATACCCATACGGCGCAAGCTGATTCTGGTCAGCATGCTCACGAGCATGTTGGCGCTGTTGCTGGCGGGCGCGGCGGCGATCTCGTACGAGATCTGGCGTTTCCGCAAGGAGATCGTGCCCGACCTGTCCGCGCAAGCCGAGATCATCGGCGACAACAGCGCGGCTGCTCTGGTGTTCAACGATCGAACGAGTGGGAAGGAGGTGTTGACCACGCTGCACGCGCGCAAAGAGATCGTGTTTGCCGGCCTGTACACCCCGGAGTGGAAACTCTTCGCGCAGTATGCCCCGGGGACGCCGGTGAACATGGCATGGTTGCGACTGGTGGCCCACGTGGGACATCACTTCGAGGACTCGAAACTGATCCTGTTCCGCGAGGTGAAGCTCGACGAAGAGATCGTCGGGCACATCTGCCTCGTCGCCGACCTGAGCGACCAATACGCCCGAGTCCGCACGTACTGTTATATCGCACTGGGCATACTGGTCGGACTGGCGGTACTCTCGATCTTCTTTTCGAGCCGGCTGCAACGGCTGGTGTCTGAACCCATCCTCCAGCTCGCCGGAGTCGCGAGGGATGTGACGGAACGGAAGGATTACTCGCTCCGCGCAGCGAAGCAGAGCAGGGACGAGGTTGGCGTTCTCACCGACGCATTCAACGAAATGCTCGGTCGAATTCAAGATCGCGAGTTACGCCTCGAGCGGCGCACTGCGGAGCTGCAGGAAGCGAACGAGGCCCTCCAGACGTTGATCCAGACTTCGCCGCTCGCAATCAACGTCCTCGACCTCGAAGGCAAAGTGACCTTGTGGAATACCGCGGCCGAGCAGATGTTCGGCTGGACCGAGCAGGAGGTGAAGGGAACGTTTCTGCCGATCATCTCCGAGGAGCAACGTCCGGAATTCACAAAGCTGCTCAAGGAGGTGCTCCAACTCCAGCCCTTGGGCGGACGCGAAGTGCGCCGACGCAGGAAGGATGGATCGCCCATTGACATCAGCCTCTTCACGTCGCCGCTGCGCGATGCAAAGGGCAATATTACCGGCACCATGGGAGTCATCGAGGACATCACCGAACGCAAGCGAATCGAACAGCGAACCGCTGCGCAGCACTCGGTGACCCGGGTGCTCGCCGAGTCCCAGTCTTTCAACGAAGCGACCCCGAAGCTTCTACAGGCGCTGTGCGAGCATCTTGGCTGGGAGATGGGTGCGACCTGGAAACTAACCCCGGCAACCGATCAACTATTCTGCACGGGAACATGGCATCCGCCAGGATTCGAAGCCGGCGAACTCGAAAAAGCGTGCCGCGAGCTTCGTTTTGAGAAGGGAGTCGGCATGCCCGGCACCGCCTGGGCAACACGGAAGCCGGCATGGATGGCCGACATGGGACAGGACGCGACCTTCCTTCGCGGGCGCGTGGCTGGTAAACTTGGAATCCATGGGGCAATCGCATTCCCCTGCGTGGCGAGCGGCCACCTGGTCAGTGTCATCGAACTTTTTTCACGGGAAGTCCGTGATCCCGACCCGGCATTGCTGGACCTGTTTGGCACGCTCGGAAGCCAGATCGGGCAGTTCGTCGAGCGACGACGAGCACAACTCCAGCTTCGCGAATCGGAGGAGCGGTTCCGCCAGATGGCAGACAACATCCACGAAGTGTTCTGGATGACCGATGTTGCGAAGAACCAGATGCTCTACATCAGCCCCGGATACGAGGACGTGTGGGGACGCACCTGCGAGAGTCTGTACAAGTCGCCGCGCGAGTGGCTCGATGCGATTCATCCCGAAGACAGACCACGCGTGCTGAAGGATGCGCTATCGAAACAGGTGGACGGAAAGTACGACGAAGAGTACCGGATCATCCGCCCCGACGGTTCCATGCGCTGGATTCACGACCGCGCGTATCCGATTCGCGATCCGAGTGGGGCGGTGTATCGGGTGGCGGGTATCGCGGAGGATATCAGCACCCGGCGCATGGCCGAGGTGGCGTTGCGGGAAGCCGAAGAGAAATGGCGCTCTCTGGTGGACAACTCGCGCGAGATTGTCATCATTCTGGACCGGCACGGGACCATCGAATACATCAATCGCGTGGTGCCCGGCTTCTCGCGAAACGCGGTTCTCGGCACGACAACCTACGACTATATGCCGGACGAGGAGCACCCGAGAGTGCGGGAGGTGCTGAATCGCGTCTTCGACCGGGGCGAACCCGAGCATATCGAGTTGAAAGGATACGGCGCCCACGGTGGGCTCGCCTGGTATGAAACGCGGTACGTCCCAATCAAACGTGAGGGGCAAGTCGTGTCGGTCCTGCTACTCAGCACCGACATCACCGAACGCAAGGAAGCGGAGAAGACGCTTCGGTTCCAGAGCGAGATTGCCCGGAATATGGAGGAGGGAGTGAATCTGGTGCGCGCCTCGGACGCCCGTATCATATACGCAAATCCCAAGTTTGAACGGATGCTCGGGTATGAGCCGGGTGAACTGAAGGACCAGCCCGTGAGCATCTTGAACGCCCCGACGGACAAGCCTCCTGAGGAAGCGGCGCGGGAGATCATTGCTGTGCTGGAGCGGGACGGAGCATGGAGCGGGGAGATTCGCAACCGCAGGAAAGATGGCACGTTCATCTGGTGCTCCGCCAACGTCTCAGCGTTCGAGCATCCCGATTACGGCACCGTCTGGGTGGCCGTCCACACCGACATCACCGAACGCAAGCGGGCCGAAGAGGCGTTGCGGGAAAGCGAGGAACGCCTCAAGGCCGTGCTGGACAACTCACCGGCCGTCGTTCAGGTCAAGGATCTCTTTGGTCGCTACCTCCTCGTCAACCGCCGATGGGAGGATCTTCTGCAGCGGCCAGCGAATGAAGTCGCTGGAAAGACTCCGTATGATTTCTTCCCAAAGCAGACGGCCGAAGCGTTATTGGCGGGTGATCGCAAAGTGCTGGAGGCCGGCAGCCCGCTCGAATTCGAGGAAGTCCTGCCCTTGGGAAATGAAAACCGGATCTACGCCGCATCGAAGTTTCCGCTGCGGGACGCAAATGGAGTCGCCTACGCCGTGTGCGGGATTTCCTTTGATATCACCGAACGCAGACGGGCGCAGCAGGCGTTGAAGGAGACGCAGGAGCGGCTCGAGGCGATCATGAACAACACCACCGCTGTGATTTACGTGAAGGACCTGGACGGCCGTTACCTCTTGATCAACCACTCGTTCGAAACCTTGTTCCACCTCAGGCGCGAGGAGGTCCTTGGCAAAACGGACCTGGATATCTTTCCCACGGAGCAAGCGGAATCTTTTCGGGCGAACGATCGGAGAGTTCTTGAGCAGCGACTCCCCGTTCAGTTCGAGGAAATCGCCCTTCAGGACGATGGTCCCCACACCTATGTCTCGAACAAATTTCCGCTCTTCGACGCCACCGGCGTTCCGTACGCGGTGTGCGGCATTTCGACTGATATCACCCAGCGCAAACGGGCCGAGGAAGCCGTTCGGGAAGCGGAAGAGAAATACCGCAGTATCTTCGAGAACGTGGTGGATGGAATCTACCAAACCACGCCCGAGGGACGTTTCCTCACGGCCAACCCGGCACTGGCTCGCATGCTCGGCTACGCCACGCCGGAGGAACTGATCGCTACCGTGACCGATGTCGAGCGACAACTGTACGTCGAACCCGCCCGCCGCGCAGAACTGAAACGGCTGTTGGAGGAACGAGGCGTGGTGCAAGGGTTCGAGGTCGAGATGCGCTGCAAGAATGGCAGCCGGATCTGGGTTTCGCTGAGTGTGCGAATCGTCCGCCGCCACAATGGAACCTCCGATCGCTACGAGGGCATCGCCGAGGACATCACCGAACGGAAACGGGCTGAGGAACAGTTGCGGCAGGCGCACAGCGATCTGCAACGATCCCTCGAACAGTTGAAGTCCACGCAACTACAACTGATCCAGGCGGCGAAGATGGAGTCCATTGGCAAACTTGCCACCGGCGTCGCGCATGAGGTCAAGAATCCGCTGGCCATCGCCTCCATGGGTCTGGAGTACCTTACCGGCTCTCTGAACCAGAAGGACCCCGAGGCGGCTTCCGTGTTGCGCGACATCAAAGAGGCTCTGGAGCGGGCGGACCTGGTTGTGCACGGGCTGCTTGATTTCTCCACGCCAACGACATTGGATTTGCGTGTCGTGGATTTGAACGGCATCATTGCGCACACGCTGTCCCTGGTTCGACACGAACTGGAGAAGAAGCACATCACGCTGGTGCGAGAGCTGGCTGATGATTTACCCGAGACCAAGTTGGACGAGAACAAGACTCAACAGGTGGTCCTGAATATCTGTATGAACTCGATCCATGCAATGCCGGGTGGGGGGCAATTGCGCGTGAAGACACGCCGGGACCTCAGCCCGGCGGGGCAGACGTTGGTCGTGATCGAGGTCGAAGACACCGGTCCCGGTATCCCCGCAGACAAACTCGCGAAGGTGTTCGATCCATTCTTCAGCACCAAGTCCTTCGGGAAAGGCCACGGACTTGGTCTGAGCATCGCAAAGCAAATCGTGGAGTTGCACCGCGGCACGATCGAATTGCGCAACCGCCCGGAAGGCGGCGTCAAAGTCACAATGGCCTTTCCACAATAGGAGAAGTTATGGAAAAACGACGTGTGTTAATCGTGGACGACGAACCCAGTTTCACCCGCATGGTCCGATTGAATCTGGAGAAGACCGGTTTGTACGAGGTCAAGGAAGAGAACCAAGCCACTCACGCGGTCACGGCGGCGGAGGCGTTTCGTCCGCACCTGATCCTGCTGGATGTGGTGATGCCGAGCAAGGACGGCGGCGACGTGGCGACCGAATTGAAGCAGCACCCGCTGTTGAAACGTGTGCCGATCGTGTTTGTCACCGCCATTGTCGGGAAATGCGAGGGCGGACAAACGAGTGGAGGAAACCTGTTCCTGTCCAAGCCGGTCACCTTGCGGGGCTTGATCCAAACCATTGAGCGTTCGCTGCCGGAGGAATTACAGACCAATCTGTAGTCAGGCTCGGAGCCGCAAGAGACTCGCCATCTGCGGCCGGCCATGCTAGAAGCAGCAAGTTGTGTCCACCGGCATCGAACAGGGAAATGGGGAGCGCGAGGCGTTGCTGCGGTTGCTCGCCGAGCAGATGCCCGCCATCGTTTGGACGGTGGACGCATCGCTCCACATCACTTCCTCCCTGGGAGGAGGTCTCGCCGCGCTGCAACTCCGTCCCGGCATGCTCGTGGGAAAACCTCTGCGCGACACGCTTCGGACCGACGATCCGGAGCCTTACCTCGAATATCATCGCCGAGCGCTGCGGGGAGAAAAGGTGAATTACAACACGGTATACGCAGGTCGCCCCTACGAAGTCTGGATTGAACCGCTCCGCGACCGGCAGGGGCAGATTGTGGGGGCGGCGGCCGTGGCGGTGGATGTCACGAATCAACGGCAGGTCGAGGCAGCGCTTCGTGATAGCGAACAGAAGCTGCGTAATCTGATCCGCAATGTCCCCGGAGCGGTCTATCGCTGCGGCTATGCGCCGGGCTGGACCATCCTGTTTTTCAGCGAAGCGATTCAGGAGATTACCGGCTATCCCGCTTCCGATTTCGTAGAGGATTCCGTTCGCAGTTTCATCAGCATCATCGAACCAGAAGATTGGCCGGGGGTGGAACGGACTGCCACTGACGCCATTGCACGGAAGCATGCGTTCGAAGTCGAGTACCGGGTGCGCTGCGCTGACGGCCGCGTGCGGTGGGTTCACGATTCGGCACAAGCGATCTTCGACGACAGCGGCAAGCTGCTGTGGATTGACGGATTGATCGTGGATATAACGGAACGCAAGCAAGCCGAAGAACTGCTCCAGAACTCCCACGCCGAACTGGAACGACGCGTGGAGGAACGCGCCCTGGCCCTGCGGAGCAGCGAGGCGAAGTTCCGCGCGCTGGCCGAGACGGCCGCCGTGGCCACCTTCATCTACCAGGGCGAGGAGCTGGTGTACGCCAACACCGGCGCGGAAGTCATTACCGGCTACAGTCGGGATGAACTCCTCCGCATGCGATTCTGGGACGTGATGGATCCCCAGTTCCAAACCATCGTGAGGGAACGCGGCATGGCGCGCCAGGAGGGAGAGGAGGTTGCTCCGCGCGGCGAGATGAAGCTCCGCACCAAGAGCGGCGAGACGCGATGGGTGGACTTCACGGCGAGCCGGATTGAGTTCCAGGGCAAGACAGCGATTCTCGGCACGGCATTCGATATCACGGAGCGCAAGAAGACCGAGGAAGCCCTCATTGACAGCGAGTCGAAGCATCGAGCGGTGTTGAACGCCATTCCCGATTCGATCGTTCGTTTCCGTCTGGACGGCCCGCTGATCAATTTCAAGCCTGCGCGCAGTGCCGCGGGCGCCTCGGCTTACCTGGGCGTATCCGAACTGGCCAAGCAACTGGTCGAATACGGACGCAAAGCGGCCGACAGCGGCGAAACCGAGATTTTCGAGTATCAGGTGCAGGTCAACGATTCGACTCGAGACTACGAGGCCCGCATCGTGGCCAGTTCCGAGCAGGAGGCCGTCGCCATTCTGCGCGATGTCACCGACCGGAAACGAATGGAGCAGGAAATCCTGGCCATCAGTGATCACGAGAAGCGAAGGCTCGGCCAGGACCTCCACGACGGCCTGTGTCAGCATCTGACGGGCACGGCGTTCGCAGCCAAGCTGCTCGAGGAGAAGCTTGCAGAATCCTCCCGCATCGAGGCAAGAGATGCGCGGGAGGTCGGAAATCTGATCAAACAGGCCATCACCCAGGCGAGGGATTTGGCGCGAGGATTGTACCCGGTCCACCTGGAGGTGGGAGGACTCGCCCCGGCCTTCGAGGAACTGGCGCGCACCATCGAGAGTTTGTTCCGCGTTTCCTGCCGGTGCGACCTTGATCCGACCGTGTCCATCCGGGACCGGGCCGTTGCCACGCATCTGTACCGCATCGCGCAGGAAGCCATCAACAATGGCATTCGCCATGGGAAAGCCAGCCGGGTGCGCATCGCGTTGAAACGGTCGAATGGTCAGATCAGGCTCACCGTGCGGGACAACGGCGTGGGTCTCCCGAAGACGCCGAGAACGACCAAAGGGATTGGCCTGAACATCATGCGCTACCGAGCCCGAATGATCCGCGGCAACATCGAGATTAAACCCGCTCGCAAAGGCACCATCGTTACGTGTTCTTTCGACGAACCAACCCCACCCCCAAGGAGAACCGTCCGCCGTGGCAAAGACAAAGCGGCTTAAACCAGAAGCGCCCAAGACACGTGTGCTGCTCGTGGATGATCACCCGATGGTGCGGGAACGTCTCGGGCAGTTGATCAACCGCGAACCGGATCTGACCGTGTGCGGGGAGGCAGACGACGGTCCTGAGGCCATGACGGCGATCGAAAAGACGAAGCCGCACCTCGCAATCGTGGACCTCACCCTGCGGCAGAGTGACGGTTTGGAGTTGATCAAGTCGCTCAAGACGCTCCACCCCAAGCTGCCGATGCTGGTCTTATCCATGCACGATGAGTCCGTGTACGCAGAACGGGCGCTGCGCGCGGGCGCGCATGGTTACATCACCAAGCAGGAGGCGACACAGAAGGTCATGCTCGCGATTCGTCGGGTCTTGAGTGGCCAGGTGTACCTGAGCGATCGCATGTCGGCACAACTGCTCAACAAAGTCACGCATCAGCCGAAGCTGTCGTTGATGGCTTCATTGAGTGACCGTGAACTGGAGGTATTCCGCAGGGTCGGTCAGGGGCAGAGTTCGCGCGAGATCGCCACCTCGATGCATCTCGGGCTCAAGACTGTCGAGACGTACCGGGCACGCATCAAGACCAAGCTCGGGTTGAAGAGCTCAAGCATGCTGGTTCAACAGGCGGTGCGTTGGGTGCAACAGGAAGGAAGAGATACCGCCTCGCACTGAGCTGAGTCGCTCGGGCAGGCGAGGACCGTGTTCCAGATCAAAGCCCCATGGAGGTTTTCGCGCTCTGCATTGCGTGTTTGACGAACGGCATCGCGAAATCCTTGAACGGCTGTTCCGTCTGACCGATGTCGTACACTTTGAGCGCGTCCACCACGCCTTTGAGCCCGGCATCGTAGAGCAACTGGGGATTCATCTTGCGTGCGGCGACTTCCATCGCTTGGAGCCGGATCTGAGCGGAGAGCAGGCGTTGGAGTTCCTTCCGTGCGCTGAAGCCGAAACGCTTCTTCGCTTTACGGAGCAGGTCGTCGCTGATTTGTAACAGCTCCGACTCTTCCTGCCGCAACGCCGCGTAGTTGATTCGGATCAAGTCCCGCTCCTTTTCGCTCTGGACATGATGAATAGCAAACCGAATGCCCGAAATCAAGCCCGGAAGTGCCGTTCTGACGCAGTCCGGCCTGAATCTTCGCGGGGACACGCAACGAGTTGGTCCTTCGATGCATCCTATTCGCCAGCTTGACACGCCAAGTAACGACCCTATCATCGCCGCGAGGCTTAGAGGGAGCAAACAAATCAATGTCATACCAGCTATCCGGGTCAGCACACGCTGACCGCATCCCGCGTCACCGCGTCTGGAACAACGTGCCCGAGGCCGAGTGGGATGATTGGCGTTGGCAACTCAAGAATCGCGTTACCAAACGAGAGCAACTCGAGTCGCTGTTGTCCCTCACCGCTGAAGAACGCGCCGGCGTCATCTTCTCGAACAGCAAGCTCGCGATGGCCATCACGCCCTACTTCTTCAGCCTCGTCGAGCAGGACGATCCCGAAGGACCAATCCGCAGGCAGGTGATCCCCCACGCGGGCGAACTGCGGCGCGCTTCCTGGGAAATGGATGATCCCTGTGGCGAAGATTCCCACATGCCCGTGCCGGGGCTGGTGCATCGCTACCCCGACCGGGTGCTGTTTCTAGTGACCGACCGTTGCGCCGCCTACTGCCGCTACTGTACGCGCAGCCGCGTAGTCAGTGGCGTCGGCGATCAACATCTCGAAACCAACTTCCAAGCAGCCTTCGACTATCTGCGCAAGCACGACGAAGTGCGCGACGTGTTGCTGTCCGGTGGCGACCCGCTGTTGTTCAGCGACGACAAGCTCGAATTCCTACTCAAGAACCTGCGCGCCATCCCGCACATCGAGTTCCTGCGGATCGGGACGCGCATCCCGGTCTTTCTTCCGCAACGAATCACGCCAGCGTTGTGCGCGATGCTGCGGAAATACCACCCGCTCTGGATCAGCATTCACTCGAATCATCCGCGCGAGATCACGCCCGAGGTACATGCTGCGCTCGGACGCCTTGCCGATGCCGGCATCCCGCTCGGCAACCAGTCCGTGTTGCTGCGCGGCGTCAACGATGATCCGGAGACGATGAAAGGCCTTGTGCACAAGCTGCTCCGCGCCCGGGTTCGCCCGTACTACATCTATCAATGCGATCTCATTGCCGGCTCGTCGCATCTCCGGTCCTCGGTTCGGAAGGGGATCGAGATCATTGAGGCGCTCCGCGGCCACACGACCGGCTACGCGGTGCCGCAATTCGTGATAGACGCTCCCGGTGGCGGCGGGAAGATTCCCATCAATCCCGATTACATCCTCGCCATGGACGACGAGCGGGTGTTGGTACGGAACTACGAAGGCAAGGTCTTTGAATACCCCGAAGCAGCCGAACTTCATCCGAAGCCAGCGACTCCAGCAACCGTGCGCGGTGAAGCGATGGTCGTGGCGCCCTCCCGGCTGCACGAAGAGGCTCTTAGCTGAACTCACCAAACGCAAACGCCAGCGGCAGGGCAACGAAGCTAATCTCGCCACGCTCGTCGGTCTGCAACACCTCAGCCATGTACTTGTTCCAGCGCGGCACCACCGGGTGCGCTGCCATCCTCTGAAACGACTCCTCCGACGGCGCACGCTGGTGGATGAACAGCGTGTCTTCGTGCCGGTAGATCACCATGCTGATCCCGAACGAGCGCAGCGCCTCGCCCAACTCCGGCCACAGTTCATCGTGCCGCTTCTTGTATTCGTCGTACGCGCCCGGACGTAGCTTTAATGCGAGGCCGATGGATTTCATGTAATTTCCTTCAGGTTGAATATGGTCTCGACAGGTTTGCCTTTCATGGGCAATCCGCTATCCTCTCGACAGCGACGGCAACAACAGTTGAACCTTTGGAGAAGAAAGCTCTTGCACTACCGGCGACTTCGCGGGTGCGATTGGTGGAGCGAATCCTGGAAAGTGTCGAGGATTTCTCTGATATCGCGGTCGCTCGCTCCTGGGACGCGGAAATCGCGCGGCGCGTGAGAGAGATTCGAAGCGGCAAAGCGAAAGGCATTCCCGCCGGCGAGGTGTTTGCGAAGGCGCGGCGCGCGTTGCATGAAACACGTCGTCTATCATCGGTTCGCCGAAAATGAGTTGATTCGCTGGGCGGTCTTCTACGAGCGCGCATGGTCGTGGTAGGGAGAATAGACATCTTAATCCTTGGTGGTGATGTTGAAGACTTGGTTCATCTCTCCACGCAGAATCTCCTTCGCGCGGTCAACGTCGCCTCGCTGAACATAAAAAGCGCGGGTATTGCTCCCACACTTGTGGTGCGCACACCCAGTTAGTCCTGCCACGCCCAGACAAAGCCAAAATCTGGCCGCGCGAGATATTCGCCCCTTTTCCAAGCTACACCCTCTCCGCCTTCCCGCTGCTACTCGACCGGTACGCTGCGTCGAGGAGTTCGACCGAGCGCATGGCGACTTCGCCGGGGGAGTTGTTTTGCTGGGAGAGTCCGAGGATCAACTCGATAAACCGATGCGGCGGTTCGTCGCACTGATACGAGCCATCGCCGGGCTTGAGTGGGACGGTGTAGTGTTTACCGGCATGCGTGTGCAGCGAGAGATGGTCGCGCGGGATGTCCACGTGCAGCATGCCCTTCTTCCCGAAGATGCGGATATCGAGTTGGAAGGCGCCGGGCACGCCCATCGGGATCGTTGCCGAGCCGCTGACCGTGCCGACTGCGCCGCCTTTGTAGCGAACGCTGAGAGCATCGTACATATCCACCTTCGCACCCGGTCGGCTCATGTTGGCGAAGACGGACTCGGCGCGCAGGCCGGTGAGCCAGAACATGAAGCCGGTAGCGTGGGAGAGTTGAGCCTGCCCGTAACCGCCTCCCGAAATCTTGGGGTCAGCCCAGGTCGAGAGGTTGGCGTTGACGTACGCGCCATCGGTGAAATCGAACTTCTTGCCCGTGATCAGGTTCTTGAGCGGCGACGCCATGTGCACGAGAACGAACTCGATCTTGCCCACTGAATCTTGCTCCATCAGTTCTTTTGCCTTCACGGTGAGCGGCCGGTAATGCCACCCGTATGGGACGATGACGTGGAGCTTTTTCTTCTGCGCGAGCGCGACCACGGCGCGGGCGTCCCTTGCGCTGATGGTGAACGGCTTCTCGCACATGACGTGGCAGCCCGCCTTCAACGCCGCAAGCGCGTGTTCAGCGTGGAACCGGTGAGGCGAAGCGACGACCACGCCATCGAGGTCTTGCTTGAGCAACTCGCGGTAATCGGTGGTCGTCTGCTGGAAACCGAAGTCGCGCTGGCAGCGGTCGAGGATGGCTTGGTCCAGCCCACACACGGAGACCATCTCCACATCCTTGCGTGCTTTCGGCAGGGGCATGTGGTTGGTCGTCGCCCACCAGCCGGCGCCGATGAACCCGATCCGCGCCGTTCGGGTGGTGGATTGCGGCCGAGCCGCGAATTTCCGGATTTCTTCCTTCGACAACAGTCCGACGTCTCTGTGTTTGGCCATGGTGTTCCTTTCAGGTTGTTGGAAGGTTGGAAGACTGGAAGATTGGAAGACTGATGGCTTTCATCCTTCCATCCTTCCATTCTTCCGTTGTCTTCATAGCATCACCCATCCGCCGTTGATGTCGAACGTTGCTCCCGTGCAATAACTGCATTCATCGCTCGCCAGGAAGGCGATAACCGCGGCGACTTCCTCCGGTCTGCCCAGCCGCTTCAACGGGATTTGCTCGCAGAGGGCTGTGATTCGCTCGGGCGGAAGGTTGCGGACCAGATCGGTGTCGAGTGCGCCGGGAGCGACGCAGTTGACCAAAATCCCGTCGGCCGCCACCTCGCGCGCGATGGACTTGCTGAACATCACGATCGCGCCTTTCGTACCGCTGTAGATGCTGGCGTTGGCAACGGTGCCGACCCGCGCGCCAATGGACGCGACATTGATGATGCGCCCGCCGCCCTGTCGCTTCATGATCGGGCAGACGGCCTGCATCAGGAAATACTGGCTCTTGGCGTTGACGCTCATGAGCTTTTCCCAGTCCGCCTCGGTGGAGTCCTTGAAAGGCATCCGCGGACAGATGCCTGCGTTGTTGACGAGGATGTCAATCCGCCCGAAGTCGCGCGCGACGGCTTCGACAAACGATTTCAGCCCGGGCACATTCGAAACGTCGAGCGAGTATGCCCTCGAGCCGTTGCCGAGTTCCGCCGCGACGTTGCTGACCTCATCGAACCTGATGTCCGCCGCCCCGACACGCGCGCCCTGCTTGGCGAGCGTGCGCGCCGTCGCCGCGCCCAGCCCGCGAGCGGCGCCGGTGACGATGGCAACTTTGTTATCGAGCTGAAACATCTCTACTCTCCAGCGTACACAACTGGAAAGGCGGGCTCGGCAAACTTCGTCCCCGACTTCGGGTCCGGCCCGAGCAAACGCAGGAAAACCTGAAATTTACCGGAAGGCGTAAGCGACGCCCCATCCGGCATATAGTGACCGATCACCGACATGCGCGGCTGGGTTGTCTTGTTCTCCTCCGAGCCGTGGAAACAAAGCGAGTGATGAAAACTCGCGTGCCCCGCCGGGAGGATGCATGGTTCGTCTCGCCACGGACCGAGGCCCTTCTTCTCGAAATACTCGCGCTGGCTGCTGAGGTTCGGATCATAGAACTTGTCGCTGTCGGCGATCAAACCCCAGCGGTGCGATTGCTCCAGCGTGCGCATCCCGCCGATCGCGAGGTCGGTGTCCTGCAACGCGATCCAGGCGGTGATCATGTTTTCGCACGCCGAGTTGATGTGCCAGTACGCGGCGTCCTGATGCCAGCCGATGTTGCCGCCTTTGGTTTTGCCGGAAGCGCCCGCGCCGGGTTTGATGATCACCTGATCGGCCCAGAGACGAACCCAGCTCGCTTTCATGAGCGCGGCGGCGATGCGTCCGATGCCGGGATCGCAAACCATGTCGCGGATTTCGCGGTTGACCCACCAAGCATTGATTGCGCGGCGCATCGCGAAAGGATCGTCGGGTGCCTTGAGTGGGCCGTCGAACAGCGAGCCGTGCCCGTCGAAGTCGCTCTTGAACACGCGATCGAGCGCCGCCCGTAATCGCGCGATGCGGTCGGGATCAATCAGTTTCGGACTGATCCAGTAGCCCCTGTCCCAGTAGGAAGCGATGTCCTGGACCGTCGGCTCGTACATGGTGTGCGCGACTCAGTTCAACTTCACCGACCTCAGAAAATCTCGGAACTGAATTGTTTCGCAGAGGTTGTCGGTTTCGTTGCAGTGCTCCCAGTCAATCCACACGTACTCGATGCCGACGTAGCCGGGGTAGTTGACTTTGTTCATCGTGCGAAGCACGCGCGCGTAATCAATCGTGTTCATTTTGAACGACGCCTGTAGCCGACCCTTGCAAGCGCCGCGACAATGAAAATGGCTGGCATGTTTCACCAGCGGCTCGATCGACGAATCGGGCATGCCCATGCGCGTGAAATGCGTGTAGTCCAGCGTGAGCGTGAGTCCGGGAGTCATCCGAATCAGTTGCTCCGCTTCTTTGGGAGACGGAACGATCGAACCGATGTGTGCCTCGACGCCGAACGTAATGCCGTATTGCTTTGCCCGATCCACGCGCCACGCCAATTCTTCCGAGCTGCGCTGGAGCGAGTCCGCTTTTGATTCGCCGTCGCAGTGAACGCCGGGCAGCGCCGTGACGTGTTTGCCTCCCGCGGCGGCGGCGTAATCGAGGGTCTTGGCGAACCACTCGCGCGCCCTGGCTCGTCGCGTAGGGTTGCGATGGTTCGGCGCCAGATCCACAAAATTATTGGCTGCCTGCAGGAAAATGTCGGCCGGTTTGAGTCCGCGGTCGCTCAACTTCTTGCCGAGAGCCCTGCCGTTCTTGCTGGTGTTCTTGAATTCGTTTGATGGCCACAGATGCGACCGATCCTCAAACAGGCCGATGTCCACGCCGGGAATGTCGAGCATGGCAATGAGGTCGAGCACCCGGTCGTGGGGCAGCAATGGGAAGGTGAAGTCGGCGCAAGCAAGTTTCAGTTTCATGCGTTACTCCATGTGCGGTTGGATTGTCGCTCGGTTGCGAGCAACCAATCCGTACGGGAGGCGCACGGGCATTGCAAACAAAAATTGGGAAGGACCGTCCGGGATGCCCGTCCTACTTTTTCTCAAACTTCAGTGCAGCTGAATTGATGCAATACCGCAGGCCGGTGGGCTTGGGGCCATCGTTGAAGACGTGACCGAGATGAGCGTCACACTTGGAACAAAGAACTTCCGTGCGCTCCATCCACAGGCTGGTGTCAGTTTCGGTGCGAACGCTATTGGTGTTGATCGGCTGCCAGAAACTCGGCCAGCCGGTGCCCGAATCGAACTTCGTGTCCGACAGAAACAGATCCTGCCCGCAACACACGCACCGATACACGCCTTTGGCGTGGTTGTTCCAATACTCGCCCGTGAACGCAGGCTCGGTGCCTTTCTGGCGCGTGATGCGGTATTGATCGGGCGTAAGCTGCTTGCGCCACTCGGTGTCGGTCTTTGTGACTTTCTGGTTCATCGTGTCTCCCTTCGGGGCGTCCGCGGCCATCGCGGTGGCAACGACAGCCAGTGCGATGATCCCCATCCCAATTTGCTTCATGCAGTTCATGCTTCCGTTAGATGACTTTGCTGGTCGGTTGGTTGCAGCGACCGACGAGCTTGCATTGGACTCGGGCTTCCGCTACCACACCGGGCATCATGGCTTCGACACCGATTCCCGAAAAACCACCCATTCCCGACGATTACGCTCATGATATGAGCCTCACCGGCAAGTTGCTACGTGAATTGAGACGGGCCGACGACGGCAGCGAGATCAAGACCGCCGAGGATTGGGAACGTCAACGGCTGAGTATCCAGCAGCGCGTGAAGGAGGTGATTGGTCCGTTTCCTCCACACAACCAACCTCTCGACGTCAAATGGGGGGAGTCCGTCGAGATGCCGCTGTACACTCGGCGGGAAGTCAGTTTCGCCGGCGAACCGGGCGAACGCATCACGGCGCTCGTATTGATCCCCAAGAACCTCAAGGGGCGCGTGCCCGGCATCCTCTGCCCTCATCCAACCAACCTGGACGGCAAGGAAGCCACCGGCATCCCCGGCCGCGAACCGCGCGATGGCTACCAGTACGGCTGGGAACTGGCCGAACGTGGATTCGTGACCATCGTATCAGACCATTTCACAGTCCCGCCGCGCGTGCCGGATGGCCGTGAGTATGATTCCCGGGAGTTCGAGCGCACCCATCCCGAATGGTCGCCCATCGGCAAAGCAGCATGGGACCAAATGCGGTGCCTGGACTTGCTGGAAACGCTGCCGGAGGTGGATGCTTCGCGCATCGGCAGCATCGGGTTCTCGCTCGGCGGCAACACGACGCTGCTCACGGCTGCATTCGATCCGCGGGTCAAAGCCGCGGTCGTGGTCTGCGGCGTCGCAACTTTTCGCGGTGACCGCAACCGGCGATACTGCTGGGTGCGCGAGGGAGCGAACTTTCATTACATGCCGAAGCTGGGCCGGTGGCTCGATCGGGATGAACTGCCGTTCGATTTCCATGAGATCGCCGCGTTGATCGCCCCGCGAGCGCTGATGATCCATTCGGGCTACCACGACGAGTGGTGTCCCGGCTCGGCGATCATGGGCGAGTTCACAGCGCGGCTGCATGACATCTACGATCTCCAGGGCAAGCCCGAAGCATTCGCCCATCTTCATCACGGCGAGCATCACAACTTCGGTCCTATGTGGAGGCACTTGGCGTATGAGTGGTTGGAGCGGTGGTTGTAGGGGCGCACGGCGGCGCGCCCCTTATTGAGGATGCCACAATTCCGATGGGCGCACCGCCGCGCGCCCTACCTCACCAATCTTCGTCCAGCCAATAGACATGGATGGAATGCCCAATGACTGCGTCGGGTTGACGGGCGAGCAAGCGTTGATACTTCGCCCGCTCGGCACTGGTGAGATACACGCCCTGCAAATGCGTCGCGCTCACCGCGACGAGGCCGGGCAGACGCGGTTTGCGGATTTGTTCTTGCGCGAATGGCGGCGAGCCCTCGAGGTGGGTGCATTCGATCCCGTAATAAGCCGGGTCGGCTGAGCCAAAGTAAGCGAGGTTGATGTGCGTCGCGCCATTGTCGTCCATCCAGCGTTTCAACTCTTTGAGGTCTTGTCCCCAATCGAGGTTGGAATCAATGAGCCAGCGGTATCCGTTGTGCGGTCCGCCGACCGCCTCGTTGAAGTGTGCGAGGTAGTGGGGATGGATGCGAACGCATGCGACACACTGCCATGCGAGCAGAATCGCGAGCGTCACTCTCGACCAGTTGCGTTGAAGCAATTCTGCGGCGGCTTTTGCTGCGAGTAGAATCGCCAGCGGATACACCGGCAGGATGTAACGCACGCCCACGTCCGTTTTCCCCGTCATCGCAACGGCGAGGTAGATGATGAGGGGAGCGAGGATGACCAGTTCGTTTTGCAGAAACTTCTCGCGTCGGATGCCACAGAGAACCAACCCGACAAGTGAAAGCCCCAGCAAGGGAATCGGCGTCTTGATCAGGAACGCCAGGGGGAAGTAGTACCACCATCCCGTTTCGCTGTGGTGTCCGGCAAGGAATGCAGGCTGCCCCTGCATCTCGGCGAACTTGAGCAAGAATCCTTGCGAGTAGGCGTTGGGCATGAGGTGATGTTGATCAACCCAGCGGATGAAGTGCGCCATGTTCGGGCACCGCGAAGCGACGAAACGGGCCTGTGTGAAATCGAGGTATGTCTCACTGGACGAAGTCGGCGCGTACCGGAATCCGTGAAGCGCCCAGATGGCGAGGTAAGAGGTCAACGCCGCGATGCTCAACGCAACAAGGGCACGTTTGTAGTAGAGCGCTTCAGCGCGGTCTTGAGATTCCCCGGTAGATGCCCGACCGCGCTGAAGCGCTCGACTACAAACAAGCACGAGCACCATCACAGCGAGCAGGTAGCCAGTGTATTTGGCGAGCAAGGCCAGGACGAAGCAAACGATAAAGAACAACCAGTTTGCCACGGTACCGCTTCTGGACGCCCGCCAGAGGAAGTACAATGTCCCGGTGAAAAAACAGGCAAATCCAAGGTCGCTCGTGACGGCACCCGAATGTGCGAGGATGTTCGGTTCGGTGCAATAGAGCGCCAGTGCGGCCACGGCAGGCCAGAGACCGAACAGTTCCCGCGCCCAGCCGAACACGATGATCCCGAGCACGGCACCGAGGAGCACGTTCATGAACCGCGCACGGTACAGCAGCGCGTCGGCGTCGTTGTCACGGTAAAGGAACTGATGGGCGAACAGCCAGTTCTCGCCCGATGCCAGATGTCTGCTATCGCTGTCGAGCTTGATCCCGTCCATCGCGAGCAACGGCAGCGCGCACCAAAGCCGGGTCAGGTATTCGTTCTGCGGCGTGACCCGGTAATCACCGAGCTTGAGCGCGACATAGCCGCCGGTGAGATTCATCGGTTCGTCCACGGTGGCGGATTTCCTCGTGTAGCTCGTCACACACAAGGAAACGAAGACCATGACGAACAACACCAATGCGACCGTCGTAAGGAGGGACTCGCGTCGGTTGACCATGAACGGGTGCATTCGCTCGGGACGGCGAGAATCGCTGGATTCGCAGACGACTTCAAGCTTTCTGCGTTGACGCGGGCGAAGCTTCTCGCCATTTTGCTGACGCGTGATCAAGTTTCGGTGTTCAGCTTGTCGCCAGAAAATCAAAGCGGACGACGACCTCGCGGGCCGCAACGCCCGGTGTCCGCATTGCGAGCAAGGCCTGACCATCCCCAGCGAAACGGATCTCGAGTTCCGTCTCCCCGATGACACCCGCCAGAAGGAACTCGAACGATTGCTGGCCCAGGCGCAGGAACGCATCCAGTCGCTCGAAGGCTTGAACCAGAAAGTCGAGGCCGAGCGGGGTCGGATCGAGGAAATCCTCAAGCGCAATCTGGTGCCGCAGTTTGCGGGTTTCCTCGAAGACAAGATGATGAAGAAACTGCGCGAGGATCACCACGCGTTGAGTGCCACACATCAGGTGGCGAACAACAAGATGGACGACCTCGAGGCACGGTTGACCGCGGCGCAGGAGAAAATGATGCAGAAGCTGCGCGCGTACGAGATTCGAATCGCCGAATTGGAAGAGGAACTTCGACGGGTGAAGGCACACTCCAACGAAATGACGACGCGGTAGCCGCGAGCGTGAGCGAGCGGGCCGCCTTTCCGCTCGCTCACGCTCGCGGCTACACTTACTGCGTCGGTCCGTTCCCTTTGGTCGCCAGCGCGCGGTCGTAGCACTCGATTGCCTCGGTGTACTTCTGCAGCCGGTTGCAGACCCCGCCTTTGAACAGATAGGCCATGCTGTAGTTGCCGTCCAACTGGATCGCCTGATCGTAACTCTGCAACGCCTCTTCCAGCTTGCCCATCTTTTCCAGCGCGTAGCCTTTCTTGACGAGCGGCGCGGGATCGCGCGGCGCGAGCGTGGCGGCTTCGTCGAAACACGACAGCGCCCGATCGAACTGCCCCAGGTTGACGTGCGCTTCGCCTTTGTTCAGCAGGACGGCAATGCGATCAGGCTCGCGTTGGCCGTTCGCTGGCTCGACCGGACCGCCGTTGCCGGGCGGGCCGGGGATGTGAACGTGATTCTCGTGATGCGCCACGCGCTCCATCTCCTCGATCTTGCGTTCGAGTCGGTCCATCGCGTTCAACAGGCGCGTCTCCCCCGCGGGCGCGACCGGCGTGACCGCGGCGATGGCGTTGGCTGCCGCAGCCTCCGTGAGGTGAGTCGGATGCGGCAGCGCTGCGAGGTGTCCGTGGTGGGGCAGACCGACGTGAGGCTTGTGGAGGTTATCGAAGATCGGCTCGCCGAGCTGGGTGATGCGTCGCATGGTGTAGATAAACGTCGCAACCAGCCCGGCCACGCTTGCGAACGCCAACAATAACCCAAACAGAATCACCCAATACAGCGTGGAACGACTGGCTGCCTCGGATTCGCGGACACGCTCGGCCTTCAATTCGGCTTCGTAGAGCTTCGATTCGGCGTCGTTGAGTCTTTGTTTGAGCTTTTCGAGTTCCTCGGGATCCTGCATCGCGGCGCGCGATTCGAGCTTCTCGATCTTCTCGATGAGTTGTTGGAGAATGATTGCCTCGGTGACGTTCGTCGTTGCCGCTGCGACCTCAGCAGGCCCGTTCGTCGTGGCAACGCCGGCAGTGGAAGTGGGCGGTGCTGCGGTCGGGGACGTTTGCGCCGGTGAAGTCGTGACGACTCCCAGCATGACAACACAGCTTGCGACCAGTACTCTCATTTCCCTCAACCCCCGAACTCGCGGCGGAGCATGGGATAAATTTGGACGCAACGCAATCCGAAAAGCGATACGCACACAGGGAAAAATTTCCTGACTCAGGTGTTGCACGCCCGAACGTGTTTGATATAGTGCTCCGTCGTATGAAGTACCGTCGGTTCCCAAATACGGCGCTGTCGGTGTCAGAAGTCGGGTTCGGTCTCTGGACGTTGAGCACGGGATGGTGGGGAAACAAAACGGACGCAGAGGCAATTCAGCTTCTCCAACGCGCCTTCGACCTCGGCATCAACTTCTTCGACGCCGCCGACACCTACGGCAACGGTCGCAGCGAAGAACTCCTCGCCAGAGCATTTCCCACACGGCGCGACAAGGTCGTGATCGCCACCAAGGTCGGTTACGATTTCTACAGCCACGGCGAAGGCCGCAAAGGACAACGCGAGATTCCGCAGGATTTTTCGCCCAAGTTCATCCGGTTCGCCGTCGAGCAATGCCTGAAACGCCTGAACACCGACCGCATTGACTTGCTGCAATTGCACAATCTCCGCATGGAGCAGGTCCACGACGACGCGCTGTGGGACACCCTCGCCGAACTCAAGCGTGAGGGCAAGGTAATCGCCTACGGCGGCGCGTTCGGGCCTGCGATCGGCTGGTTGTACGAAGCAGTGGACTGCACCCGACTGCGCAATCCTGCGGTGGTGCAGGTCATTTGGAACATGCTCGAGCAACACCCGGGCACGGCGCAGGTCGCTGCCGCACGTGACCGGGACACAATGTTCCTGATCCGCGTGCCGCATTCGTCGGGTATGCTCGAAGGGAAATACACGGAGAACACGGTGTTCCCCGAAGGCGATCATCGCCGGCACCGTCCGCGTCACTGGTTGATCAACGGACTCAAGAAGGTCGAACAACTCACATTCCTGACCGACGGCACCGGCCGGACCCTCGGACAAGCCGCTCTCAAGTGGCTGCTGGCCGAGCCCAAAGTCGCGTCCACGCTGCCGAACATTTACGACGAAGAACAGTTGAGGGAATTTGCGGCCGCACCCGATACTCCGGATTTGACACAAGCAGAACTGGATCGAGTTGCGGCGTTGGTTGCCTGCAATTTTGGAATCGAGGAGCCGCCGATGGCGTACAAGGGCACAATGACCCGCGACGCGTCGGCCTCCGCGCCGCAGCCGAGCGTATCGGCTGTCCCCTTGCCCCGCCAAGCAAACGCATTGAGCACAGTGTCATCGTAGAAGTTGATCGGAGGTTGTGATGAAGAAGCTGAGGGTGGGTGAAAAGGCAGCCGACTTCAAGTTGCCTGGAGTGGACGGCAAGAACCACACGTTGGTGGGCGACAACAATGGCTCGAAGGCGATCGTGGTTGTATTCACCTGCAACCACTGTCCCTACTCCCAGGCCTATGAGGACCGTCTCATGGCGATCCAGAAGGATTATGCCAAGAAGGGCGTCCGTGTGATTGCCATCAACCCGAACGACGCCACTGCATACCCGGACGATTCATTCGAGCGGATGAAACAGCGCGCAGCCAAGCGCGGCTTCAACTACCTGTATCTGCGAGACGAACTTCAGCTTGCTGCCAGGTCGTACGGAGCCGAGTACACCCCGGAAGTGTATCTGCTCGATGGGACCTACACGCTTCGCTACAACGGGCGCATTGATGACAACTGGCAGAATCCGAAGGAAGTCAAAGTCCACGACCTACGGCAGGCGCTCGACGAGTTGTTGGCGGGCAAGCCGGTGAGCAATCCGCTGTCCCACGCCATCGGCTGCAGCGTGAAGTGGAAATTCTAGGCCTCGACCGGTTTTGCCGGGAGGCTCTTCGCCCCACGAAACGATTCCAGCTTCTGACGGACGAATTGTTGCAAGCCATCCAGGTAGGTGAAGAGGAGCGGCGTCAGGTAGAGCGTCACCAACTGCGAGATGAGCAACCCGCCCACGGCGGTGAGGCTGAGTTGACGGCGAGAATCGGAGCCCGCGGCGAGCGCCAGGGGCAGCGCAGCCATCAGCGCGGCCATCGTCGTCATCATGATGGGATGGACGAAACTTTCGTACAGAATGCCGAGCACGATGTAGATGAACACGATGGTGAGGACGAGCAACCAGTCCATTCCTTTCATCGAAGACTCGAACGGCTGCGCGGTGCCCTGCAGGCTTGTCGTCCCGCTGGCCGGTAACGTCTGGCGCGCGATCTCGTTCACTTTGGCGAGCGCGAAGGGGTCCACCTGGATGTGCACGGCGTAGCGTTGCTGGCCGAAGACGTTGACCTGCGCGACGCCGTTGATCATCGAGATGTGTTGCGCCATCAGCGTGTCGGCGTATTCGTTGAGCTGCCACATCGGCAACGTGGGCGAAGTAATGACGAGAAACAGGATCGGCTGATCAGCGGGGTTGACCTTGCGATACGACGGCGGCGACGGCATACCGGGAGGCAGGAGCCGCGTCGCCCGCCCGATGGCGGCATCCATGTCGGGCGGCACGTCATTGATGTCGCGCTTGAGACTGAACTGGAGCGTGATGGTGACGTTGCCGAGCGTGCTGATGGACGTCATCGAGTCGAGCCCATCAATGGTGGAGAACTGTCGCTCGAGCGGCGTCGCCACCGCGGTCGCCATCGTCTCCGGGCTGGCTCCGGGCAGGCCCGCAGAGACGTTAATGGTGGGAACATCCACGCTGGGCAGGTCGCTGACCGGCAGAAGCCGGTACGAGAGCCCGCCGAAAAGCAGAAGCCCGAGCATCACGAGCGTGGTCGCAACGGGGCGGCGGAGGAATGGATCGGAAATGTTCATTTGGACTTAGGCATCAGGCTTCTTCTTGGCCCCGGTTCCTTCCACCTTCACTTCCACTTTCGCTCCCGGCACGAGTCGCAACTGACCGCTCGTCACAACGCGCTCCTGCGGAGCGAGACCTTTCGTGATCACCACGTCCGAGCCATGCGCCACGCCGCTCGTGACGAGCCGCGACTCGACCGTCATGTCGGATTTCACCACGAACACAAACGGCCCCTGTTGACTCAACTGAACCGCCTGCGACGGCACGAGCACCGCGTCCTTCAACGTCCGCAGCACCAGCATCACGTTCACGAACTGCCCGGGCCACAGCAACTCATCGGTGTTCGGGAACTGCGCGCGCAAAAGGATCGATCCGGTAGTGGTGTCCACTTCGTTGTTGATCATGACGAGTTCACCCGCCGCGACACGGTTCTCGTGTTGGGGGCAGACCCGCCTCGACACGTAACGTCCCTCGCGCCGATGCGTCGCGCACCTCCTGCAACGTCTGTTCGGGCGCAGCGAACTCAACGTAGATCGGTTTCACCTGGTTGATCACGGCGAGGACGGTGTCGTTGTTCTTCACCACATTGCCGACATCTACGAGGAGCCTGCCGATGCGTCCGTCCACGGGTGAACGAATCGAACAATACTCAAGCTGCAATTTCGCGCTCTCGACGGCCGCTTCGTCCGCTGTGACAGTCGCCTTGATCTGGGCACCTTCGAGCGGTTCTCGTCCACGAGGCTGGCGGCAACGGCCTTGGTACCGACCAGTTCGTCGGTGCGACGCATTTCTGCTTCGGCGTTTTGCAACGAAGCACGGTCGCGCGCGAGCATCGCTTCGGCCTTGCTCAACTCCGCCTGGAACGGCCGCGGATCAATCGAGAAAATCAGGTCGCCCTTCTTCACCTCGTCGCCTTCCTTGAATCCAACCTTGGCAAGCTGGACGTCCACGCAGGTCTTGACCGACACCGTGGCGAAACGGCGGACGGTACCGATGGCGTCGAGAGGCACGGGCACGTCCTTCTGCATCGAAACGGCGACGGTCACCGGCACGGCGGGAGGGGGGGCTTCCTGGCTTGGTCCGCCTTGCTGCCCGAGCACGCGGGCAAGAGCGCAAGCGCAAGCAGCAGCGAAACTCCGAGAACCTCACGCGATCGCCGTGCGCGTTCGCAGTCGAGCGCTTCAGCGCGGTCTTGAAGGACGACGAGTTGCATCACGCCCGCGCTGAAGCGCTCGACTACAAACTCTTTCCCGCGCATTGAACCAGCATTTGTCATAGTCTCATCTCTGGGATGTCATCGTCCCGCTTTCCCAACCGCCTCCGAGCGCTTTGTAGAGCGCGACCAGGTTTTGCGACACCGTGCGTTGGCTGTCCACCAGGTCGTCCTCGGCCTGGTTAAGCGCCCGCTGCGCGACCCCGACGTTTAAAAAATCGCCCACGCCCTTCGTGTAGCGCTGATTCGCCAACTCGACCGCGCGCTGACTCGCCACGACCGCTTCGCCCAAAGTGCGATGCCGCTCCCGTTCGTTGCCGTGCGAGACGAGGGCGTTCTCGACGTCCTCGATCGCAGCCAGGTTCACGGCGGCAGCTTCGAATGCGCGACGTTTGCCTCCAAATACATCAATCTCCCAACTCGCGTCGAAACCAAGCAGGTACGTATCGGTATCGAACACCGAGTTGGTGCTCGAACTCGTCTGTGGGTTCTTGCTGCGGCGCGTCTTCGTATAGGAGCCCGTCGCATCGAGCGTCGGCAGGAAATCAGCCAGCACGGCCCCTTTCACCGCCCGTGCCGCCCGGACACGCGCCTCCGCGGCGCGCAGGTCGAGGTTCGCTTTCACCGCACGCTCGATGAGCGAGTCGAGAACGGGATCCTGGAAGCTGCGCCCCCAGTTCCTGAGGTGTGCCGTCGCGTTGGTCGTGCCGCCACTGCCCGATTCGCTCCAGTCGCCCGGCATGGCCACTTTGGGTTGGCGGTAGTTTGGCCCGACCGAGCAAGCGGTGAATGTTGCCATCAAGCCGATGCCCAGACAGATGCGGAGAGTGTTCATCGTTCCGCCTTCGCCCCGTTCAGAAACAAATCCATGACGCACTCCACCGAGTCCGTGAGGGGACGCCCGTTGTCGCTCCGCAGCCAATCGCGCGTGAGTTGTCTCATGATGCCGGTAAGCGCGATGGCGAACTGCCGAGGGTCGCCTTTTCGGATCAGGCCGCGACGCTGGCCCGCTCGGATCAATTGCGTGATCGTATGCACGTAGGTTTCTCGTAGCGAGGCGATGCCTTCCCAACGGCTGCCCTTGGCCAGTGCCAACTCGGTGCGTACACCCATGTAGATCCGGAAAAACGCCCGGTTCTCATTGAAAAACTCCATCCGTGCCTGGACGAGCCGGCGAATTCCCTCGATGGGGTCCTGCTCTTTCGCCACACTCCGTTGCACTTGCTCGATCATTCCGCGGAACTTTTCCTCGACCAGTTCGAGGTAGAGCGTTTCCTTGTCCTTGAAGTAGAGATATACGGTGCCGGTCGCGTACTCGGCAGGGTGGTGACACTGGCATCAGAAACTGAACCGATATTCATTTAGTGGGCAGTTACTCAGACCCTGTGCCACCGTCAACCGTGTAAACCGAATCGAGTCGCAAACACTCTTGGGACATCATCTTCCTCATTGTCACAAATCCATCGCGCGCTACCATGCAGGTAATGTCCACTCAGATTGACATCAAGACGATCCTCGCCGACGAATCTCTCCGTCGCCGCGAGTTCCCAGTTGCTGCCGAGAAGGCATTCTGGGCGCACGCGGGCGTCTGCGCCTTGCCACGCTGCGTTGTGGATGCAATGAGCCGGTATCTGGACCGCTGTACCAAGAACGATCAGGAAGCAGTGTTGGACGGCCATTTCGTGCTCCAGACGCGCACCCTTGCCGCCCAACTGCTCGGTTGCACGCCGCAGGAAATCGCGCTGATCGGGCCGACGTCGGTGGCGTTGAGCCTCGTGGCGAACGGGCTCGATTGGCAGCCGGGCGACAACGTCGTCTTCTACCAGGACGATTACCCCGCCAACGTCTATCCATGGCAGGCGCTCGGAGCGCGCGGGGTTGAGTTACGTCGGGTCGCGCCACAACAACTCGGCCGCATCGAACTGGAACACATCGCACCACTTGTGGACAAGCACACCCGGCTCGTCGCGCTGGCTTCGGTTCATTTCCTCAGCGGGTGGCGCCTGGATGTGGACACCATCGGCCGATGGCTTCGCGAGCGGGGCATGTTGTTTTGCTTGGACGGCATCCAGAGCTTCGGCGCGCTGCGAACAAACGTCGAGGCGGCGGACTTCGCCGCTGCCGACTCTCACAAATGGCTGCTCGGACCATTGGCGATGGGAGTGTTCCATGTGCGGCGCGAGGCACAGGAGCGATTGCGTCCCACGCTCGTGGGCTGGAACAATGTCGCCTCGCCGGCTTTCATTACCCAGGACACGATGCGTTTCCCATCCCATGCAGGACGCTACGAAGCGGGCAGCGCCAACGTTGCCGGGATTGTGGGGCTGAACGCCGCACTGCAGTTGTTGCTGGGAATCGGGATCGAGAACATCGAGGCGCGGTTGCTGGCGTTCGGAGAGAAGATCATCGCCGCGATGGAGGCGCACGGTTTTGAATACATCGGCCCACGCGAAGCCTCCCGGCGGAGTGGCATCCTGTCGTTCACCAGACACGGAACAGACCTCACCAAGCTCCACGCCCAATTAGGCGAACAAGGCATCGCGACTTCGCTCCGCTCCACCCGCGACGGCAGGCGACTCCTGCGTTTCTCACCGCATTTCTACAACACGGAGGCGGAACTCGAGCGGCTGGCTGCAGCCATCTAGCCAGGAGCACGAGCGAGTCGCCGCAGGTTCACGCGCCACCCGCTGCCGCTCGCGGCTGCGCGAGTTTTTCCTGTCGTTCGTCGCGTCTTTGTGCAAATGGTACGAGAGTGAAAGCCGCATCGGCCATCATCCGCAACGACGATTGGAGCGCCGCTACCTCGCAAGCCATCGCGCAGACGGCAGCGCAAATGGAGGGAGTGACGCCCGATCTGGCATTGGTCTTTGCATCACACGCGTTTGCTGAGAACTACTCAGGGATGCTCGCCGAAATCCAGTCCGCAACCGACGCGCCGTTGCTCGTCGGATGCAGCGGACAGGGGATCATCGGGCGCAGCCGCGAGATCGAAGGCGAACCGGCGCTTTCGTTGCTGCTGCTGTCGCTGCCGGGCGCGACACTCACGCCATACCATTTCACGGAGGAACAGGTCGAGGAATCGAGCGGGCCCGGCTTCTGGCATCTCGAAACCGGGATCGAACCCGGCGCCGTCAACGCATGGATGCTCCTGGCGGACCCGTTTCATCTCAACGCGGATTCGTTGGTGCGCCAACTCAACGAAGCCTACCCGGATGTGCCGATCATCGGCGGCATGGCGAGCGGCGATGCCGCGGCACAGGAGACGTTCTTGTTCCTCCACGATGAGGTGCTCCGCGAGGGCGCGACCGGTGTTGCCATTGGTGGCGAGTGGACGATGCAAGCGGTGGTCTCGCAGGGATGCACCCCCATCGGCGAGCCGTGGACCATCACGAGCGCGGAGAAGAACGTCATTCATCAGATTGCGCGCAAACCTGCGTACCAGGTGCTGGTCGAAACCTTTCAGTCGCTCTCAAAGGCGGACCAACAACACGCGCAGCGCAACCTGCTGGTCGGCCTCGCTGTGAACGAGTACCAGGAGGATTTCAAACGCGGTGATTTTCTAATCCGCAACATCATGGGAGTGGACCCGAAGAGCGGTTCGATGGCGATCGGGGCGATGCCGCGCACGGGGCAGACGATGCAGTTCCAGTTGCGTCATGCCGCCGCAGCCGACGAGGACATGCGGCAGATGTTGGAACGGGCGCGCCTGGAACTGGGCCACCGTGAGCTCGCGGCCGGGCTGTTGTGCTGCTGCAATGGGCGGGGCGAGGGACTGTTCGGCGAGGCCGACCACGACGCGAAGGTCGTCGCGGACAAACTCGGGCCGCTCCCGCTGGCTGGATTTTTCTGCAACGGCGAAATCGGTCCGGTCGGGAACAAGACGTTCGTGCACGGGTTCACGGCTTCGCTGGGGTTGTTTGTGAGAAAGGTGTGATCCGTCATCCCATGGCGATGAACCTATCGTCCCCGTCCCCGGCGTCGTCCTCGTTTTCAGTTGCTTCCGAATCGAGGACGAGGACGAGGACGAGGACGAGGACGACTTCATGACTCGCCGTAAAAGCACCGCACAAGTTCAGACAACGAAGATCGAGGAGACGCGCTCGCAGAGCCGCAAAGACCTCGTCGCGGTCGAAGAGCCCCTCGAAATTCGCATCGGCGACGAAAGCGTGGCTGTCACCATGCGCACCCCCGGCAATGACTTCGAACTTGCCGCAGGGTTTCTGTTCACTGAGGGCGTCATCCGTGAGTCCGGCCACATCCGCAAGATCTCCTACTGCAACGCCGAGCCCCAACATTTCAATATCGTGACAGTCTTGCTCGATGGCGCCGTGGCGTTTGATTCGAAACGGCTGGAGCGACACTTCTTCAGCACGTCCGCGTGCGGCGTGTGCGGCAAAGCGGCACTCGACACGATCCGCGTGCACGCGAAGCCGCTGCGTGACGATTTGAATGTAACCACCGGGCAACTCTTCTCATTCGACGCGAAACTCCGCAAGGCCCAGCCCGTATTCGAGCGCACGGGCGCGCTCCATGCCGCGGCGTTGTTCGATGCAGCCGGCAACCTTACGCTCCTTCGCGAGGACGTGGGGCGGCACAACGCCGTGGACAAAGTAGTGGGCGCGGCCTTGCTTGCCGGCACGCTGCCGTTGGAGCGACATGTACTGATGGTGAGCGGGCGAAGCAGTTTCGAAATCATGCAGAAAGCGCTGATGGCGCGTATCCCCATCGTCGCATCTGTGGGCGGGCCGTCGAGCCTGGCGATTGATGTTGCGGAGGAGTTCGGTGTGACGCTGGTGTCGTTCCTGCGAGGCCAGCGCTGCAATGTGTACGCGGGGAAGCAGCGGGTGAAGATCGAGTGAGCCACTACGCGGTACACGCCGGACGTGGGGCGTTGGTCGGCAACGCGAACAGCAAGAGATTCGACCCCAGCCCGCGGTTCACTTGCACGCGTCCTGCGAGACTGGCAACGCGTTCCTCGAGTCGCTGCAGAAAGCGCACCTCCGATTGCTCATCGCTCTCGTGCTTCACCACATGGGGCTCGCCCACGTCCTCGACACGAAGCTGCAGTTCGGTTCCCTCTTGCGTGACACGGACCGAAACGAAGTTGGGCCGACGGTGTTCGGCGATGTGTTCGAGCGTGTCCTGCGCGACGCGGAACGCCGTCAGCTTCACCGTCTTATCAATCGCCGTTTCCTGGATGTGGCTCTCGTAGGACAACTCGAGGGCAGTCTTGTCGCAAATGTGTTGGCAGTACCCTTCGAGCGCGCGCTCCAACCCAATCTCCTCGATTGGCGGCGGCTGCTCTTCGCGGGCGATGCTCTGCATCCGGTCGGCCAGCTCCGCGACGAGCGATTGCATTCGTTCGAGAGCCGGGTCGGAGTTTATGCCCTGCTGGTTAAGCCGTGTCCGGAGCGACTCGACTTCCGACGTGAACGCGCCGATGAACGCCTCGGTTTCATGTCGTAGCAGCGTGGCGAGGCGCGCGCGAAGTTCCTCCTCGGTGGCGGACATCACCGGCCGCTCAGCCAGCTTCGCGGCTCGTCGAGTTGAGAAAGCTTTGGATCGGAGCTCGTGGACGTTCGATCTTCCCGCGAGGAGCGCGAATCGGCGACGGGAGGGATCACTGTGAATCGAGAGGGTACGCTGCGTTCGAATCATGGCTTCAGTCCTTTCGTTTCGGGCACGTGAAGCATTTAGCAACGGGGATGCCATGACCTTCTTGACACTGCGCCGCTCCACTTTAACGATGTTTGTGGGCGATGGAAGGGCCGGTAAGGAACCCCTTTTCGGTATGCACAAGATTGTTCTGCCCACGCCACAGGAATGAACAGCCGCAAACAAGGATGTGCTTGGTCCAGGAGACAAGTATAAGGGGCAGCACCCGCATTGCACAATCACGCTCAACGCCGACCGACTCACTCGCCCCAATCAAAATCTACTGATCCGCCGGGCAAGAAAGTGGCGAGTGGCTCGCCGAAGCCGTAGCCAACAGGTTTCGCAAGTTGTTCCGCGACACAAACCTTCGTCAACGACTCTGGCAAAAGGCGACGGAGCGGGCGCGCGCGTTCAGTTGGGACAACACCGCTCAAGGAGCGCTCGAGTTCCTGGAGGAATCGCGGAACAAATTCGGAGACTGAGTTGACCAAAGTCCTGTTGACACGACAGGCCACGAGGTATAAGAAAAGACAACCAGTATGCATCAGGTCACCGCGTTCATTCGTGAGCTCTGCGAGCTCGAGTCACCCAAGAAGTCGAAGGACGTTTCCGCCGAAGACAAACTCAAAGCCATCCTGAAACTGCGACAGCAAATTCCCGAGCCCGTGATCGGGCACTACGATCGATTCGTGAAATCAGGCAAAGTGCCGATCGTCGCCGTCAAGAATGGCGTCTGTTACGGTTGTTTCGTGAAACTGTCTTCGGGCGCGTATCAGAAACTCCTGCGCCAGGATGACTTGAACCTCTGCGAGAATTGCGGTCGCTATATTTATCCCGACGCGCCACCGGCCGAGACCGAGGCGGCACCTGCCCCCGCGAAGCCGGCGCGCGCGCGACGGACCCGCGTAGCCGCTGTTTGAGGGATTCAGACTCCGCGACGCAGACCCCGGCCAGGGGTCGCTCCGGTGTGCCTGCCTTCGCGCAACACCTGTACTCCGTTGACAAACACGTGGCTCACACCCTTCGCGAATGACCGCGGGTTGTCGTACGTCGCCGTATCCTGAATCGTCGCGGGATCGAACACCGTGATGTCGGCAAAATAACCTTTCCTCAGTTCGCCCCGCCGTTTCAACCCCAGCCGCCACGCGGGAAAGCCGGTCATTTTGTAGATTGTCTCTTCGAGCCGTAGGATCTTCTTTTCGCGCGTGTACAACGCCAAATATCGCGCAAAGCATCCCCATCCGCGCGGATGCGGACGGTCGCCCATCAGCAACCCGTCGCTCCCGACCATGTGTGCGGGATGCGAGATGATCTTCTCGATGTTGAACTCGTCGTGGACGAAGCTCAACAGGAGCACCCGGCAGTTCTCTTCGAGCAACAACTGGAACACGAACTCGAATACTTCCATCCCGCGTTTCGCCGCCGCTTGGGGGATACGCAACCCAAGGAGGTCCTTGTTCTTCAGTGTCTCGACGCCCGCGATCTGGATGATGCTCCA
>CAZOTB010000010.1:0-60430 GCA_964582645.1 uncultured Verrucomicrobiota bacterium | reverse complement strand
GCGCGCTGATCCACTGGGCAGTGGGCTGATCGTACCACATGCCGTTGCCGAGTTGGCCGTAGAATCCTTTGCCCCACGCCCAGACGGTGCCGTCCTCGCGCGAGGCAGGCGAGTGATACTGTCCCGCGCTCACGACGGGCGCGTTCGTCTGGGCGGGAGCGGGGAGCGAGAAGACGGCGAGACATCCGACGGTGAGCGACAGCGCGATGCGCGATTTCATATTCCGTCCGGGCTGACGTACTGCCTCGCGCAAGCACGCATCACGCGTGTCGGCAGCTATTCCGAATGCGCGTCAGATTGGATTACCTGTTGACACTCGTGAATCGTTTTCCTCGAAGGAAGTCGGCGGGTAGCGACACGGTGGCCTGTCAAGAAAGATAAATTTTTCACGTGAACCAATCGCTCGTTGGAGGCAAAAAGTTGCTTGTTTCCGAGCATAGGTTTGCGCGCAGGCGTGCACGAGGGACCGCACGCACGACCCTACAAGGAGGGTGTGACCTACGGGTTCACGAATCGCCCGAAGGAAACGACGCCGTTGGTGGAGGTGGCTACCACGCTCACAAGGCCGGTGCCGCTTCCACCGCCGGCAGGCACGATGGCGGTGATCTGCTCGCGATTCACGACGACGACGTTGGAAAGCACCAGATCGACCGGGGAACCGATGCTGGCGCTGACGGAGCCGTTGGTGGGAAACGCAATGCCGTAGATCGTGATCGGGAGGGACTCAGTGGTGGGCCTCGAGTTGGGGATGGGCTTGGTGACGAGGTAGGAACGCAAACCGACGAGGGTCTGGTTGATCAGCAACGAATCGCCGCCGCTCACGGCGCCGTTCTGATTCACGTCGCCGTTGGCGTATCCCGCCGCAGCGAACACGCTGCTGGTGCTGCTGCGCAATCCGACCTGCACCTGGTTGATCAACAGCGAGTCGGCGCCGGTGACCTTTGCATCGCCATTCACATCGCCCGGCGGGAACAAGTAGGCGCCGGTTCCGGTGACGGCGTTGGTGGCACCGCCCGCGTTGCTGGTGAAAATCACAGCACTGGCAGTCGTCGCCGTGCTGACCGGCGCGAATTCCACGACGACGTTCGCGGTCTGTCCCGCCGTGAGCGCAAAGGGACTGCCGGCAACGACGCTGAATGTACCCCCGTCTTGCATCGCCGCTTCGCCGTTCAGGATTCCGTCCCCGTCATTCCGAACGACAAACGCAAGCGTCTTGCCACCGCCCACATGCGCTTCGTCGAACTCCAGCGAAGCCGGGCTGACTGCAAACTGCGCCGGCGCGTTGGTTGGGAGGACGGTGATCCTGGCGAGCGGGTCGCCGAGGATGATATTCTCCCAGCTTATGACGAACAGCGAACTGTAAGCAGCCTCGGCCCAGGTCAAACCGTTTACCAGCAGGTTGGGCAGATACCAATTCTCGTTGGCGACGGCGAACGTGAACGGCTCGTTGACGTGGCCGAACCCGAGCGAGCCGCCCACGGAAAACCAATCGGCGACCTGAGCCTGGCTTCGACCGTTGGTGGGCGAACTGAACTCGACTCCGTTGAAGCTCTCGTAGCTGTTGAAGATCGCGCCCGTGGCGTAGGAGAAGGTGTTGCTGTAGATGTAATACGCCCCGGCGCTCGGGCTCTGGTACGTCCCGTAGGTGCTGTAGGAGAGGAGGCGTTTGCCGGGAGGCAGATTGGTCGCCAAGGTGCCCGCTTGATCGAACACCACGCTGAAACCTGCATTTGTCAGGATCGTGTTCGCACTCGAATAGATGGTGCCGTCGAAGTTCTGGCTGGCCTTGTCGAGCAGAACCGTATCGCTGAATTTGTAAATCTCGATGTTCTGCGTCCGAGCGAGGGCATTCGTTACATCGGCCACCGAGTAGCCGGACAGCCGCGTTACCAGATAGAGATCGCCCGGGGTGAGACGTTGCGAGGCGGGGGCGCCGCTCTTGGTCGAGAAGCCGAAGGCGTTGTTGCCGTTGAAACCGTAGGCGGGAGACTCGAACACGATGGTGTTGTTGCTGACCACAAGGGACGACCACGCCTTGGCGGTTTTGATGTTGGATCGGGAGAAGGAACTGAGCGGGACGTTCGTGCGGTAGTAGGGATTGAGCACGGTGCAGTTGGCGGGATAGATGTTCGAGAACGTCGGCCCGGCCGCCATGTCCTGCCACAGCAGGACGAGATCGGAATCCACCGCCGCATACGAAGCGGTGCCGGAAAACAGACCTTCCGAGTTGTCGCCGTGGAGTTGATGCGGGATGCCTTTGGTGGTGACGATGGCGACGATCTGTGTTGCCAGGCTTGCCTGGGAGTTCAGGTAGTTCCGAATGGGATCGCGAATCTGGGTGAAAAAGTCTGCTCTCGGGATGATGTTTGCGGTGGTAGTGCCAATCCGGACCGTATGCACTGCGGGATGCAAATTGGTGTACGCGGTGCCGATCGCCACCGAGTCGGCGCTGTTGGTGTTGATAACGAGGAGGACCTGGTTCTCCGTGATTGCACCGAACGCAGAGAAGGCGCTTAGGGTTGCGGACGCAATCAGCGCCCGCATCGTCGTGTTTTTCCCCACCGTCGCCGCCAGAAACATGGTTCATTATACCCGAAAGCGTGCCAGCCTCAAACGTGTGTCCGATGTATTTCCTTGTCGTCCCTTGCGTCAGTTCCGCATAATGCCTCGCGATTTGGAGACGAACCAACGTGCCTGACATCAAGTTTCAGTGTCCAAGCTGCAACGCGTCGCTCGAGGTGGACGAGTCACTCGCGGGACAGACCGCCGATTGCCCATCGTGTGGCAAACCGGTCGAGATTCCGTCAGGCGGAGGTGTCGCGGCAGCCACAGGCCCGTTCAAAGGCACACTCGAAGAGGTGCTCACCAAGGCCGTTGAGCGCGGCGCTTCGGACGTACACCTCGTCATCGGCAGACCGCCCATGGGACGGATCCGTGGCGAAGTGCAGCCACTGGATCCGTCCTTCGGCTTTCTCACCGCAGAGGAATCGAAGAGGCTGATCTACGGCATCCTCGAAGATGATCAGCGCAAACGCATCGAGGAGCATTGGGAGCTCGATTTTTCCTTCACCGTACCCAACGTCTCACGCTTCCGCGTCAACGTGCTGCGTCAACGCACCGGCACCGAGGCGGTCTTTCGCATCATCTCGTCCAAGATTCCCAGTCCCGACAAGATCCAGCTCACGCCTGCGATCGTGGCGTTTGCTGAACTGCCGCGTGGACTGGTGCTGGTGACGGGACCGACCGGCTCGGGCAAATCCACCACACTCGCCTCCATCCTCAATGTCATCAACGAAACGTGCCCGGATCACATCCTGACCATTGAGGACCCGATCGAGTTCGTCTATGAATCCAAGAAAGCAATCGTCCGTCAACGCGAGGTGGGACAGCAGACCAAGTCGTTCCAGGAAGCCATCAAGCACGCGCTGCGGCAGGACCCGGACGTGATCCTCGTGGGCGAACTCCGCGATCTCGAAACGATCTCGCTCGCGCTGACCGCGGCGGAGACGGGCCACCTCGTGTTCGGCACGTTGCACACCACCGACGCGCCGCAAACGGTGGATCGAGTCATTGACGTGTTCCCTTCGCACCAGCAGCAACAGGTGCGCGTGCAGCTTTCGAGCGTGCTCAAAGGCGTCGTGTGCCAGACGTTGCTCCCGACCAAGGATGGCAAAGGGCGCGTGGCCGCGCGCGAGGTAATGGTGGTCACGCCCGCCATCAGCAACCTGATTCGCGATGGCAAGACGCACCAGATTTACAGCGCGATTGATACGGGACAGAAATTCGGCATGGTCAGTCTCGACAAGTCGTTGCTCGACCTTGTCAAACAGGGGCTCGTCACGAAAGAGGACGCCGCCGCCGTGGCGCACGACCCGGCGGTGATCATGGCAGCGGGGGTGTAACTCGATGCGTTCTTCTCAGCATAGTCCAACGCGGGAGCCGCCTCCCGCAGTCACCGCAACCCATCAACAACATCATGGATAAACTGACCGCTCTTCGCGAATGCCCGCTCTTTCGAGCGGTGGACGAACCCGTGCGCGCCAAACTGGCAGCGTTGTGTGTGGAACGCACCTACGCCAAGAGTGAGATCCTGTTCCGCGAGGGTGAAGTCTCCGGCGACCTGCTGGTCGTGATGCAGGGCGCGATTGACATCGTCAAAGGCTACCGCGACGATGGCGGCGGCAAGTTGCTCGCCCACGTCGCCCCGCCTGCAAGCATCGGGGAAGCGGCGCTCTACGGCGACCGGCCCCGCTCGGCCACCGCCATTGCGAGCGAGTTCAGCAAGGTGTTGTGCCTGAGCCGGCAGGCGTTCCAGCGGTTCGCGCTGGATGATCCCTACTCCGCGCAACAGGTGTTCTTCGGCGCGAGCCGGGTCCTGTTCGAGCGACTCGAGCACACCAGCCAGGAACTGACCGTCGTGTACGATATCGGGAAACTGCTCGGCCTTTCCCCGCCGCTTCCCCAGCTCGCCCGCGATGTCGTGGACCGATTGCACCTGTTCGTCCCGCAAGCCGAAAAGGTGAGCTTCCATCTCTGGAATATGTTCGCGGAGGAATTCGAAGTGGCGAGCAAGTGGCCAGGCGAAAAACCCGCCGTGGCGTTGCCGAACGAAGGCGATTTGATACGAGAATTCGCGACGCGACGCACCACCGTGGCGACTCGCGCGGCGGACGGCGGGTACGTGCTCGCCTCGCCGCTCGTGTCGGAGGGTCGAGTCATCGGCTATTTTTCGCTCGCACGCAAGGCCGGACCTTTCGGGGATGCGCATCGCAATCTGCTCGAAGCCGTCTGCGGCATGATGACCGGCGCCGTGCTGAGCGCGTGGGCGCGGGAAGAAGAGCGAGCCCGGCAACGATTGGCGCAGTCGAAGGCGCGGGTGGGATAGGTGGTTTCGGCGAAGGCGTGAATGAATGTCCTCTCCTGGCAATGCCCATCACCGTGTTGTACATGGGACCGGGGACGTACCGGGTTGAGGTGGCCAAGGCTATCGTTTGGAGTTCAAGCTTCAGCTTGTCTGTTTCACGCAAGACGAAGCAAGCTGAAGCTTGAACTCCCAACATTAGCTTCTCTCGCACTCAACTCAGAGCGGAGGTTCGCATGACTCCACACGAACTCTTCTCCTCCGACCCCGGCATCTACGACCTCCAGACCAAAGCCCGCGGACCGCAGGGCGCGTTGCCGTTGACTCCGTCGCTTCTCCTCGAAAGCGCGAGCGGCGATATTTTCGGCATGACCCAAAACGCCGGCATGGGCTGGCCCGCCGCCGAAACGGGCCGCAAACAGTTCCTCATCCTCAGCACCCAAGGCGGCGTCCGCGCGGAAGACGGCACCCCCATCGCTCTCGGCTTTCACACGGGACATTGGGAGATCGGCCTGCTCATCCGGGAGGCCGCGCGCGAACTGCGCCAGCGTGGGGTGATTCCATTCGCCGCGTTCTGTAGCGATCCGTGCGATGGCAGGACGCAGGGCACAACAGGCATGTTCGACAGCCTGCCGTACCGCAACGACGCGGCAATCGTGTTTCGCAGACTCATCCGCTCGTTGCCTCGACGCAGCGGTGTGATCGGCGTTGCGACGTGCGACAAAGGTCTCCCCGCGATGATGATGGCGTTGGCGGGAATGCGGGACCTTCCCTCCGTCCTCGTTCCCGGCGGCGTCACGCTCCCGCCCGCGGACGGCGAGGACGCTGGCACGGCCCAGACGATCGGCGCGCGGTTCGCTCACGGCATTATCACGCTGGAACAAGCCGCCGAAATCGGTTGTCGCGCGTGTGCTACACCGGGAGGCGGCTGTCAGTTCCTCGGCACCGCTGCCACGTCGCAGGTAGTGGCTGAGGCGCTCGGGATGGCGCTCCCCCACTCCGCGCTCGCACCATCGGGTCAGCCGGTATGGCGCGAGATCGCCGTCCGTTCCGCTCAAGCGGTGCTTGATTTGGAACAAGCCGGTATCACAATGGCGAAAATCCTCACGCCCGCGGCGATTCGCAACGCGATGGTCGTCCACGCCGCGTTCGGCGGCTCGACCAACCTCCTGATGCACATTCCCGCCACGGCGCACGCCGCGAAGCTCTCCCGCCCCACGGTGCAGGACTGGATCAAAGTCAACCGCGCCACCCCCCGGCTTGTGAGCGTGTTGCCCAACGGCCCCGTGCACCATCCCACCGTCCGCGTGTTCCTCGCCGGTGGTGTGCCCGAAGTCATGCTGCACTTGCGTCAACTCGGGTTGCTCGATCTCACGGTGCTCACTGTCGCGGGTTGCACGCTGGGCGAAACTCTGGCGGCGTGGGAGAAAAGCGAGCGGCGGCGGCGATTCCGCGAGTTGCTGCAGAAACTCGACGGCGTGAATTCCGACGACGTGATCCTCACGCCCGACCGTTCCCGGCGACTCGGCATCACCCGCACGGTCGTCTTCCCGCGCGGCAACCTGGCGCCGCAGGGCTCGGTCGTGAAAGCCACGGCGATTGATCCATCGGTCGTGGACCGCGACGGCGTCTATCGCAAGACCGGCTCCGCGAAGGTATTCACCAGCGAGAAGGCTGCCATCCGGGCGATCAAGGAAAAGAAGATTGCCGCAGGAGATGTCATGGTGCTGGCGGGCGTGGGCCCGCTGGGTACCGGCATGGAAGAAACCGCGCAGGTCACGATCGCGTTGAAGAATCTCCCGTTTGGCAAACACGTCGCACTCATAACCGACGGACGATTCTCTGGCGTCTCGACCGGCGCGTGCATTGGCCACATCGGTCCCGAGGCTCTCGCTGGCGGCCCCATCGGCCAAGTGCGCGACGGCGACCAGATCGAGATCGTGATAGACACGAAACAACTTGAAGGCAGCCTGAACCTGGTCGGCGAAGGCACGCGGCGATTCAGCACGGAGGAAGGCGAACGGCTTCTCGCGTCACGCCCGATCCATCCCGGCATCGCGCCCGACCCCGCCCTCCCTGACGACACGCGGCTCTGGGCAACGTTGCAGGCCCTGAGCGGTGGCACCTGGGGCGGTTGTGTGTATGACAACAACGATATCGTCGCTAAGCTTACGGCTTGAGTTGGCCAGATTCGGCCATGTGCTCAAGGCATTCCGAATAAATTTGCTGGGTGGTATAGCGCGACGCGTAACCGAGTAGCCGTTGCGCTTTGGCGATGCTGGCGCAAGGGGAATGCTCGACGTGCTCGCGGATGATCGTGGCGGATTGTTCGCCCTCGTGCTTCGCCATCTCGTCGAGCGGCACAAACTGGAAATTCGGTTTCGTGCCGAACAATGCGCACACGGCCTCGCAACATCCCACCAGCGACAGCGCATGCGGGGCCACGGCGCTGAAGCTTTCGCCCAACGCGGCGTTGCGGCGTGTCATTGCCAATTCGAACAACTGCGCCACGTCGTCGCCGTGGACGTGATGCAGCGTCGCCGTGCCGCGTTCGGGCAACACCACCGGCTCGCCGCGCGCGAGTTTCTCATAGACCCGCACGCCATTCCGCGAGCCTTGCGGATCAATCGGCAGCCAGCGACGGCCGCAGATGTGGCCGGGATGGATGATCGTGGCGGGGAACTGTTCGCGGCGATGTTTCTCGATCAGGAACGACTCGATCTGCGCCTTCTTGCGTCCGTAGTCGGTGATCGGCTTGCGCGGGAACGATTCCTCGTACGGCGTCTGTTCGGGCGGACCGTACGCCCAGATGGTGCCGCAATGAAGGAAATGGCTCACCCGTCCGCGGAAGGCCCGGTACATCGTTTCGTTCTGCTCGGGTGTGTAGCAGATGAGATCCATCACCACGTCGGTTTCGATGGTCGCCATGCGTCGCGCCCAGGCATCGGTTCGTTCTTCTGTGCTGCGATCGGCCACGATCCATTTGACGTGCGTCCAGCCGAGCCTCGGGTCGGTGTATTGCGGTTTTGGCTTCCGCGCCACCACACTGACCTCGTGACCGAGCCCGGTCAATCGAGGCACGAGATAGCTGCCGATGTGGCCGGTGCCGCCCACGACGAGAATGTTCATGCAGATGGAGAAGAAATTGGAGGCGGGTGTCGGAATCGAACCGACGTATAAGAGTTTTGCAGACTCCTGCCTTACCACTTGGCTAACCCGCCGCCCTCAAAGTCGCTGGCACAGTATTCGATCTGGGTACGAGTGTCAACGCGCCGCCTCACACGCTGGGTACGTGCCAGTCTTCGGGATTCACTGCAACAGGCGTGCCGAGCCGGGCGGATTCGAGCAACTTCAACGCAATGCGATTGACCGACACGGCACTTTCCACATCGCAGGGATTCTCTGCCCGTCCCTCGATGTGGTCGAGAAAACGGTCGAGATGCTGGGCATGGCCTTTGTTCACGCCAAGCCAGCGGGCGGGAGTTCCTGAGTTCGCCGCACGTTTCTGTTCCGCAGCCAACTCCGCCATGTATCCGTTCATGCCGAGTTTCGTTGCCCAACCGGACCCCTCATCGTATGGGAACAGTTTCTGATTCGGTTCGTCGGCGAGCCCGCACTGGCGAATCTCCATGTGCTGATCCATCGCGATGGTGATGTTGCGGGTGGTTGCCTCGAACAGTTCCTTGGGGTAATCGAAATTGCCGACCATCGTGTGCTGCATGGTGGTGATCGAGCCGTCGCTGAAACGCAGGATGATTGTGAAGTTGCCGCGGGGCGAGCCCTCGACAAACGCGCGGACGGGATGGGCGTCATTGAGCCAGAGGGCGATATCAATGAAGTGAACCATCTCGCTAAACAAGATTCCTTCCTCGTCCCAAAAGATCCAATCCTTCCAACTGCGAATGTCGTCGTTGACGCGGATCAGGAGTTGCATCGCATCTTCCTCGGGCAACCGCCCGCGGGTGCCGGACCGGTCGACGCTGGGTCGGGTTGCTTGGGCGCCGGATTTCGCCTTGTCGAGCAACCGCTTGAATTCGAGCACCGCCGGACTGGAACGGCGATTATGGCCGACACACACCGGCCTGCCGGTGCGGCGGTTTGCCTGGAGGATCTCGATCATTTCTTTGCGGCTCGGTGCGAGCGGCTTCTCGGTATAGACAGCCTTGCCCGATTCCAGCGCGGGGACAATGAATTCGCCCCGCAGATTGGTGTGCGTGCAAAGTATGCAGAGGTCAATGTCCGAGGCGGCGACGATCTTGCGCCAATCGGTCTCGGACCGTTTCGCGCCGAAAGTGACGCGGCAATGCTCGGCGGCGTCACGGTCCAGGTCGCAGGTGGCGATGAGTTCGATGCGCGGGTTTGCTTTCGCGTTGGGCAGGTGGGCGCTTTGCGCCAGGGCACCGCAACCAACAATGGCGACACGATGTTTCGTAGTCATGAGGTTCTCGCGAAAGCCTATTCGCGGTCGAGTCTCGCGCGCAATGTCAATTCTGAGTCCTCGATGATGCGGACCACCTTCTTATAGGCGCGATAACCCTGCTTCTTCACTTCGACGACTCGAATCCCCTCGATCACTGTGGTTGTTACCGGCGCGTTGCCGATGAACCGATCGTCCAGGTACACGCTGCATTCCGGTGGCTCCGACACGACCGTGACCTTGCCACCGCTCCCGCTTCGAATTTCGAACCGCTCGACCACTGTGTTGGTCGCCGCCGGTGAAGGTGCCGGAGGTGGTGGCGAAGGCGGGGTTGGGGCTGCGGGAACGGGAGATGACACCGGCTGGGGTGGTGGAGTTGGTTCGACTGGTTGGGCCTTCACTTCTTGCACAATGGGTGCCGCAGGCGCCGGAGGGGCGGCTTGGACGGGAGGCGGCACCGCTTTGAGTTCCACCAAGACATCCCAATAGTTGGGAACGTGTAGGCTGCGCGATTTTCGGTTGCGCAGATCCAGAGTGGGCCGCACCGTTGCGGGCTCGTAGCCGTCTTTCTCCACAGAAAACGTTGCACCCGGATCCCATTGAGGTTGCGTCCACGCCGAATCAGGGATCGTTCCGATCACGAGATTGGTAACGGGGGTGACACCCACAAAGCGCGTGTTCTTGATGTCGTACACAACTGCGCCTGATGGCTCGGAACGCAGGCGCAACACGGCGTAGTCTCTGCATGCCGTGGCGGTGATGGCGAGCGCACAGCACAGAACGAACAACCGGACGTGTCGAGTTTTCATGATTCACGAAATCGCTTCGTCAGCACAGCGATGGTGAGTCGTAGCGCAGATGGTTCGGGCAACGCTGGAAGCTGCTGACGCAGTAAACTCTCTACCAGAGGGCGCGGGGGGTTGCAACTGCTGGTTGCAGGGAGAGCGTGCGAGGTTCGGACAGGAGTATTCGTTGACAGGCCATGGGTCCTTTTCTATGTTCCACGGACTTCGACGGGACGGTAGCTCAGTTGGTAGAGCAGCGGCCTTTTAAGCCAGTCATGGGCACTTTCAGACAATCTACGTTTTCCCTAACATTCCGCGTGAAAGCCTTGTGTTACAAGCCTTGCAAGCCGTTTGTCACTGTAGAAGATTGAGGACAATTAGAGACGATTTCGGCACCATGTTTGCCACTTTTTGCCACTTGGCAGACTTGGGTTGCTTTGGATTTTTGGGGCCAACGCCCCCGGTGATCTCTCACAGCACCGCCTCTCCTCGCCTCCAGGATGACCGCCAGCGCGTCGAGTGGGGCGGGTGCGGTGCTGGTATCAACGGCCTCGTGATCGTGTCCACAGCAACGATACGGTGAGCGCGTCGAGATGATGGTGGTGGTGATGGCCTTACTACTCTCGCCCAATCTCGCCCGCGTAGAAGTCGCCAGCTTCACGCAGCAACCTCGCCATGCTCTGCGCTGGTTCTCTGCCGGCAGCAAGCTCGTGTTGGATGTAGTCGGCCTCGGAATCAATCCACCAGTCAGGGACAAGTTGCGTGACGCCGTCAGCTTCGACTACCTCAGCCACGAATCGGGGATAGTGCAGGTGCAGCACGAATGAGCGGTCGTCAGCATCGCCAATCAAAAACTTTGGCAGGCGGTCCCAGTCGCTCGGCGTGCTCATGCTCCGATGCTACAACCTGAACAGGACAAGGCAAGCGCGTTTCACCGTTACCGCTCTCCACAACCGCCTTGGCCTTGGCGAGTGTCTTTGGTGACAGGCCGACAATGGCGGCGGCGCGATCGCGGCGTTGAGAAACCCGGGGTAAATTGCTCCGGGTTTTAGACGGTCTTCCGCCGTGTGATTCTTCCATCGCCTGCCACACGGCGACGGCCTCGCTCGGCGTGAAGTCTTTGCGGACGGTGTTCTCGTCGCAATTCGTCCAACTCCTCCGGGTCCGCGTTCTCTTTCAAGTATCTGTAGGCGGCCAGCGAACCGTGAGAAAGCCCGGCTTCCTTCGCGGCTTGTTCGCGGGTGTCAATGGGATCGCTTTCGCCAATATTGGCGAAAGCGGTCGCCTTCTTTCCTCTGCCTTGTTTGGGGCCAGCCTTTCTTTGCTTCTCCTTCGCCTTCGGTCTCAACGCATCAGCCAGCTTCTCGATGGCCTCGGCTCGCTTGCCGTCGCGGATGATGGTCGCGCGACTTACTCCATGTCTCGTGGCAATGGCGGTGGCGGTGTCTATCAAAGTATCACTTTGCGACTTTGATTTATGGTCACCGCCCTGCGCCTTTTTTGTCCTGTTATACCGCCTGCCCCGTATCAAGCTGCGCTGGTCTGGCGTCAGGTTGCGCCGTCCTAGCTGGTTCGCTTCGATCCAGTCGAGTGCAACGGATGCGCTTGCGCTTTTTGATGACCGCCTGTTTCTCATCGGGGTGTTTGTCGAGAAAGTCCGCCGTCTTGCCGGCACGTTTCACCGTGGCAGGACTGACGCCGTATTCAGCGGCGAGTTTGGCGGATTGGTCAACCGAAGTATCATTTTGACCCTTCGGACGATTCTGTTTCAGATTGGATTCTCGATTCCCCTTCGCCCGGTTGTACCTTCTTCCAAGCATGTACTCCCATTGATCCCGTGTGAGATTGCGCCTTCCAAGTTGGTTCGCTTCGATCCAGTCGAGTGCAACGGATGCGCTTGCGCTTTTTGATGACCGCCTGTTTCTCATCGGGGTGTTTGTCGAGAAAGTCCGCCGTCTTGCCGGCACGTTTCACCGTGGCAGGACTGACGCCGTATTCAGCGGCGAGTTTTTCAGAAGTGCGCAATTCGGGATCATTTTGACCCCCATTTCGTTCTTTGCCTTTTGTCCAACCGGATGCCTTCTTCGCCCGGTTGTATCTTCTGCCAAGCATGTACTCCCATTGATCCCGCGTGAGGTTGCGCCTTCCAAGTTGGTTCGCTTCGATCCAGTCGAGTGCGGCGCGTTTATCGCCTCATGGCGTGACGATCTCTACCGCTGCCGATGTGCTCAAACCGTCGAAAGCCGACTCCGATGGCCTCAGACTCGCAAACCGACGCTCTACGATGCCCGTGGCGTGACGATCTCTACGCAACCCATATCAGGACATGGATGTTTCAGCCGTCGCCAACCCAATGCGAACGCATTGCGAACGCATTGCGCTTCAACCGAGGTAAATCGCCTGCAATGTCCAGCCGATGGCGAGCTTGTCACTCGCGCTGTTTTGCAGGGTGCGAGCGGAAATATAGGATGTAGTCGCAGTCACTTTCACCAGTCCTGAACAATTCAGATACGTGCCCGGCACGGGTCCGTTATCCAGGTCGGAGTCAGCGGCCTTGGAGTCCCAGGGGCCATTCACGCCTACAGGATCAGTGAGCACGATTTCCAGCCAGCGCGCGCCGGTTGAGTCCGCGTTCAGCGAATACTTCAACTGCGATGACACGAACCACAAACCAATCACGGGAAGGTTGATGCGGTTGGTGCTGGTATCGGCCATTGAAGTCGGGTCGTGTAGTATCTGGTCAAAGTCAATCGTAGCATAGCCGCTGTTGGTCACGGTCTGCCCAGCAACCGGGTTTTGCACGATGCACGCTTTGACGGCACTTCCGCTGCCGCTCCAGCCTGCCTTCGCCTCGAACGTGTAACCCGCTGGACTGGACAGCAGCCGCAGGCTTGCGCTCGGTCTTGGTGTAATCGCCTTGAGGTAAAAATCCAACTGGCGGAAGTAGTCCGCGCTGATGCTCTTGTCGCCGCGTTGCGGTGGGTTGGGTGGATTCATTGGGCAGTCAACTTTCTAAGTTTGTGAATGTAAAAAAGAGCGGACGCCGGCAGTGCCGGGGCCAACCCGGCACGATGGCAAACCGAAACCCCGATTGCGGGTGCCGGCGTCCGCAAAAATTCAGAGCGAGCCGGCAACGTCCGTGCCGCCGAAGGCCGGACAATGACTGTGTTACCGGCTCGCCCAGGTCGTTCATTCGCCCGTGATTTCGTGCTGCAACTCGGCCAGGTCGCCGCGCAAATCGTCAACTTGAGCTTTGACACGATCATGCGCCGACAGGAGTTTAAGGTACTCCCCTTCGAGGTACTTCGGCATTTCGGGGATGAAGTTCGCCTTCAACAAGTGACAGAGAACCGCGCCGCGCTCGGCCTCGGTCAGCGTGTGCCCGCCCAGGACGCGCAAGAGCAACGCATGGATTGTCTCGCGCTCGGCGGTGAATGCTTCACGTTGGAATGACAGGTTCAGCTTGTTCATCGCTTCCGCCTGGGCCCACACAGCAGCCGCTTCACGTTCCTTCAGCGCGATCGTTTCATTGAGTGCGGCCTCGCGTTGCAACAATTCAGTCTTGCCACTCGCCTCTTGCACGCGCCGGCGCATCCGTTCGATGATGGACGGTGAGTTCATCGCTGGCCTCCGATCACCTTTTGCTTGGCGAACGCAGCGGCGACACGATCAAGTCCGCGCAACGGTTTCACTTCGGGTGCCGGTGCCGCTGGCTTGGTTGCCGGGGGGGGCGGTGTCGGTTTTGTCGCTGGCGGTGCCGGTGCCGCAGGCAACGACGCGACTTCGAGTCCACGAACTGCCGCCTGTAGCAAGCGAAGTTTCCCGCGCTCGTTTTGGATCCACGCCTTGTAGTTCTGTTCCGTCCGCTTGTCCTGCATTTCGGTCAAACCGGATTCGATCCTGCGTAGCTCGCACCCACACAAGACCCAGTCCGAGCCGCCGGATTCAATGCGGTCCTGAATCTCTCGCAACTGTTTGCCCAATTCGCCGACGCGCCTACCTTCAGCGGTCTTCCAAATAGACCAATTCACGCCTTTGTCTCTCATTCTGTTTACCTCTCTATTTTTTGGTTAAGTTGATATGATCTCTAATCTCTGCGCCTCCGTAGGTTTCCGACCGACCGAGCCGCAAAACTATTTCATCCACGGCAATCGAAATTTCCCGCTCGATCTGCGGAGCGGTTTCGCCAAACTTCACAGCCACGCGAGAGGGTATCGAGTAGAGTTGTTCGCGGGTGACTTCGAGAACGCGCCGTAGAGAATTGGCGCAAGCCTCTTTATCGTGTACCGCGCCGCGCTCGCGTGCGATTTCGATTTCGAGCCTCTCGCACTGAAGGCGCAACCGTTCTTTCTCCCACGCATACTTGCTGTCCGGTTTTGGGTCGGTGTCGTGACGCGCCTTGTTCTCGCGCAGCCAGGCCAAGCACTTCTCGATGTCGTAACAGCCGCGCCCGTTTTTGCCCGGCATCCCTTCACGTAGGTATTGCTGGACGGTGGAGCGGTGTACGTCGAGTGTGTCCGCCAACTGTTGAGTACGTTTGATCTTGCCCTTAATCATGCGCTGACTCGTGGTGCTGGTGTTTGGCCTTTTCCGAACCGCCATGTATCGAGAATTGCTGAGGAGGGGTCAAAATTTGACCGCAACGAAGCGGCTTAGGAGACTCCTTAGACTGGGGTGGGGTGTCGCGCAGATGGCCAGCGAGATATCGGACGGTGAACATCGTGGCGAGCATCGGTGAACCGGCAAAGACGATAGGACAGTGCCGACGTGTCCAGGCGGCCAGCGTGCCCATGATGGCGTTGGGGTGAATCTCTCGACGCTGGCGGAGCAGGTCGGGAAGTGAACCTTCGACGACGACACAGAACGCGGCTAGGTCAGCCGCGCGTTGCAGTTCGCGCTCGAATCGGTCGCGGTCGGTGCCGATGCAGGTGAGCAGGTCGGACACGGTTTTGCGTTCAACCGCCACGTCCTCAAAGTGCTCCGTCAGCGTAAAGTCACCAGTGGACAGGGTAGCGCGGGTCATGGTGACGGTGGGCGGTAGGTAGGCGCGCCACGGATGCGGCCACGGTTCGCGGGTGTCCACAATGACGTTGATGGTGTCGGCGGTCATTGGTGACGATCTGCGTTGCGTGCTGCCAGTTGGCAGTCCCACTCTTGCCCGGCAGTACTGCCAAAACTACTGCCACCCCTATAAGGGGGTTGGCAGTTTTGGCAGCTCACTGCCAAAAGGGGGTTTTGGCAGTTTTGGCAGTTTTGGCAGTTCGGGGTTTTCATGTCGTCTTGCGCTGCCATTTACCGTCAACCTTCGACCGCCAGATGCGCCCGGCCTTTTCGAGCGTCTTGCGTTCGCGAAAGAAACTGCGCTCGCTGATACCGCACTCCTGCTTGGCGAGTTTCTGCCAGTCCCCGCTAGTGAGTCCTTCCGCCGTGAGTAAGCCCACCATCTCTCCGGCAACGTCATTCTTTGGACGCCCGCCCCTGTCGAAATCATCCTCTGTAGCTGTCTCCCAGCAGATGCCCGTCGAACTGTGTTTGATGAAGAAGTTGTAAGCGGGGTCGCCCTCATCGTTGACCAGCCCAGCGCGGCGACCTCGTTTGCCGAGAATGACCTCAAAGACACTGTGTGATCCAATGCTCCGAATGCCGATGACCGCCCGCGCCCAGTTCGCAATTTCAGTTGTCCCGCTGCCCAGATAGGCGAAGTCGCCAGCCTGCCAGTCGGGTTTCTCCTTCCCGCTTTTGGGTTTATTTGTATGGTGAACGAGAATCAGCCCGCAGCCGTGCTCCTGCAGAATCGGGTTCAGCCAGTTTCGTAAAAATTGGGACATGCGCTCTTGGTCGGAGACGTTGCAACCGCAATACGCGAACAGCGGATCAATGATAACCAGGTCGGGCTTGTGTTCAGCCACGAGCCGGGCGACAAGGCCGACAAACTCAAAACCAGTGACGACCGATTCACAGACGACTTGAATCCTCTCGCACGCGGCCTTGCGCTCCGTGTCGTTCAATCCCATCCCGCGAAAGATGCCGTCTCGAAACTCAGCAACGTCGCCGTCGTCGTTCTCGGACTGGATGACCAGCACACGCAACTCGCCCGATGGTGCTATGCCGAATAGTGGACGTCCGAGCGCCCATGTGATGCCCGCTTGCATCGTGAACGATGATTTGCCGACGCCCGTAGGTGCAGCCAGGAGCAGCGCACCGCCTCGACACAGCCAGCGATTGCCCAGGAGGGTGCCGCCGTGGTTCTCCGTGCTGATGGCAAACTCGTTGAGATGGCGCACGACGATTTCGCGGGGCGTCTCCGTGGCTTCTCCGTTACTGGCGACAAATGGCGCGACGGCTTTTTTAAGTTCGCTTACGTCAAGTTCCTTGGTGTCGGTTGGGGTGGTCATTGCGCTCCGAAAATGGGGTTTGTGTCCGTGCGGTCGGGGGCGAGGTAGAGCAACCGCTGTTGACCGTCGCCCGATGCGCCAAGCGTGCGTTGCGCTCCAACTAATCGAGAGAGGCGGGACGGATTTTTATTCGACGGGTCCACTCCGAATGGAGCGAGCAACCGCAGCATCTCGTTGACGGTGTCGCGGTATGCTTCAGCGGTGGGGGAGTTCAAACGCACCCAGCCGTGCGCGGATCGTCCACCGCTCAAGAGGATGGCGTTGATGGGCAGGGGGAGCCGGGCGAGCAACGACAGTTGCAGTTCAAGCGGTACGTGATCGAACTCCAAGAGCGCGAACCGATGCGAGGCGATGTTCGCATCTGTGATTCCTTTCCCGTCCGCGGGATTCATCCGCACCCATGCGCCCGCCTCACCTTGTGGGGTGCCGTGGTCGCGTATCGCCCGCATCCAATCGTCGCGGGTCTTGGTGATGCCGTAACCGATGGGCCCGCCGTCGCGGTGCTCGGTGACGATGTTCACCAGCTCGCCCGCGTGAAACATCCCCGCCAGAAACATGAGTGAATCGAACCGCCAATCCTCAAGTGGTCGCCAGGGCGAGACGTGCCATAGGTCGCAGTCGTTCGTGCGGAAGTCTCCGAGAAACTTCGTGATGTTCGCGACGGGGTCAACTGGTTTGGTCGGTGCCGATCGTGTTGCTGATGGCATCTGTTTCGACGTGAAGCGAGGCGAGCATGGCGTGAAACTCTTTCCCGATGCCCAGCGAATCACGTCGGCAATCTCGCGGTCGCTCACGTCCTCGCCGTACATCTGCCGCGCTTGCGCGAACACAGCATCCGACGATAGGCCTTGCCCCAGCAGCGACGGAATGACCTTGAGTAATTGCGCGTGTCGTCCACCAGTCCCCGCGGGTGCGCTTAGGTGCTGCCGTGTTCTCGCTGGAATGTAGGTGCTCATCGTGCCTTCTCTTTCCCGATGTCGGCACCGTTCGCACAGAGCACGCACGACTTTGCGATGCGTCCAAAGCGCGACGGCGCGAGATTCTGCGAGCGCAACCGAACGCCACAGCGATTGCAAAACGCTGGCGATGCGCGAAGCACACGGCGACGTGTAGCCTTCTTCATCGGGCATCCTTCGTCACGAGCGGTGTGCCGTTGCCGTTCTTGGCGCGGCGCGGTTTTGGTTCACTAACCGGCGCTACACGCCATGCGGCGACGGCGGCCTCCAAGTCGTCACGACGAAAGAGAACCGTGTGACGGATTTTTGCGAACGGGATCAACCTCGACCGCGTCCAGTTGTTCAACGTTCGCGGATGGATTCCGAGAAATTCAGCCGCCTCAGCCCGCCTCAGAAATAACTGTGTATTCATTTGACCTTAGTCCAGAGGTCAACCAGTGTCCCGTCGCTTCTCCCTTTTTCCATATTCTGCGAGGGCAAAAGACACGGATTTACACGGCAAATACGCGGGTTTCTTCCGAGTATTGCGACCAGTGAGGCTGGTGCTGAACGTTGAAAAAGAAAAAGGCGCGGTGTTCAGCTTCCGCGCCTTCGTGGTGGATGTGCTGCCGCTATGCGGCAGCGATAGGGACGATCTTCTCCGCGGCCTCGCTCGCTGGACGGAGCGACCAGAACCGCGTGGCCTCGGACTGCGGCACGAGAGCCTTGTAATGCCGATGCACGATGTCTGCGCTGTTGCCCATCTCGTGCGCAGTGCGAACCGGGTCGCCATGCGCGGCCAGGTGATAACTCCCGAACGAATGGCGCAACGCATTATTCGGCCACGGTTTGAGTTTGATGCCGGCAGCCTGTTCCTTTTCCGTCTCAGTGCCGGGGGTGCCGAAGCCAACGCGACGGAGCAGCCCGTCGAACCGTTTGCGGTAGTTCGTTCGATCTACCACGGGACCGGATTGCTTCGCCTCGGGTAACAGCCAGGCCAACGCAGCTTCATTGATCGTGACGACACGTTGCGAACGTTTCTTGGCGGCCTTCGCGCCGATGGTGACGACACGCTCCGCGAGATTGACCGCAGCCCAATCGAGCCGTTGCAGTTCGTTGGCGCGGATACCGCAGAACAGCCCGAGCGCAAGGTAAGGCACCATCCCGAAGTCGGGAGCGTGTTCCAGCAACCGATTGCACTGTTGCACGTCAAGTATGCCCGGCTCGGTTTCTTCCAGTTGCACCGGGTCGGTCGCGGCGACGATGTTCTCCGAGCACCATTTCTTGCGGACGGCCTGACGATACAACTCGTCCGCCTTGCGCCGGTAGTTGTGCCGGGTTACCGGCGACGGCGACACGGAGTTGAGCCACTCGGAAAACTCCTCGACGGTGATCTCGCTCAGGCGACGTGCTCCGAATGTTTCAGCGAACTTGCCCCACCGCTGGCGGTAGTCCTGCAAGGTTCGCTCGCGGCAGTTGCTCCGGGTCTTTTCCTCGACCAGCTTGGCGACAACCTCGGTGACGGTCGGCGCGGTGCGATACTTGAGCACCCGGTTCAAGTAGTGCTGACAGGCCTCGGTGATCGTGGCGTTGTAGGGCTTGAGCATCTCGACACACTTGGCGGCCTCGGTGCGAACGTCCGGGGCGAGAGTGAAGCCGGCAGCCCCTTCGTTGCGAACCATGAGCCGGATCTGCGCGGCTCGATCCTCGGCTTCCTTGAGCGTCGCAAACGTCTCACGAGTACGGGCGCCCTTGACCATGTAGGCGATTTGATAGGCGGCTTGACCAGACGGGTACTTGCGTTTATGAATCGGCGGCCATGATGATTTCGATTTCGACTTTGAGTTGTTTTGGGTGGCTTTCATCTGTTCCTTTCGTTGCCTTAAATTGCCACTTATTGCCACTTGAGTCAAGCCAACTTATGTAAGTGCTTGTTGGGACGGTAGCTCAGTTGGTAGAGCAGCGGCCTTTTAAGCCGTTGGTCCCGGGTTCGAGTCCCGGCCGTCCCATTTACTTCATGGACAACCTGGCCAGACCTCCAAAGTTGAGCGCCATCGTCTGCACGTACAACAATGCGCGCAGCCTGGAAGCAACGCTCCGAAGCTTGGCGCGACAGGAGTTGCCGCCTGACGTCGGCTACGAGGTGCTGGTGGTGGACAACAATTCCAGCGACGACACGGCGGCTGTTGCAAGGAAGTTCACGGAGCAACCCAGTTCGATCTTTCGGTATGTGTTCGAGCCTGCACAGGGCCTGTCATTCGCGAGAAATCGTGGGACGAAGGAGGCGCGGGGTGAAATCGTTGCGTTCATTGATGACGATGCGATTGCCGACCCTGACTGGCTGGCGCAGTTGTTGACGACCTATGAGCGTGAACCGAGAGCGGCCTGTGTGGGTGGGAAGGTTGTGCTGCAATTTCCGCCAGGTCTGCTGCCCGATTGGTATGACTCCCGACTGGACGGATTTCTGTCCGCGCGTGACCTGCCGTACGGGCCTGCTAGAAGCGACCGGGACTTCCCCCACGGGGTGAACATTTCCTTCCGCAAGGCCTGCCTGCTCCAGGTCGGAAGTTTCTATCCGCTCCTTGGCTGGGGAGGACGCGTAGGGAAAGTCCGACTCCCCGGCGAGGAGACGGAAATGTGTCTCCGTTTGATGCGAGCGGGTCACGAGGTTGTATTCCAGCCTGCCGCCCGCGTCCTACACATTGTGCCACCCCAAAGACTGCGGAAGGAATATTTCCTCAAATTGACTCGAGGGAATGGGTATCTGCGCGTGATCCTGGACAACGACGGCGCGGTTGGGGTGAGTACCTGGAGACAGTTCGATCGCTACGTGAAGCGATGGCTTCGACGCTGGCGGGAGCATCGCCGCAGGGCTGGCACGCTCTCACCCGCTGAGAGGTTTTGGAGCGAGATTATGTTGCGCAGCGCGTGGGGGTCGGTTTGGTATTGCTTGGTGGCAAAGCATCAAATACGGCATCTGGCACGAACGTTGACTAAGTCCGCCTGATTCCGCTACTCAAGCAGGAATGAGCGTCACGGCTGTAGCCAAGTCTGTCTATGGCGCAATTGTGCCCGAACCAACTCGCGCGCGGCTTCGATACAAACGCCGTTACCTCGCCGCCGTCTGGGAACACTGGCGGTACCGGGTCCGTACGGGAGACCGTCTGCTTGCGCCACCGCATCTTCGGTTCCGCGTGGCCGGCGGTTACGACATAGACTGGTACTTATCGCGAGGCAGGCTCAGCGCCGGTAATCTGGACGATGCGTTGCGTCCACTCGGGAAGACGGTGTACTCGTTCCGTCAGGTGCTGGATTTTGGATGTGGGTGTGGGCGAATGCTCCGCTGGATGAACAACCCGCCTCCATCGTGTCAAATCTACGGTACTGACATTGACAAGGATGCCATTCAATGGGATCGCAAGCACCTTCGCTTCGCCCAATTCAGCATCAACACGCCGCTGCCGCCGCTGCCCTACGAGGATGGAAAGTTCGACCTGATCTATTCCTACTCCGTCTTCACCCACCTGAATGAGGAGTATCAGTTTCGTTGGCTTGCGGAGTTGAAGCGAGTGTCGCAGCCGGGGGCGATCCTACTCTTGAGCGTGCATGGCGCGTTCGTCTGCGCGCAGAAAGGTTTCTCCGGCGATATTGCAGAGGAACTCAAAAGGAAGGGTATGCTATTCCTGAAGAGTTCCGACCCTAGACTCAAGGGCCTCTTCCCTGACTTTTATCAGAACGCGTTTCACACCAAGGAGTACATCGTTCAGACCTGGAGTAAGTACTTTGAGATCGTCAGCTATCTCGAGCGGGGGATTGAGAACTACCAAGACTTGGTAGTTCTACAAAAGCACCAGCCACGAGCTTGAGAGCGCGGCGATTGCGCCGACTTGGGGTTGCGTTCGGCACTCCTTGTACCGGTTACTTCATCGCCGACTCAGTCCGATTGGAGTCTGCGCGTCACTTTTCGAGTGCCACTTTCCGACGCTTCGGCCTCGTTCGTCATCATAGGGAATCAACTGCGTTGAATCGCCATCGAGTTGAAGACGCCACTTTCGGCGCTCCCTGAAGTGCGATACTAACTCGGCGTTTCCGTCAGCTTCCAAATCACGCGCCCATACCACTTTGGCGTTGTCTATGTCGGCACGATTGTAATCCCACTCCTCGCGAGGGTTGTGACCTGTCGGATACATCACAATTACCAGATGCCGCTCGCCATCTCTTTCCAGTTGATCGTGGATGTGTGCTCGGCGGGCCATTGCTGCCCATACACCCTCTGAATCGCTCCTAGAAAGATTCAAGCATCCGAATGCAAAGGCCGCGATGCTGAGGATTACGAAGCCGCGCATGAGAAACAGTCCGCTCGGCATGATTCTGCCACTGAAGCGACCGTGCCACTTCCACAATCGCAGATGTCGCATTCCCTGCACGGTGACCACGAAGAGCAACCCGCAGGCGGGCGCCGCATAATGTGGCAGACTCCCTGCCACGGCCATCAATCCCAGGATAAACAACCCGCCGAGCACGAAACAGATTCTTAGCCATCCATTTCTCAACAGCCACTCCTTTGTAAGGACGGCTCTTGGCCAAGATCGCCATTCCAACTCCCATCATGATTGAGGTTCTCCAGCAGGGCTTATCTATGAGTCTTCGAAATGCGCCCAGCAGTAACGATCCTCCGAAAAGCGAAATGGATCCTCCCCAGAAGCATTGGCTCCATGAAAACATGGTGGGATGGAGTTTCAAAACACGCTCTCAGAGAAGATTGTCATTCGGCGCGTTTGAGTTAGCGTAATTGCATGAACGCGAGATCGCTGTGCTGCATTCTGATCACACTCACCCTGGCCGCCGCCGCGCAGGCCGGGCCGATCCAGGTCAGATGGTACGGGCAGTCGTTCTTCACCCTCACCAGCGCGTCGAACATTGTGGTGGCGATGGATCCGTTCGATGGCTCGTTCGTCAACTACCCGATCCCGCAAGACCTGAAGGCCGATGTTCTTCTCGTCACCCATGAACACAGAGACCACAACAATGTCGCCATCATCAAAGGCGATCCCTTCGTGATGAAATCCGAACGCGGCATCGGCAAGGAGGAGAAGCACGGCATCAAGCTGCGCGGCATCGGCGCCTACCATGATAACGAGCACGGCGCCCAGCGCGGTCGCAACACGATATACACGATCGAGATGGACGGCGTGCGCTTGTGTCACCTCGGCGATATCGGCCAGTCGTCGTTCACCGACGAGCAACTCGCACGTATCGGCGCTGTGGACGTGTTATTTCTGCCCGCCGGTGGCCAATTCACGACCGAGCCGAAAGACCTGCGCAAGCTGGTGGATCAAATCAAGCCGCGCGTGGCGGTCCCGATGCATTACAAGAGTCCCTACACCCGCGATCTCCCGCTCGCTCCTCTGGACGAGTTCCTGACACTTAACAAGGACCTTCCCGTGAAACGGTTGGAGGCCCCGACCTTTGCCGTCACCCAGGAGGAGTTGCCGGACAAAACTGCGGTCTGGGTGCCGGCATTGCCGTAGGCGCCGCTACCGAAGCTTCCGTAACGACACCACCTCGACACCCGCCTGTTGCAGCCGTTGCCTCGCCGTCCGCGCGATCTCGGGCGCATTGGGGCCGTCGCCATGGACGCATACACTGTTCGCTGCCAACGGAAACCAGCCGCCGTCGCGGATGGGCACCCTGCGTTCCGTCGCGACCGTCACGGCGCGCGCAGCAACCTGCTCGGGGGCGCGGGGTTGTTTGGCACGTTCGAGGATGATCGTGCCGTCGGCGTTGTAATCCAGGTCAATGTAGGCTTCGTGGACGAATGGGATGCCGGCCCGTTGCGCCGCTGTTGCCACGCGCTCGCTGCTTAACAACAGGATTAGATCGCTGCCCAGTTCCTTCACCGCCTCGACGATCGCCTGCGCGTAGCGGTCTTCCTGTGTACACATCACGTAGAGAGCGCCGTGGGGTTTGACGTGCTCGACTTTCGTTCCCTCCGCCGCGGCGAAACCACGGAGCGCGCCAACCTGATACAAGACATAGTCTTTCAACTCCTGCGGCAAGATCTCGATCCGACGGCGTCCGAACCCGATCAGATCCGGCAGCCCGACGTGAGCGCCGATGCCGACGTGGTGTTGCTTGGCGAGGCGCACCGTTGCTCGCATGACGGACGGATCGCTTCCGTGAAAACCGCACGCGATGTTGGCCGAGGTGAGGAATGGCATAAGCGCGTCGTCGTTACCGAGCGTCCATCGACCGTAGCTCTCGCCTATGTCAGCATTGATGTCCATTTTGCGCTTCATGGCATGGCCTCAATCTCTGCTACACGCCGTAATGGTCACTCGGCCAGACGCCGCGGCTCGGTCGGTTGAGCACCACGCGGCAGCGCCGGACACGCGCGCGTTGTTTGTAGTCGTGATGCGAGCCGATGAAAATGGAATCAATCCGGCGCGCGTGGTGTGGCTCGGCTCGCCAACGATCAAGATGCCATCGAACGCCCGGGTTCTCGTAGCTCCAGGTGTAGCCTTCCGAGCCGTCCCCGGCTTGTTGCCAACAATCCCGGTAGTGAACGCTCGTCCCCTGCAACGATTGTCTGCCGGTAAGAAATCGAATGCTCGCGCTGTCAGGCGTGGCGTCGAAATCGCCGGCGATCACCGTTGGAACGCCATCCGGGTCGGCGTGCTTCTTCACGAGTCTGGTCATCGCCACAACCTGCAACTCGCGTTCGTACTCGGCGCTGAACTCCCACGATGGCCTCCCGCACCCGAACAGCACCGGCCCGACCGGCTTCGGCGCGCGCACCCGCGCGACCATCGCGAGACAAGGGTGCGACTTCCTGCGCTTGGTGAGATGAAACGAACGAAGCTCCACGATTTTCATTGGCCACCGGCTCGCGATGCAACAGCCTTCGTTGCAGCCCGGGAACGGAACGCGGTCAAACTGATGCAGGATGTGATAGCCGAGGCCATCCAGAAATGCAGCGACTTGATGTCGTTTCACGTCGTGGCCCGCTTCCTGGAACGCCATGAGGTCGGGACCGAGTTGCTGGATGCCACACCGAAGGAGTTGCTGCCATTTCTCGTACGGCTCGGTGAAGTTCCAGATGTTCATCGTCAGTACGCGCAACGGGCGTTTCCGTGACAGGACAGTGGCGGTTTTCATGATTTTGGATTCTGGATCATGGCGCTCAGGCCTGCGCGGAAATTCGGGAACTCCAACTGAACGCCCAGCGCGGACTTCATCTCGACATTTCGAATGCGGCGATTGGGCTGAAGCCCCTTCCTCATGCCACCTTTGAATCGCGGCTCGGCATTTGGATCGAACTTGACCATCGGCAGGCCGAGCCGCTCGCAAAGCCAGCGAACATAATCGGCCTGCAATACCGGTTCGTCGTCCGCGATGTTGATGATCCTGCCGGCGGGCTTTCGATCCAGGGCGGCGACGATGGCCTGCACGATGTCGTCGCGATGCGCCATGTTGAGGTAATGCTGGCCGTGGCCGGGGAACACGGTTGTCCCCTCGCGCAATTTATCGAGCATGGCATGACGGCCGGGACCATACACCGCCGACAAGCGCAGAATCGTCACCGGCAAGGCGGAGTCGAGGAGAAGTTTCTCCGCTTCGAGCAGGATTTTTCCTGACTCGTGCGGCGGCTCCGTCGGAGAAGTTTCGTCCACCCATTCGCCGTGCGTCTGGGCATAGACCGTCGTGCTGCCGGTAAAGATGATGGGTTTGGCCGATCCCTGCTCCGCCCACTTGAGCAGGTTCGTTGTGCCGTGAAGGTACACGTCGCGGTAGGCGGCCACGCCCTGCCGGCTGGAGGAAACGCAATACACCACCCCGTCGAAGGACGCCGGCAGTGTGCGGAACGAACCCGGTTCAGTCACATCCGCGATGACGGGGTGGATGCCCGCCTGCTTTAACGTGGACGCAGAATCTTCACTCCGACAAATCCCCGTGACGGAATCGCCGCGCTGGACGAGCGCGTGCGCCGCCGCCGTGCCGATGTAACCGCAGCCGATGATCAGGACACGCATGGTTCGAGGTCCGTTCCGATGGTCGCGCTACGCCACCTCGATCACCGCGACGCCGTGCGGATCGAGCGTCACCGTGCTGTCCACGACCGCATCGGTGAGCAGGTTCTTTCCGCGACGGCAGAACTTCACCGTTTGCGGGTCGGCGCTTTGGTTCGTGAGGAAAAGAATCTCTCTGTTGTCTTTGGTTCGACTGACAATCTCGACGGACGCCGGCAGGTCGTGTAACGTCCGCAACCCGAGTTCCTCGACGATCCGAAGCAGGAACGCCTTGTAGAAATCCGACCCGAGCAACGTGGCGACGTAATATGCCTTCCCCCTGCCGTGGGCGCGCATCGTGACGGCCGGGCTGTCCTTGAAGAAATCGCGTGTGTACTTGCCGATCGCCGTGGCGCCTTTCAACTCCAGCACATCGCACCGGGTCTGCGCAGCAAACTCGCCCCCGCCATCGAGTTGCACTGTGTTGTTCAACCCCGCCGTCTCAACGACTTCGACCCCGAGCAATTCACGCAACATAGCGGGCGGCGGTTCAGGCACGCGGACGAGGCGGAGGTTGCTCGTGCCGACCGGCGTGGACACCACGAGCGAGCCGCCGGTCGTCACGAACCTCTCCAGCAACTTTGCGCGCTCTGCGTTCAGCATGGGCTGCGGCGGAAGCAGAAGCACCCTGTACGCGGCGAAATCCTGATGCCAGCCGACCACGTCATGGCCGAGCCCGATCTCGCGCAGGCCTTCGTGATAGGCGCTCGCAGTGACAACGCAATCGGTCGCCCAGAGTTGCTCGATGTCCCAGAGCACGGCGACCGGAGTACGCGTTTGTGTTCCTTCGATCAGTTTGCCGACCCGGGCCAGTTCTTCCCCAAGCCGCTTGATCTCCTGATACCGCCGCCGGGGCACGCCATCCTCGCCGAGCACGCCTTCGGACAACTGCACCCTGCCGGAGAGGTTCGTACGCCATTGCGACAACACAATCCCGTCTGCGCCACGTCCCACCGCGCGCCAAGCATGCATCCGCGCTTCGCCAGGACGCATCGGCGCATCACACGAACCGGCCTGCTGTTCCATCACCCAGAACGGTTTTTGTTTGAGGCCGCGGGCGATGTCCAACGCGAGCCCGGCGGCACCGCGACCGGCCGAGGTGACAGGGAAATGCTCACACGATGCAAAGTCGAGTTGTTTTGTGAGTTCGAACGGGTCCACACCGTCGGCAAGTGCGTCGAGGTTGATGGTGATGAACTGCCGGGTGGTGTAGCGCTGGACGATGATCGCCTGCTCACGGAAAAACTCGAGGATCATCTCGTTGTGGAACCGTCGAAAATCGAGTTCGAGCGCGGGGTTGGTGGCGATGCTCGTGTTCCGCCACGGCAACGGGATCTGCATGAAATCCACGTATCCCTGTCCCCAGGTGGTCGTGCCCCAGTCGGCGTTGAGCGTCTCGATGTCCTTGTGTTTTTTCCGCAGCCATTCGAGAAACGCCCGGTGACACGTCTCACAATAGCACCGGTGCGCGCCGAGTTTGTTGCCGATCTGCCACCCGATGATCGCGCGGTGCCCCCAGATTTCCTTGGTCAACCGCATCGTGAAGTTACGCGCGTAATCGTGGTAATGCTTGTTGAGAAAACAGCGGTGGTTGTAAAGCCCGGGTTGGACGCGGCGTCCGTCGGCGTCCACGGGCAGGATCTCGGGAAACTTGTGGACGAGCCAGGGCGGCGGCGAGGAAATCGGCAGCGCGAGGACGGCCTTGATGCCTTGTTTGAGCAGGATGTCCATGACCCGGTTGAGAAAGCGGAAATTGTAGTAGTTGTCGTCGGGCTCAATGCTCGACCACGCAAACTCGCCCAACCGCACGACGCCGATGCCGGCTTCTTTCATCAGGCGGGCGTCCTCAGGCCAGCGTTGTTCGGGCCATTGCTCGGGATGGTAGTCCACGCCAAAGGTCATCGGGCGAGTTATACCGGAGCCCGAGAGCGGTTACAATTCGGAAACAAGCGATGTGCGCACGCGCGGTCGGCGTTCGGCAACTCTTACCCATTCTTTACAACTGCCGAGTTGCTTTTTCGACGGGAACTCTTAGACTGCGGCCATGACCTCACGATCTTGGTGGTGCGTTGCAGTCGCCGCAGCGTTCGCCGCGAACACATTCGCCGACGTTGCCTCCACGAACGACTTCGACAAGTACAAGGTCATCATGGACAAGTCGCCTTTCCGCAAGACCGCCACCGCAACTCCCGTCCAGGCTCAACCCGTGATTCAGGGACTCGCGCTCAAGGGGATCACCTCCGACAGCAGGGTGGCGAAAGCGTGGATCACCGATACGAAGACCGGCAAGACCTACTATGTCGCCGAGGGCGAGAAGGCGGGCGAATGCACGGTCGGAAAGATTGACGCCGAAGCGCAGACTGTGGAATTGACCGCCGGAGTGCAGAAGGAGGCGTTGAAGTTCCCGGAGAAAACGGCGGGCGTCCCGATGCCGCAAGCCGCTGTCGCGCCCGTCACGGCGGCTCGTGCCGCGTACCGAGGCCCGCTGCGTCCCGTGAATCCCGCGCCCACGCCGCCTCCCGTTGCCCCCGCGCCGGCGAACCCAACGGCGTTGAACGCGCCCGCTGCGTCGGGCACCGCCCCGGTCGCGCCAGCGCCGACCTCGTTGCGACGACGGATACTGCGGCAACAGGTTCAGGCGAATCCTGCTGCCGCTGCGCCCCCGGCTGAGGCTCCGCAGCCAGCCGCCGAGGAGCCCGCCGAGCAGCCTGCGGAAGAAGCGCCCGCGCCCTAACCCGGATAGTTCACAATCAGGCCGCACGTTGTCGCCGAATTCTCATTCACACCCCACTTCCGTGGGGTGGTCAGCAGCTACAAGACACCGCGAACCGCTTCAGCGGTTTCGACCCGGTGAGGAAAACCGCGGAAGCGGTTCGATCCCGCCTCGCGACGCAAATCACCCCACTGAAGTGGGGTGTGAATGAGAGCGCACGGTCTGAGCGTCCGAGAACGTGTGAAAGATCCGGGCTAAAGCCCGCGCGACCGATTTCTATTTCCTGCCGAACAACCTCGCGAGCGGATCGTAGAACTTGTCCACCACGCGTTCCTTGAGGGGAATGATCGCGTTATCGGTGATGTGGATATCTTCGGGGCAGTATTCGGTGCAACACTTGGTGATGTTGCAGTACGCCACGCCGGCCTCACCCTTGAGCAGGCCGGTGCGATCGAGTGAATCCATTGGATGCATCTCCACGCCGGCGATGCGCACCATGAACCGCGGGCCGAAGAACTTGTCTTTGAGTTGATGATCGCGGAGGACGTGGCAGACGTTCTGGCAGAGGAAACACTCGATGCACTTGCGGAATTCCTGCACGCGATCCATGTCCTCCTGGAACATGACCCACTTGGCGTCCGGCTTGGGCGTGAAGGGCGGGATTTTCTTGTTCACCTCGAAGTTCCACGAAACATCGGTCACGAGGTCGCGGATGAGCGGGAAGGTCTTGAGCGGCGTGACGCTGATGGTTTCGCCGGGCTCGAAGTCATCGAGGCGCGATTTGCACATCAGGCGCGGCTTGCCGTTGACCTCGGCGCTGCAAGAGCCGCACTTGGCAGCCTTGCAGTTCCACCGGCAGCCAAGGTCGGGCGCCTGGGTGCGCTGGATCTGATGAATGCCGTCGAGGACAACCATGCCGGTCTCGACCTGCACATCGTAGTCCACCATTTTGCCGCCGCTTGGGTCGCCACGAAAGACTTTGAATTTTCGGATTTCGGCCATGATGCTCCTTATTTCTTCTCCGCCTCGATCAACGGTTTCAACTCCGCCGGCATCTCCGGCAGCGGACGCGATTCAATCTTCATCGAACCGTCCCTGGCCTTCGACACCACGGCGTTCACTTTCGCGTACTGCGGGTCGAAGTTCGGGAAATCCAGCCGGCTGTGTGCGCCGCGGCTCTCCTTGCGCAACTGCGCCGACCGGGCGATGGCTTCGCTGGCGAGCACCATGTTCTGCAGGTCCTTGCAGAGATGCCAGCCGGGGTTGAACATCTTGTTGCCCTCGGCGATGGACGTTTTCGCCGCGCGCTTTTTGTATTCGTCGAGCTTCGTGAGGGCCTGCTGCAAGTCCGACTCCTGCCGGAAAATGCCGACCAGGTTCTGCATGGTGTCCTGCAACTCCATGTGCAGCTTGTAGGGATTCTCGCCGTCCTTGCGCGTGAAGAACTCGTTCATCTCCCTCGCCGCGTCCTCGATCTGCGCGTTGTCCACCTTTGGGAAGCCGACGCTCTTGGCGTACTTCGCCGCGTACTCGCCGGCCAGTTTGCCGAACACGAGCAGATCGGAGAGCGAGTTCCCGCCGAGGCGATTCGCTCCGTGCAAACCTCCCGCCGCCTCGCCCGCGGCGAACAGGCCGGGGACGCTGCTCTCCTGCGTGTCCGGGTTCACGCGAATGCCGCCCATGATGTAATGCGTCGTGGGACCGACTTCCATCGGCTCGGCCGTGATATCCACATCGGCCAGGTCCTTGAACTGATGATACATGCTCGGCAGCTTTTTCTTCACGTACTCCGCCGGCATGTGGCTGATGTCGAGGAACACACCGCCGTGCGGGCTGCCGCGGCCTTCCTTCACTTCGTTGTAGATGCCACGCGCTACGATGTCGCGTGGCAGCAGCTCGGGGGGCTTGCGCGCGGTCACCTGATTGCCCGAACGAATCTCCTCCAGCCACTGGTCTGCTTCTTTCTCGGTTTCGGCGATTTGCGATTTGTAGCGATCGGGGATCTGCTTGAACATGAACCGCTCGCCCTTGTTGTTGCGAAGCTGCCCGCCGTCGCCGCGGACACTCTCGGTCACGAGAATCCCGATCACGCCCGGGGGCCAAACCATGCCGGTGGGATGGAACTGCACGAACTCCATGTCAATCAACTCGGCGCCGGCTTCATACGCGAGCGCCTGGCCGTCGGCGGTGTATTCCCATGAGTTGGAAGTGATCTTGAATGCCTTGCCCACACCGCCCGTACACATGACGATGGCTTTGCCCTTGAAGACCACGTAGCGGCCCGTCTCGCGCCAATACGCGAACGCGCCCGCAACACGGTCGCCGTCTTTGAGCAGACGCGTCACGGTGCATTCCATGAAGACGTCAATGCCCTGATGCACGCCCTTGTCCTGGAGCGTGCGGATCATCTCGAGGCCGGTACGGTCGCCGACGTGCACGAGCCGCCGGTACGTGTGGCCACCGAACGCCCGCTGCAGAATCTTGCCGTCCTTGGTGCGATCGAACACAGCGCCCCAATGCTCGAGTTCGCGGATGCGATCCGGCGCTTGTTGGGCGTGCAGTTGCGCCATGCGGTAGTTGTTAAGATACACGCCGCCGCGCATCGTGTCCTTGAAATGCGTTTCCCAGCCATCCTGCGGGTCCACGTTCGCCATCGCCGCCGCGATGCCGCCTTCGGCCATGACCGTGTGGGCTTTGCCGAGGAGCGACTTGCAGATCAGTGCGGTCTTGAGTCCCATCGCGGAGCATTCGATGGCCGCGCGCAAGCCGGCCCCCCCGGCGCCGATGACGAGGACATCGTGTTCGTGAATTTCGTATTTGTCTGTCATTAGAAAATCCTCAAATCCGTCCACCAACCAAGGTGACAGGCGCGCACGTAGAAGTCCGCGAACCCAACCCAGAACAGGCTGACCCAGGCCCATTCCATGTGTTTGAGATTGAAGACGGTCACGCCTTTCCAAAGCTTGTATCGCGTCCGTGCGCACCCGGAACACGTGAACGAATCGAGCTTGCCGCCGACGAGGTGACGCAGCGAGTTGCAGCCGAAGCTGAACGCGGAAAGGAAAACCACGTTGAGCAACAACACGATTGAGCCGACGCCGATGCCGAAGCGTTTGTTACCCAGGTCGTCGGTGAACCTGAACGCGTTCACGGCATCAATCGCCAGGAACAACAGGACGATCGTGGCGAGGTAGAAGAAGTAGCGATGGAGATTCTGCAGGATGAAGGGGAACTTGGCTTCACCCCCGTACTTCCGGCTTGTGGGTTCGCCCACCGCGCAGCCGGGAGGATCGAGGAAGTACGAGCGATAATATGCCTTGCGATAGTAGTAGCACGTGCCACGGAAACCGAGCGGCACCCACAGGATCAGGAATGGCCAGAAACGCCAGTGGAAGCCGAACAACTCCGGCAGGTTCGGCGAGTAGAACGGCGACATATACGGCAACGCGGCAGCAGACCACTGCGGCCACGCGATTCCGTCCCAACCGAGCGTGCTCAGGATCGCCCAGAACGTATAGACGCCGAACGCGCTCAGTCCGAGAAACGTCAGCAACGGCGCGACCCACCAAGCGTCCTTGCGCGCGGTGGCGCCGAGGCCGCCTTGTTCCACGACTGAAGTAGTTTGAGCCATATTCTTTCCTGTCATGAGTGTACCGAACTCGAGGTGTGTTCGCGGCGTGGATGAGAGGCAGGCTGTGCTCGATCTGCTCGGCACCACCCGACGAACGCGCGCATCCTAGTAATCAGCCCCGGGCCTGTCAACCCTGGAAGGCGCGCGCGCGCGTGTGAACCGGGTCGTGGCCTTGCGCGGGCGTGCATGCGGTGGTTAACTGCGCCAATGCATTGGCCGAGGCGAGTTGGATTGGCAGTGGCGGTGTGCGCGCTCGACGCCGCTGCCGTCGTTCAAGCAAAGAAGTCGTGCCCAGGTTGTTGGTTCACCTTTCGAGGGGACCGGGCTCTCCGAGGTGTGGCGGAAAGCAAACTGCCCGATAAGCTGGAGTTGATTTGGAAGTTCAAGACTGGCGGCCCCGTCAAGTCCTCGGCGATCGTCCGTGATTCTCATGTGTATGTGGGTTCGGACGACGGTCACGTGTACGCCTTGAGTCTCGCGGACGGCAAACTCATCTGGAACTTTCAGGCCGACTCCGCCATCGAGGCTCCGCCCTGCTACGCCAAGGACGCAGTTGTCGTCGGCTCCACCGCAGGAACACTCTACGCGCTCCAGGGGAAACCGACTCCGCTCTGGGAATACAAGACCGGCGGCAAGATCGTGGGATCCGCCAACGTGTGTCAGACCAACAATCAGGAGCGGCCCCGCATCGTCGTCGGCAGCTACGACAACAAACTGCATTGCGTGGACGCAGAAACCGGCAAGGCCGTGTGGGTGTTCGAATCGGAAAGCTACATCAACGGCGCTCCTGCCGTTTCGAGCGGGAATGTGATCTTCGGCGGATGCGATTCCAAGGTGTATCTGGTGGCGGCTGCGGATGGGAAACTGATTCAGAAGATCGAAGGCGGCGCCTACGTGGCCGGTTCGGTTGCTGCCGACGATCCGTTTCGAGGGCAGGCATTTCTCGGGCACTATGGCAACGAGGTCTTATGTGTGGATTTCAATGAGTCGAAGATCGTGTGGACCTACAAGGATCGGAATTTTCCGTATCTATCCTCACCAGCCTTGACGGAGAAGCACGTTCTCATCGGCGGGCGCGACAAACGATTGCACTGCCTGGCGCGCGATACCGGGAAACAGGTCTGGGAATTCGCCACCGGCGGCAACGTGGATAGTTCGCCTGTGGTCTGCGGGGACAAGGTCGTAGTCGGCTCGGCGGATGGACGGTTGTATGTGGTTCGCTTGAACACCGGCAAGGAACTCTGGTCTTATGAAGTGGGCGCCGCGATCACGGCGTCGCCCGCGGTGGCGGACGGGATGGTTGTCATCGGCGCGCACGATGGTACGGTGTACGCGTTCGGGAACAAGAAGTGACATGGAGCAGACCGCGAAACACGAAACAACGGCAGGAGGCTACTTCGTCTCCAACTACCCGCCGTATTCGTTCTGGAAACCCGAGCGCGTGGGCGAGGCGCTCGCTGCGTTGGAGCGTCCGCCGGAGCCGGGAACGCAGTTCGGTCTTTACCTTCACATTCCGTTTTGCCGAAAGCGGTGCCACTTCTGCTACTTCAAGGTCTATACCGACAAGAACGCTGCGGACGTGCAGCATTATCTCGACGCGGCCATCGCGGAGTTGAAGCTGTACGTGGGAAAGCCGTTTCTCGGCGGACGCAAGCCCAGCTTCGTTTATTTTGGCGGAGGCACCCCGTCGTATCTCTCGGTGAAGCAACTGACCTGGCTCACCGATCACATGAAGGCGTTGTTGCCATGGGATGCTGCCGAGGAAGTCGCGTTCGAATGTGAGCCGGGCACGCTCACCGAGCCGAAGCTGCGCGCGATCCGGGAACTCGGCGTCACGCGCCTGAGCCTCGGCGTCGAACACTTCGACGACCACATCCTCGAAATCAACGGGCGCGCGCACAAGTCGCCCGAAATTCTCCGGGCGTATGAGTGGGCACGCGCCTGCAGGTTCCCGCAGGTCAACATTGACCTCATTGCCGGCATGGTCGAGGAGACAGAGGAAAAATGGCGTGAGTGCGTGCGCAAGGCGGTGGCGTTGTCGCCGGACAGCGTGACGATCTACCAGATGGAGATCCCGTTCAACACCACCATCTACAAAGAGATGAAGGCGGCAGGCAAACTTGCCGCACCCGTGGCCGACTGGGACACGAAACGCCGGTGGGTGGATTATGCCTTCAGTGAGTTCGAGCGCGCGGGTTATACCGTCACAAGCGCATACACCGTGGTGAAAGATCCGTCGCGGACGAAGTTCCTTTATCGCGACCGGCTCTGGACCGGCGCGGACATGATCGGAGTGGGCGTGGCGTCGTTCTCGCACGTCGGCGGAGCGCATTTTCAGAACAACCACGACTACTTGCCGTATCTGCAGGCGTTGCAGCAGGGCAAGCTGCCGATTTATCGCGCGCTTCAGACGACGAGCGAGGAACGGATGCTCCGCGAACTGATCCTCCAGCTTAAGCTCGGTCAGGTGAATCGGAATTATTTTGCCACGAAGTTTGGCGCGGACATTCGAACGAAGTTCGCCGACCAATTTCGTCACTTGCAGAGCGAAGGGTTCATCGCGGGGAACGGTGACACCATTCGACTCACCCGGACCGCCCTGTTGCAGGCGGACAGCCTGCTCCCCGAATTCTTTTTACCTGAACATCGCCATGCCCGTTAGCTCTGAACGCACACTCCTTTGTCGCCACGGTTGTTCCTGGGGACAGGACAACGCCGGGCAGTGCGATCTCTGTCCCTTGGTCGGCTTTTACGAGTCCGCCAAGCTCGCGTTCCCGCGCTTGGAACGCGTGGGGCCGGAGGAAGTCCCCGAGCCCTATCGTCGGCTGCTTGTGCACGAGCATGACATGACCTCGACCCTGGAGAGCTTTCACGGCGCTGCGACGTGCTTGCGCGTGCTGCGCTGGTCGCGGACAGACGGAATCTACCAGCGCGAGGTGGTGCTGACCCTGGCTGGCACCGGTCAGCCCGTCGAGTTTGGCGCGATCGCGATTCACCTCGAACCGTTCGATCCACAAACGCAAACGTTGATCTTGCAGGCGACGAAACCGCTCGGGGCGATCCTTCAGCAGTCTGGGATCGAGTTCTCGAGCGCTCCCAAGGCATTTCTCCGTGTCCGGACGGACCAACGGATGAATCAAGTCTTCGGACTCAACTGTTCACATCCTACCTACGGACGATGTAACGCAATACGCAATGCCTCTGCACAAACCCTCGCGGATATCGTCGAGATCCTGCCGCCGATGGAACCACAATGAACCCAAACCCAACTGGATGTGACGTAATTGTTGTCGGCGGTGGCCCGGCAGGCTCGACGGCGGCGGCCGTACTCGCGATGAAAGGTCGCCGGGTGGTGTTGCTCGAAAAGGAGAAGTTCCCGCGCTATCATCAGCCATCGGAGTCACAGCCATCGGGCTCAGATCTCAATTTTCAATAATTTAGCCTCCGCCTGCCAGAAGCCAGCCCCCAAGAATCAAGAACAATCTTGAATATTTAGACCTGACCCCAATTCCGCCGCCGGCGCAACTGGAATGAAAGATGTAGGGATTCTAACGCTCGGTTACTCGGAGCAGATTCACGGTCGGATGCGATGGGGATACTCAAATCGTTCCCTCTCCCGTCCTTGGTCGAGCGGTTGTGTACCCAACCCCGCACCTGAGACTCAAGCGATTTCGTGTCGCGCCGAGTGAATCTTGCGAGAGCGCAGTCAACCCGGAAATCCGTGGCAAGGGAAATCTCGAACCTCGGGGGACGCGGAGGAGCGCAGAGGGCGAGCAAGCAGCGTTCAGTCAGTTCACTCATGGTCACGGGCACAAATCGCTGGAGTTCACGCCTGGCTTGGAGCGTGCCATGCGGCAGCACAACTCATGAACCGCAGTGTTTGGCGTGTTTGTGATGGTCGCGATGAGACTCACCGGAGCCGCGCGGCAAGTTCTTTTGCACGTCAGACAAAATGGTTTCCACCTGATAGCCCCCTCTGTGAAACTCGGTGACCTCTGTGGTTGCAAATCCGGACGCTTGAGGGTTTGTCGGCTGCTTCCTACAACATTTCCGTCTGCACCATCTCTTTGCGAATCGGCGCGAAGGTCTTGCGGTGAATGGGACACGCACCGTGTTTTTCAATCGCCGCGAGATGCTCGGGCGTGGCGTAGCCCTTGTGTTGCGCGAAATTGAACTGCGGATACTCGGCGTGGAACTGCTCCATGAGCCGGTCGCGCGTCACTTTGGCGATCACACTGGCCGCAGCAATCGAGTAACTCTTTGCGTCGCCCTTCACGACGGCGGTTTGAGGAATGGTCATCGTCGGGACGCGCAGCCCATCCACGAGGACGTGGTCCGGTTGGGGACTGAGTTTCGAGAGCGCTTCGAGCATCGCCCAATGCGTCGCCTGAAGGATGTTGATGCGGTCAATCAACTCCACGGAGCCGATTCCGATGCCGTACCGGATCGAGGGTGCGCTTGTGAGGTATGCAAAGAGATCGTTCCGTTGCGCAACGGTGAGCTGTTTGGAGTCAGTCAGGACGTCGTGATGGAAATGAGCCGGCAGCACGACCGCAGCGGCGACGACCGGCCCCGCCAGCGGCCCCCTGCCTGCTTCGTCCACGCCCGCGATGATCTTCCAGCCCTGACGAACGGCTCGCCGCTCGAACTGGAACATCGCGTCGCTCATCCGACATCAGGCCGCGGTTTGCTCTGCCACGCGTGTGGCTTCCTTGCCCTGGCGCCCGCGCAGATAGTAAAGCTTGGCCCGACGCACCTTGCCGGCACGTTCGACCTCGACCTTTTCGACCAGAGGGGTGTGCATGGGGAAAATGCGCTCGACGCCTTCGCCGTAAGAGACCTTGCGCACCGTGTATGTCTCGTTGATGCCGTGGCCGTGGCGGGAGATGACCACGCCCGAGAAAATCTGGATGCGCCAGCGCGCTTTGCCTTCCGCGTCGGTTTCCATGATCTTGGTGTGGACGCGCACGCTGTCCCCAACCTTGAAAGGCTGGATTTCCTTTTTGAGTTGTTCCTTCTCGATTTCCGCGATCAGACGATTTTGCATAACGATCCTCAGGTTGAAAGAGCGGGGATACATAGCCGAGCGCGCCGGATTGCGCAAGGGATTTTGTGAGAGTTTTGTGAGAGTAGAGGCGAAACGAGCGAGAACCCATTGGGCGGACACGAGCGGACACGAGCCCGTTGACAAGAGGTCGTGACGGCCATAGGCTTTCGCCGTGAACCTGCAACAGATTCGGCTTCGGCTATCAGGCGGCTTCCGCCCGTTCCACCTTCTTACTTCGGACGGACGTGAATATGCGGTTCGCCATCCCGAGTTTGTGATGATCGGTCCTCGTTCACTGGCTGTGGTGGATGAGAGCGGCTACATCGTGACTTTCGACCCGCTGCACATCGTGGCGATCAGAGACATGCCGCGGAAAAAGAACGGCGCAGCAAAGCGTTAACGTTCCTGCACTGGCGGCCTTCGCATGTTGCTCAGCCCGATCGGAAGGTCGGCGGCGGCGGTCGCGACGATAGACGGTTCCCAGGGATTTCCCAAAATGGCTCCTACGCGGCCAACGATTCGATTCGCTGGCGCTTCTCTCCGTAATGGAGTGGGCGAAAATGGCGAATTTCCGTCACTCGTTGCCGAGGGTCGAGTTCATCCAGGTACAACGAATACGCCTGGCCGAGAATGTTGGTCTCCCGGTAGCGTTCGGCGAGATTGGCGTCGGAATAATCGAATCGCTCCGCTTCGAAGACGTGATGGCGGAGCCATTCGCGATCCGTTGGCTCGATGCGACGGGACGCGCGCAGTGTGCCGATCAGCCATTGCAGCACCAAATACGTGTCCACCTTGCCTTGCAGCTCCAGATCGCGGCTGAACTCCTCGCGCGCGATGTCGCGGTGCCCCTCCAGAAATCGCAGTGCGGCGTGCAAGGCGTGAGCGATCTCCTCGATGAACACAATCAGCGGTCGGATGTTGCGCTCATTGAGCGCGTTCTTCGGGTGCTCGCGCTCCAACTGCTCCACGACGTGCGTCGAGTAGTAGATCGCGAGCAGCAGATTGCCATCGAGCGTCCGCAGAAACGTCCTGCCCGCATCGCTCATCTCACGTGTGTATGGCCCCGCCTGCGAGGAGAGGTCCGCGCATCGCTCGCGACCGATTAGAAAGGAATCGAGCTTGAGCCCGGTCGAGGCGTAGGTTCGTTCGAGCAGCCCCTGAATTTCTTCGAGCAGGGTCATGGCGTTTCACTCGAGAGCAACTGGAGCGAGCGTTCAACGGCGGCGTCGCCCGTATCGAGGTGCAGAAGCCGCTCGGCCATGTCGTTGAGTCGCAGCCGAATCTCGTGGAACCGCTCGCCGAGGCAGTTGAATACCTCATCGAGATGCTTCTTGCGCGCGAGGCTGTGGTCGGAAAGCAGGCGAAAGCTCTGGCTGCCCACGCCTTCGTAGAACTCGAGGTCGGGTGCGCCCTTGTAGCGCGCGCGATGCTGCAAGTGTTGCGGGAACACGCCGGTCACAAAGAGCGTGTAATTTCCAATGTGGGCGCGCACGACGAACGTCTCCTCCGCGCGGGCCTCGCTGATGATCGCCAGCAGATCGCTGATGTACTCGAATTGCCCGTCGGGCCGTGATGTGAGCCGATCCAAATGCGAAAATTCCGCCAGCATCGCGCCCAGGTAGTCCGCCACAGCGCGTTCCTGGATGCCCGCGTTGCGAAGAATACGTCGCGCGATCACATAGAAGTAGAGGTGCGGTGAGATCGGCAGACAAGCGCGATGGTTCAGAATGGCGTCAAGCACGCGGTCGCTGTCGAGGAGCTCATCGAGTCCCGAGGGGTCGCGCAGGAGCGATTCGAGCGATGCCGCGTCCGTGGACTTTCGAGTCAGTGTTTCGATCAGGAATCGAAAGTCGTTACTCGTCAACTGCGTTCGGCAATTGGCCTGGATCATACCGCGTTCTCCACGAGAACCGTCCGCTCGCAACCTCACATTACTACTTTAGCAGCCAAGATGCCAGCGGGATTTGCGGATTCATCAACGATTTGGTTGCCAACCGCCCGGCGGCACGTCATGATGCGACCCGGATGTTGGCCAATCCGATCATCAAGAAAGAACTGCTGACGCAGCTTCGTAGCCGGCGCGCCGGCATCATGCTCTTCGCCTTCATCGTCGTCCTGTGCGCGATCGTCTATCTGCTTTGGCCGCAAACCGGAGTCTATTCGCTCAACGCGTTTCGCTCGCGCGAAATCTTCACCGTGTTCCTCGTCGGGCAATTGTTGATGGTGATCCTGTTCACGCCCGCGTTCTCGGCGTCGGCGATCACCATCGAGAAGGAAAAAAACTCGTTCGATCTGCTGTACACCTCACTGCTTCGACCGATTGATATCATCTGCGGAAAGCTCACCGCTTCGATTTCGATCCTGTTGCTGTTGATTCTGTCGTCGCTGCCGATTACCGCCGTCTGTTTCCTGCTCGGCGGGGTGAACGCGTCGCTCATGCTCAAAGCCTACGTCGTGATCGTGCTGACTGCCGTGTCGTATGGACTGATGGGGTTGTGTTGCTCGGCGGCCTTCGAGCGGACTTTTACCGCGACATGGGTGACGTACGCGTTGATCCTCGTCTTCGCGGCGCTGGTCTGGCTGCCATCGCTGCTTTTGAGCGGAAGCATGGCCACATTCAATCACATCTGGGAAGGAATCCGCGCCGCGAGTCCGTTCAGCGCCGTCTTCTATCTGGTCCGGGAAGATCTCTACAACTCGATGGTGCGCGCTCCGACGCAGATGGACGCATGGGCCACGTTTGTGAAGTTCAGCATCATCTGGAGCCTGATCGAGTTCGGCATTTTCGCCGCGCTGATGCAATTCCGGCCGGCGTGGGGGGAGACGGCACGCGTTCGTCACTACGAAGATACCAGGACCGCAGTGCAACGCCGGCTCACGTGGCCGTTCTACCTGTTCGACCCGCTCCGTCGCAAACGAATGGTGCGCGACCGGGCGAACCCGATCTTCGTCGCCGAACTCCGCCGCCGCATCCTTGGCAGACCGCACATCTTCATCCGGGGACTCACTGCCTGCATTGCCGTCTCAATCCTGTTGATGATCGCGGTCGGCGCCACCTACGGTTGGTGGTCGCCGGACACCCTGCGGGTCGTGGCGATCATCTTCCAACTGTCGCTTGTCATCCTCATCGCACCGAGCCTGGGGGCAAGCGCGATCACCACCGAGGTCGAATCGCGCACGCTGGAAATGCTCAAGGTTTCGCCCCTGGCTCCTCGCCGGGTGATTCTGGGCAAACTCCGCGCGATCCTTTGGTTCGTGACGATCTTCCTGGTGAGCTCGGTGCCGATGTTTGGCGCGTTCTACTATCTGGAGTCCGCGGAATCCTACTGGCGTCTGCTCGACTGGGCGGCGCTGTTGATCATGGTGAATATCGCGTTCGTTTCCATCGGCATCTGTTGCTCGTGCTACTTCAAATCCACCGCAGCCGCTACCGGCGCAGCGTATGGGATCGCGGGCGTGTTGTGCGTGGTGACGCTGTTGAGCATCCTCGCGGGAGAGCGGCTGTCCAACACTGCCAAGTTCTGGTGCCTCGTTTGGAATCCATTCGCCGCGGCGATCCAGGTCATGTGTGACAGCCTGCTGCAATACCCGGGCTTCAGCGCGTTGTGGAAAACGCACATGTTCCTGATGGGAGGGCTGACGGTCGTGATGCTATTTCTCGCGCTGGTTCGGTTCCACTTCCTGTACGGGAGAGAAGAATGATCACCGCGGTGCTGATGGCAAGCTGGCTCACGATCACGGCCACGCGCCCGATCAACTCGAAGGACCTCGAGATCCCGCACGACTTCGGTCCGCCGACCGACAAGGACATTGCGCTCCTGCTCTCGTACGCCGACAATCCCGACCGCCGCATACGCAGCGATGCCGCGTGGGCGCTCGGCGATTCCACTCTCTCCCGGGTGAACCCCGACCTCGCGCGCCGGCTTTCCGCCGAAGGCAATGACGCGGTGCGCGCCGATTTGCTGATGGCGATGGGGAAACTGCCCGACCAACGCGATCCCGCGGCCGTGATGAACGCTCTCAATGACAAGACGGCCGCTGCGCGTTGTTTCGCCCTTTGGACTCTCGGCCAATGGGCAGCGAAGGACACCGTCAGCGCCGTCGTCGAACGAGCCACCAAGGACGAGTCGGAGCCGGTTCGCATGGCCGCCGCGACCACGCTGGGCCGTCTCGACATGCCGCAGGCACTCGAGGGGCTGACACGGGCAATGTCGGACAAGTCGCCGCGCGTGCGGCAGAGCGCTGCGACGGCGATGGGACGGTTCAAGGTGCAAACCGAGGACAGCCTCAAAGCATTGCTCCACTCGCTCCAGGACGCCGACCCTCTCGTGCGCGCCGCAGCCGTGGGCGCGCTGGGCAGCGTTGCGAATTTCCCCGTGGAAGCTCCCGTGGCGGAAATGGCGGGCGATCAACATGCGTTTGTCCGAAAGCAGGTCGCGGCGGCGCTGCGTGCACTCGACGCCCGTGGCCGGGTTCAAACCACGATTGGACTGCTCCACGACTCCGACATGACCGTCCGCATCGAGGCTGCGGCGACACTGGGGGCGTTCCGCAGCCCGGACGCGATTGTTCCGTTGATCAGCCGCATGGACGATCCCGAAAAGTTCGTGCGACGCGCTGCTGCGAAGGGACTCGTTGGTCTGCAACTGACGAATGAAGCTCTGCCCAAGCTGGTCGGCCAGCTTGCGAACGAATCCGCGCCCGCGCGTCGCGAGGCGGCATGGGCGCTCGGTGAGTACCGGGATAAGCGCGCGACCAGCGGCCTCTGCAAAGCCGTGGGTGATTCGGACAAGGAAGCGGCGCTCAACACAATCGAGGCGCTCGGAAAAATCGCCGACCCTGATGCGGTGGACACGTTGCTGCAGCAGTTGCGAAACGAAATGGCGGAGAAGCGTGCCATGGCCGCCTGGTCACTGGGCGAGATTCGCGACAAGCGGGCCACGGCGGCGTTGATTCCCGTGTTGACCGATCCCGATTTTCCGCCGCGCCTCGAAGCCGCGACCGCAGCCGGCAAGATCAACGATGCCTCGTTCGTGCAGCCTTTGATCGCGGTGCTGCAGAATGTCAGCAGCGAGCAGTTCCAAACCCGCGCTGCCGCTGCGTGGTCGCTCGGCCGCATCGGCGACGCACGCGCCGTGGTGCGCCTCAAACAGATGCTCGCCGACAAGGTAATCCCGACGCCGTTCGGTCCCGTGTACGATCACGATTCAGTGAGGATGAACTCGGCGGTCGCCCTGGCTCGCATCGCGCGTGCGTTGCCGAACGCGGGCCAACTCCCACCGATCACCTCGTTCCTCGAGGATCAGTTCGCCAAGAGCCCAGACTTGTCGGACACGCTCAAGGAATGCGTGGCTGAATGTCTCTACGTGCTGACCGGCAAACAGCACCCCTTCGAACGTCGTCCGCCCGGCCCGCGGCAGTATTTCGTCCGATCAATCGAGGGGAAAAACTGAAGAAGCAGGCGGTTCAACTCTTGAGCCACTCATCCCGGTGCTTCTTCACGAACGCGTCATCGTTCAGATGCGGGTAAGCCTGATAGACGCGGTCAATCTCCTCGCTCTGGCCGGGACTGAGCCTTTCCTTCGGATTGAGACACCAGATACCTTCCAACAATCCCTGCCGACGCAACACCTCGTGCAGCCCGGCAATGCACCCCGCAAAACCGTGGTCGGGATCGAAGAACGCCGCGTTGGCGTCGGTGACCTGCACGTTCAACCGCAGCATCTCCAGCGTGATGGGCTCGTGCTCCTTGACGATCGCGTGACATTTGTCGAGCAACTCGACCGCTTTCTTCGTCCAGACCGACCAATGCCCGAGCAACCCGCCGACGATGCGGCGTTCGACGATCTTGCCATGAACTTTGAACCGGTAGGGCGTGAGCAGATCCATCACGATGTTGTCGTCGTTGCCGGTGTAGAGCGCGATGTCGCGGCGGTCGGCGTCATCCACGGCGCGGATGACATCAATGGTTTGGTAGCGGTTGAACGGTGCCATCTTGATCGCGACCACGTTCTCGATCTCGACAAATCGCCGCCAGAATTCGTAGCCGAGGATTCGTCCGCCCACGCTCGGCTGCAGATAGAAGCCGACCAGGGGCGTAATGGACGCGACCACTTTGCAATGCGCGATCAACGTGTCGTCGTCTGCGTCCTTCATCGCGGCGAGACTGAGCAAGCCGGCGTGGTAGCCGAGGCTGCGGATCATTTCCGCCTCGGCAGTCGCCTGATCGGTGCGACCGCAAATGCCGGCGATGCGAACCAGCGGATTTGTGCGCGAGGCGTCGGCACGATCGAATTCTTCTTTGGCAATGGAGAGCACCGGCTGGAACAAACCGACCTTCGGATCGCGAATCTCGAACTGCGTCGTGTGCACGCCCACGGCGATTCCGCCCGCGCCGGCCGCGATGTAATAGCGGCAGAGCGCGCGCTGGCGACGGACGTCCAGCTTGCGTTGCGCGTTCAACGCCAGCGGACTGGCCGGGATGACGATGCCGTGCTGCAGAATCCGGTGAATCCGTGAATCAATCTGACTCATGTCGTCTGTTTTTCAAAACATCGCTCGGAACCGCTCGCGGCCGACGACTCCAAAGGCGTTTGTAGTATGAATCGGAATTCCCTCCGCGCTCGTGTCCAAAGCGATGGGCGTGGATGAATGCCAGAAGCGCGCCCGTCCGTCAATCGCGGCTACATGCTTTTACTTCCAGATGCTGTCGTCGTCCTGCACCGGCAGGGACACCGGAGCATTGCGATGCGCGCTTTGGTACATCGCGATCACCATCTCCAGCGTCGGACGCACGGACGCGACGGGGATGACGACCTCGCGATTGTTGTTCACCGCGTCAATCATGTCCTGGATCACGACCAGGTGATCGGCAAATCCGAAATCGGCAGGGCCACCGGCGGCGGTGTGTTGCTCGGCGCTGCCGTACTTCCGAATCTCCGCGTCTTCGGGACGTTCTTCCTTGAACTTCCATGTCGTCATCTTCTCACCGGCCATGATGGCGGTGCCGTCGGTGCCGTTGATCTCGACCCGGATGTCCGTGCCCGGCCAGAGCGCGGTCGAAGCCTGCACGATGCCTTGCGCGCCGTTGGCGTAGTCCACGATCGCCAGCAGCGTGTCTTCGAGTTGCACGGTGGGATGGGCGAGGTTGTTCATGCGCGCCTGCACCGTCTTCGCCGGGCCCATCAGGTACTGGAGCAGGTCAATGTAATGAAACGCGTGCTGGACGGTCACGCCCGCGCCGGATTTGCGCGAACTGCGCCATGCGTCGCTGTGGTAGTACTCGCTGGTGCGGAACCATTTCATGTAGGTGTCGGCATGGAGCAGTTTGCCGAAGCGACCGGCGTCGATCGCCTTCTTCATCGCCTGGATCGCCTTGCGCACGCGACACTGGACGGTGCAGCCGAACTTCACGTTGGCCTTGCGACAGGCGGCAAGCATGGAGTCGGTCTCGCGCAACGTCATGGCGGGCGGCTTTTCGGTGAGCACGTGTTTGCCCGCCGCCGCGCACTGGATGACGGCGTCGTGGTGGAGATGGTTCGGGAGGCAGACGTTGACGACGTCGATCTCGGGACTCTGGAGCATGTCGTCGAGGGCGTAGTACGCCTTGACCTTGTACTCGGTGGCGAGTTTGTCCGCGCGATCCTTTGCCATGTCGCAGAACGCGACGAGTTTGCCGCCCTTGGAGTTGAGCAGCGATTTCGCATGAAACGGCGCGACCAGTCCCGCGCCGAGGATTCCGAAGCCAAGTGTCTTTGCCATAATCAACCTTTCACGGAATCAGCAATCCCTTGAGTCCCTTGAGCGCTTCGAGGTCGTCGAAGACGCGTTCCCAGTTGGCGAGTGGCTCGCGATGCGTGATCAACTTCTCGGGCGTCACGAGCCCCTTGTCGATCAAAGCGATGCTGCGGTCCCAGCACGTGTACGTGGTCGAGAGACAGAAATGAACGTCCACGACCTTGAAACAGAACTTGTCCCACGGTATCTCGACGTTCTTGTTGCCGGTAAGACCAATCACGCAGATCTTGCCCATCTTGCGCACGAGATCAATCGTGCCCGGGATCGCGCGGGGCGAGCCGCTGCATTCGATGACGATGTCGGCCCCGATGCCGTTCGTCATGGACATCACGGCCTCGACCGAGTTGGTCTCGCCGATATTGATGATCTTGTCGAAGCCAAGCTCGCGGGCTTTCTTCAACCGCAGGTTCACGTCGCCGGGCGTGCCGATGATCGCCACTTCACGCGCCCCCGCCGCGCGCGCGACCATCGCGGCAAGCAAACCGATCGGGCCCGGCCCAATCACGACGGCGAAATCGCCGGGCGTGATTTTTGAGTGTTCGATGATGTCGGTGACGCAGTTGCCGGTCGGCTCGACGAGCGCTGCCTGGTCGAATGTCATCGTGTCGGGAATCTTGTGCAGCAGACGCTCCGGGTAGCAGATGTATTTGGTCATCGCGCCATCAATGCCCCAGCCGGGCGAACGTTTGTTCGGGCAGATCTGGATGTTGCCGGTGCGACAGAGATAGCATTGTCCGCACGCTTTGGTGTGCGGCTCGGCCACCACGCGATCCCCGACTTTGGCGACCGTGCAATCAGTACCAAGCTCGACGACGGTGCCGGTGAATTCATGCCCGAGGATGACCGGCGGCCAGTAGGGAAATTCGTCGTGGCGCACGTGGATGTCCGTGCCGCAGATGCCGCACGCCGCGACCTCGATCTTCACCTCGCCGTTTTTCGGTGTCGGCTCGGGGACATCCCGGAGTTCGAGGAAGCCGTTGCCCTTTTGGGTTTTGACGAGTGCTTTCATGTTGTTGACACCGACCAAGACCCTCAAACTGCTTGCGTTTGGAGTTCAAGCTTCAGCTTGTCTGGGATTCGCGTCTCGAAGCAAGCTAAAGCTTGAACTCCAAACGAAAGCAAACGACGCGCGCGACACATGCCACAAAGATGAGGGGGAATCGCCGTCATCATTTCTTCCCGCAATAATCCTGCACCAACGTCGTGAGAACCTCCGCGGCGTCCGCGATGTCCTTCATCGCGATCTGTTCGTCCTTCGAGTGCGCGACCTTTAACGTGCCGGCGCCGTACACGACCGTCGGGATGCCGAGTTGGTTGTTGTAGAGCCACGCATCGCAGGAGGCGGTCATGGCGCTGACTTCGAGCGAATGACCGGCCTTCTTACCCGCCGCAAGGATGCTCTGGGGGAACTCGTGCTTCGGGTCCACCACGCTGCTGTCGTGTCGGTACATGAAACTCAGGTCGAAGTTCTTCGAGAGAAACTCGTCGCCGCCCTTGACGAGCGCCTCGCGCATTCCTTCCATGACCTGTTCCTTGGTCTTGTTCGGCAGCAACCCGAGTACTCCCTCCATGACCGCCCGGCTCGGCGCGGCGGCGGGCCAGTTGCCGGCCTGCAGTTTGCCGAACGTGATCGGCATCGGGTTCGGGTACGGATCGAACAGCGGAATGCCACGCGACGAAGCCAGCAACTCGGCATGGTATTTCTCGAGGATCGCGATGGCGTCGCGCGCCAGGAGCAGCGCGCTCTTGGTCACGCCCGCCTGGCCGCTGTGCCCGGCTTTGCCGTGTAGTTCGAGATGAAACCAGATTGCGCCTCGGATGGACGTGAACAGCTTGCCGTCCGTTGCTTCGAGGACGATGCAGCCGTCGGCCTTTTCCTTGGTACGCGCCATGGCAAGCGTGCCGTTGCCTCCGTTCTCTTCCTCGACGACGACGTGCGCAACCACGTCGCCCGCGGTCTGCACCTTGAGCGCGTCGAGGGTCTTGAAGAGCAGGTAGATCAGCGCGACCTGGCCCTTGTCGTCGCACGCGCCGCGACCGAACACGATGCCGTTCTCGACGCGGGGGTCGAAAGCTCCGACCTGTCCCTCCGATGCGGGCACGACGTCGGTGTGGGCGTTGAGCAGAAGCTTGCGTCCGCGGCCCTTGCCCTTGCGGACGACGCGCAGGTTGAAGCGCCCGTCGTACTTGATGCCGGGTACGGGCGTCGAGTAATCGGGGTCGTTCTTGATCGCGTCGGAGAGCGCGACTTTCTCGACAGTGACGCCCAGTTTGGAGAATTGTTTCTCGCAGTACAGCATCGCCTCATGTTCGTTGCCGGGTGTGGATTCGAAGCGCATCAGGTCGCACAGGAACTTCTGCGCGTCGGGAAGCAGCTTCGCAACGGTTTGTGGAATGGATTGGTTCATATTTTCAGCCTCCCCAATGCGCCTTCCATGATCTCGAGACTCTCGTCGGCCTCGGCCTTCGTGATGCAGAGCGGCGGGGCGACGCGGATCACGTTGCCGTACATGCCGACCGAGCCGATGAGCAGGCCGTGGTTGGCGCAGTCCACCATCAGCGGCTTGATCAACTCGGGCGCGGGCGTCTTTGTTTTCTTGTCCTTCACAAACTCCAACCCCATCACGAGGCCCATGCCGCGGACGTCGCCCAGGTATTTGCAGCGCTCAGACATCTCGGTCAGACGCTTCTTCATATATGCGCCCATCTTGGCGGAGTTCTCGACCAGCGGCTCGCGCTGGTAAATGTCGAGCACGGCGCTGACGGCGGCGCTGGCCATCGGGTTGCCGCCGAGCGTGCTCGACATCTCGCCTTTGCTGAGACACGAGAACACGTCCGCAGTGGCGGCGACCGCCGATACCGGCATGCCGCAACCGATCGCTTTGCCGATGGTGAGGATGTCGGCGTTGATGTCTTCGTGTTCGATGGCCCACATCTTGCCGGTGCGACCGTAGGACGCCTGCACTTCGTCCACGGTCAGGAGCATTCCTTTCGCGTGGACCCATTCTTCCAGTCGCTTGAGCCAGCCTTTGGGCGGGAAGATGAAACCCGACGCGCCTTCGTATGGCTCGACCATGCAACCCGCGAGGCTACCGGTGGAGTTGGCGGCAACGACTTCCTCGATGTAATCAAAGTACCGCTTGAAGCTCGGGCCGTCGTCGCACCAGCCGTTCGGGTCACGGTACGGATTGGGGTATGGGATGCGGATCATGCCGGGGATCGTGGGTCCATACCCCTTTTTCGGCCCGGGCATTCCGCCCATCGAAGCCGCGGCGTAGGTCCGGCCGTGAAATCCGCCATGGAAGCAAAGCACTTCGTACTTGCCGGTCTTGCGCTTCATCAGCCGATGCGCGGCCTCGGTCGTTTCGCTGCCGGTCGAAAGGAAGAAGCAGCGGTTGAGGTGCTTCGGGAGCGCCTTGATCAACCGCTCGGCTGCCTCGATGCGCTCGACGTTGGCGCACTCGTAGTTGTTGAGAAGTCGCGTCGCAGCTTTTTGAATCGCCGCGACGAGATGCGGATGGCAATGGCCGACGTTGGTGACGAGCACGCCGCAGGTCCAATCGAGGTAGGTGTTGCCGTCCACGTCGGTGACAACGCAGCCCTTGGCGTGATCCCACACGACGGGCGCTTGGAACCCGACGACGTCCGCCTCGAATTGATGCCACTTGTCAAGGAGCACCTTTCCCTTTGGCCCGGGCAGCGGACCTTTGACCTTCGTGATTCTCATGCCTTCTTTCCCTTCAACAATTCCTTGTTCACGACGTTGCGCGGCGGCTTGTCCGCTGCGAACGCGAGGACATCGTTCACGATGCTCTTGCGAATCTCCCACCCGGCTTCGTCGGACGCCCAGCCGATGTGCGGCGTCAACACGATATTGTCCAAGCTGAAGAACGGATGTGTGGGCGGAGGCGGCTCGACCGTGAACACATCAATCGCGGCCCCGGCGATTTGTTTCTTCCGCAATGCCGCGGCCAGCGCCTCTTCATCCACCATCGGTCCGCGCGACGTGTTGATGACGTAGGCGGTGGGTTTCATCAGGCTCAGCGTCTGCGCGTTGACGAGGTGTTTCGTCTCGGGGTTCAACGGCGTGTGCAGCGTAATGTAATCGGCGGTGCGGAACAGCGTGTCGCGGTCCACGAACTCGATGCCCAGCTCCTTCTTCCGTTCCGCGCTCAGGTACGGATCGCAGCCGATGATGCGGAAGCCAAACGATTTGATTTTCTTGCACACGCGGCTGCCGATGCGACCGAGGCCGACGATGCCAAGCGTCTTGTCCGCCATGCGCACGAGCGGGAACAGGTCGGAGAAATCCCACTGGCCCTTGGCGCTGGATTTGTCGAGTGTGCGCCGACTCCACACCACCTTGCGCCCGCAGGCGAAGATCAACGCGATCGCGTGCTCGGCCACGTCTTCCATGCAGTAGTCGGGCTGATAGGCGAACACGACGCCGTGTTTTGTGCATGCCGCGACGTCCACGTTGTCGTAGCCGATGCCGTGGCGGATCAGCAGCTTGCACTTCGGCAACTTCGAGATGAGCGACTCGTCGAACTTGACCATGTTCACCAGGACGACGTCGGCGTCTTTGATCTTCTCGACCACCTCGGACTCGGGCTTGAACTTGAGTTGGTAGGCTGAGAACTCGATGCCCGCCTTTTTCATCTGTTCCGCTTCCCAGTCGAGGTTGTCCTCGATGTAATCCGTCACGGCCCATTTGATCTTCTTGCTCATAATGTTTCCTCAGTTGATCCCGTTTCTTCGTGCCTCAGCGTATGCTTAAATCCGAAATCCGAATCTCGAAATCCGAAACAAGCACGAAATTCGAAACGAAGAAATGTCCACAACAGCCTGAGTAGTCGGGGCCGCCGGTTTGGAAATTTGCTTCATTTGGACTTGTTTCGGATTTCGGATCTCAGATTTCGAGCTTTGCTTTCCACTGCCACCCACTTCTTCTCCTCGCTTGCCCGGTACACCGCTTCCACGACGCGCAGCGCCGCCACGCCATCTTCGCCGGTGATGAACGGCTGCCTGTCATGCAATACGGCATCGGCGAATCCGCGGATGTATTCGCGGCCCATGAAGCCCGAGTAGCCGGGCGTGGGTTGCAGTTCGTATTCGCGAGTCACCTTGGGCGACCCGGCGAAACTCGGATGATCGCTGCAAATGAAAAGCATGTCCTTCTGCCCTTCGTACGCGGGCGCCCAGGTAATCACACCCTTTGTGCCGCGGACCGCGAGATAGAGATCGCGCCCGTAGGGGAAGGCGTCGGGCACGGTGTAGCTGATGTCGAGAGCGAGGACCGCACCGCCACGGAAGCGGAGGTGGGCGAAGGAATTGTCCTCGATATCGTATTGCGTGTTGACCTTCACATTCTGGCCCGAGACTTCGACCACCTCATCGGAGAGCATCCAACGAAAGAGGTCAATCCAATGCACACCGAGGTTGTACATCGGCCCGCCGCCGGATCGCTTCCGCTGGAGCATCCAGGGTGAATGCCCCTCGATGTACCGGGTGAGGCGGCCTGCGGCACAACGGCCTTCTCCGCCCACGACCCGGCCAATCGAACCTTCCTCGATGATGCGTTTGAACTCGCGCGCCACAGGATGTAATCGCCAGCAGTAGCCGGTCGTCAGTTTCACCCCGGCCTTGTGCGCCGACTTCGCGATTTGTTCCGCACCGGCTGCGCTGGCAGCCATCGGTTTCTCGACCATGAGGTGAATCTTTTTCGCCGCGCACTTCGCGGCTGCGTCCGGACAGTCGGAGTGGGGAAGGAAAATCGCTGCCACGTCGAGGCGCTCCTTGTCGAGCATCTCGTCGAGCGAACCGTAGCCGCGGAGGCCAAAATCCTTGCAGAACGGCTCGCGCAAAGCTGCGTCCGTCTCGGCCGCGGCAACGACCTCGGTGCTCGACACGGCCTTGAAATGGGTCATGTACGATCGCGGATGGAGATGTCCCAAGCCTACGATTCCGACTTTCAGCGTCTTTGATGTGGAAGCCATGATCGTTGTGTTCGTTGTCACAGTTGCGGTATCTCGATTTCCGCGCCACGTTTCTCATCCGAAACGTATGCGGCGTAGATGGTGGCGGTTGTGTCGAGCGCAAGATCGAGATCGGATTGCGGCTGCGCTCTCTGCGCAGCGCAGGTCACGAAGTCCTGCATCTCGCCCTGATAACCCATCGTGAAATTCTCGTCCGGCGCCGCGGGCGACCAACCTTCCTTCGTGCTGGCCTTCTCGATGAGATAGACATCTTTGAACTGCTCCCCGCGCGGGTTGTAGGCGTCCACCAAACCGGTCGGGCTGATGCGGCAGCGCGTGCGATGATTGTTCGCGAACACTTCGATGTAATCGTAGATGCCACCGAGCACAACCTCGCTCGTGAGCACATCCGCCACGGTGCCATCCTCGAACGTCACGTGCATGAAACCGTAATCCTCGATGTCGTGATAATCGGTGCGAAGCAGGCTGCGATCTTGATACGACGGCAGGCGCGTAAGTTGATGCGTCCGCGCGCTGACGCTCCTGGGCCGAATCGGTTTCCCGTTGCGCGCGATGCCTTCCCGGCGTTTGAGGTACAGCATGCCGCCAAGCGGGTGACAGCCTTTGCCGATCAACGATCCGCCGCCGCCAAAGCGCCAGATGCCGTACACGGGCGACGCCGAGCCATTGTGGGATTCCTCGCCGGTCATGCGCAGAACCTGGGCGTCTGTCTTCTCGATGATCTCTCGCTCCTTCTGCACGCTCGGGGCGTACACAAAATTTTCGGCGTATCCGAACACGCTCTTGCTCTTGCGAACCGCCTTTGCGATCCCCTGCAAGCGTGCGATCGTGTCGTCGAGCATCTTCTGTTTCGAATCCTTGTCGCCGCGATACTTCTCGCCGGCGTTTGGCGGACCAAAATAACCCGTGAGCGGTTTCTCGCAGATGATTGCCTTGCCGGCAGAAGCTGCGGCGAGGATCGCTTCCTCGTGTGCGTAAGGTGGGGAGCAGATGTCGAGAATATCAATCTTGTCCAGCATCGCCGCGGCATCTTCGAACACAGGGATCGAGTGACTTTTCCCAAATGCCGCCCGGCTTTCCTTGCGCCGCGACGTAACGCCCGCCAGTTCGACTCGGACGCCGTACGCCCGCCGCAGGCATTCGACGTGGAAGCGACCCGCCATTCCCGTCCCAACGATTCCTATGCGCAACGTGTTGATGGTTGACCCTCGGACTTAGACCGCACCGACATAAAATCGTGCAGACAATATGGTGAGTCGTTTTTTTTTGCGACCGAAATTATGTCGGTGAGAAATGGACGGGCGCATCCTTTGCTTGTTGGTACTCCGACAAGCTGAAGCTTGAACTCCAAGCGCGAGCTTCATGAGGGTTGCGTTCGGAGTTCACGCTTCAGCTTGTTTCAGCACATTCAACCGAGGAAATTCCAACTGACGAGTTGAAGAGGCGCCCGAAAGGGATTGCGTTTGGGGTTTCCGGTGATGGAATTCTCGCGTGACCATGCGCGTTCTTCCGCAACGCGGGGGGCACCGGGGCGACCTCGGTTCCCTCAAAATTTCCCATCCCTCGACTCGAAGTGCGTTGGTTTGCCGAGGCTCTTGCCGCCGCGCATCACCCAGTCGGCGATCCAGATCAACATCTGTTGCGCGGTGACCCGCGGATAACCGTAGAGCCGGTGACCGAGTTGGCCGTTGTTGATCAACGCGTCGCCGATCTCTTTGCCTTCGAGGATCGGCTTCTTGCCCATCATCTCGCCGAACTGATGGCACACGCGCCGCACGCTCAACAACTCCGGCCCCGACACGTTCAGGTACGTCGCGGGACTGGCGGCCTGCTCGAACGCGCGCAGCGACATTGCGTTGGCGTCGCCCTGCCAGATGCAGTTGACGTTGCCCATTGCGAGGTCAATCGGTTTGCCCGTCCAGACCTTGGTCGCGAGATCCACCAGCACGCCGTAGCGCATTTCGGTGGAGTAGTTGAGTCGAATCAACACTACCGGGGTCTTGTTGGCCCGGCTGAAATGCTCGAACATCCGTTCCCGGCCGAGACAGCTCATCGCGTAGTCGCCGTCGGGCCGCAACGAATCGCTTTCGACCGAGCCGCCCGAAGTTGCCGGCACGAGTCCGTAGAGGTTGCCGGTCGAGAACGCCACGATGCGGCTGCGTGGGTATTTCTCGCAGACCATCCCGGGGAGGTAGGTGTTCATCGCCCAGGTAAGCGATTCGTTGCCAGTCGAACCGAACTTCATCCCGGCCATGAATACGATGAGGGGCGCATCGGGCAGCTTCGCCAGGGCGGCGCGATCCAGGAGGTCGCACTTGATGGTCTCGATGCCGTGCTTCTGAAGTTCCTTCTCCTGCTTCTTCTCGGAGAAGCGCGAGACGCCAATGACGCGTCGTTTCGTGCCCGCGGCGTCGGAGGCGCGTTTGGCCATGCGCACGAGTGAGGGACCCATTTTCCCTGCCACACCCAGGACCATGAGGTCGCCCGGCAGTGTGCGCATCATCTCGACGAGCGCAGGCGTCGGTTCGCTCAGCATCTCTTCGAGTTGCTCGACGCTCTGGATGGACTTCGAAGTCATGGGTCGAACAGATAGCAGAACGCGGAAGCGCCCGGCAATGAGGAATTGGAGCCGGGTGGTTTACAGAAATCGAATTGACGCACCCGAACCGCTTTGTTAAGGATGCGGCGCTGACCGAGGAGTCCTTATGAGAACGTTGTTCGTGCTGTCCAAAAGCCTGGCTTGCGCTGGTATCCTGACGCTCGCTTTGAGCCGGCCCACATTCGCCGATACTTACACGGTAACCTCGACCAATGACACCGGTGCGGGTTCGTTTCGGCAGGCGATTCTCGATGCCAACGCACACGAGAACGACCTGTTCTTCAACGATGAAATCGTGTTCAACATCGTTGGGTCGGGACCGCACATCATCGCCCCCGCTTCCCCGCTGCCTTCGATCACCGATGCGGTGGAAATCAGCGGCGACACTTCGGGCAGCATCACCAACGGATTTGTGATTCAACTCGACGGCGCCAACGCGGGCGCGGACGCAGATGGGTTGAGGTTCGAGAGCTTCGGTTCGCAGGTGTCGGGACTGGCGATTACCCGGTTTGACGGCGCCGCCATTCGCATGTTCCAAGGCGGGCTCAACACCGTCATCGCGTGCGTCATCGGCGTGGACGCCACCGGCACGAACGCGGCCGGCAACGGCATCGGCATCGAGATCGAGGATTCATCCGAGAATGCCGTCAACGCCAACATCATTGCCCACAGCACCGGCGCCGGCGTCGCGGTGGTTTCGGGCGATAAGAACACGATCAGCGAAAACTTCATCTTCGCCAATGGCGGACTCGGCATTGATCTCTCCAACGATGGTGTCACCGCCAACGACGCGGGCGACGCCGACGCGGGCGCAAACGCGTTGCAGAACTTCCCGGTGCTCACCAACGCGGCTTCCGACGGCGTCAACACCATCATTCAGGGCAGCCTGAACAGCGTCCCGGACACCGAGTTCCTGATCGAGTTTTTCTCGAACGCAGGCTGCGATACGTCCGGCCATGGCGAAGCCGAGGAATCCGTCGGCGCGCTCTTTCAGCTCACGGACGGCAGCGGGGATCTGACGCTCGACACCAGCCTGCCGATCTCCGTTCCTGCCGGTCGCTTCCTCACTGCGATTGCGACGAGGCTGGATGAGTTCGGATTTCCGACCGACACCTCCGAGTTCTCGGCCTGTGTGCAAGTGCAGGCTGCGAGCAACAACGCACCGATGGCTGTCTATGACGAGTTCGAGGCGGTGCAAGATGCGCCGCTGAGCGTGCCCGCCCCGGGCGTGCTCGCGAACGACACCGACCCCGATACCAACGATACGCTCACCGCGATGCTGGTGACCGGACCGAGCCACGCGAGCAGCTTCGTGTTGAACCCAGACGGGTCGTTCGATTACACCCCCGATACTGGCTACGCGGGGTCCGATTTCTTCACGTACCAGGCGAGCGACGGAACATCGAGCAGCCTGGAAACGACCGTCGCGATCCTTATCGGTGCGACAACGCCCGAAGGGACAAATGTGACTGTGAATCTCACCACACAAATCCTCGGCATCGAGTTGGACGTGACTGTGACCTTCTCGAACGTGACCACGGCGGGCTTGACGAGGATCACGCCGATTGACCCCGCAAGCATCGGCCAACTGCCGCCCGGGTACGATGTCTTCAACGACGAGGTGTTCGACATCCACACGACGGCGATCTACGAAGGCCCGATCACGGTCTGCTTCAGCCTGCCCGGCCTCGACGACCCGCAGTTGTTCGACCTGCTGCGCGTGTTACACGAGGAACTCGGCGTGTGGGAGGACGTGACGGTGTTGCCCGGCGGCTTCGCGAGCGGTACCATCTGCGGCCAGGTGGACTCGCTCAGTCCGTTCGCGCTGGCGTTCGTAATGTTCCCGCCCGGCGATGTGAACGGCGATTTCCATGTCACGGGCGCGGACTCGTTGCTGATCAACCAGGTGTTGGTCGGCCTGCGCTCGAACACGCATCCCATCTTCGCCTCCGCCGGCTTCAGCAACGGCGACATCAATCAGAACCAAACGGTCAGTGGCGCGGATTCGTTGTTGATCAACCAGGTCGTGGTCGGATTGCGGCCGTTCGTCGTCACGAAGATCGTGACGTCCACGCGTGGCAACAGCGACATCGCGACATCGGTCACCATTTTCGGCGTCGGTTTTCCCACCAACGGAACGATCTCGGAAGTTCGAATCGGACCGCCGGTGGATCTCCCGCTCACGGATGTACAGGTCGTAAGTCGCGAGATGATCACCGGCATCGTGCCGCCGGGAGGCGGCGCCGGGACCGGCGTCGTGAGCGTGGCCGCGGCTTCCACCAACGGTGTGCTGTCCTTTGGGCGGTTCATCAACCCCTAACCTTCGAGTCAGGTCAATCCCATGAGCTACCGCGTTTTCGCGATGGACACGTATTTCTACACGAGCCTCGGCGCGTATGAGTTTGATGCGCGCTGCGAGATGCTGCGTGAACTCGGATACGACGCGGGGTATTTGACGGCTTGGAACGAGGCGGCTTGGAACGATGTGCCGCGGGTCGCCGGCGTGAAGGCCAAGTTCGGGATCAACATCTCTGCGGTCTATGCGACGCTCGATGTCGCGGGCGGCGATGACGACGCCGTCAACCGGCGCATCGTCCGCCTGGTCGAGACGTTGGAAGGCTGCGACCGGATCGAGCTGGCAGTACGCACCACGGACAAGAACATCCAGAAGTCCGACGCGACCCATGACGGGCAGATGCTGCGCTGGCTGGAGCGGATGTTGCCTGTAGCCGAGCGACGTGGGATCACGATCGCGTTGTACCCGCACATGAATTTCTGGCTCGAGCGAATCGAGGACGCGGTGCGGTTGTGCGAGAAGCGCAAGCACCCGCGACTCCGCACCGTGTTCTGCGGCTATCATTGGTACGCGGTGGACGGCCAGGAGCTCGGCGCGCGATTGGAACAGGCTGCGCCGTGGCTGGCCTCGGTCAATCTCTGCGGCAGCCGTCGTCACCCACAGCCCGTGGGCGGGATGCCCGCCACCATCGAGCCGCTCGACGAAGGCGATCTCGACAATTTCGCCTTCCTCGGTCTGTTGCGGAAGATTGGCTACCGGGGTGAGATTGGGTTCCAGGGATACTCGGTCGGTGGCGATGCGTACGTGAAGCTCAAGCGCTCACTCGCGGCGTTCCGAGACATGGAACGCCGATTGGAGAAACATCCCAACTGGGCGATGATGCGAGCCGGCTGAGTGTGGGAGCAGGCCCACAGCCAGCTTCACGTCAGAGAGGGCGAGTGTACTTCAGCCCCGACAGCTTCGCAGCACCGATTCTCTTCTCCTGCACCAACACCTTGAACGCCCGTCCCATGCCACCGGGATGGAGCAAGGTCTGGAGTTGTGGACGCGCCTTGTCGGGCTGTCCGGGATTTGCATTGACGATTCGCTCGATCTCCTCGCGGCAGGAGTCCACGAGAAAATTGGACTGGTCGGTGAACCGTCGCAGCTCCAATCCGATCTGCTGCCCCCAGGCGGTGAGCCGGGTGAAATTCACGTGCGCAGTGATGTCCTGTTCGCCAACGTGATCAAGCGGATTGCAGTTCGTGCGGTGCCGATGGTAACAGAGGAGCGTGCCGTCCGTCCGATGGGGTGCGTAGTAATCCGCGTCCTCGTAACCGTAATCAATCGTGAGCAGGACACCCCGCTTCAGAATCCGCGCCATCTGTTCGAGCCAGTCGAACGCCGCAAAGTTGACTTCCGTCGTGTATCCATCGGGATACGGACCGTACCGGAGGGGCGAGGGCAGATCCCCTGGTGGAAAACTCAGCGGTTGCGATTGAAACGAGAACTGGTCGTCCTTCACATCCACATACAGTTCCCGCCACGCACCGTTCTCGCGGCGAATGCGATGAACCGGAAATGAATCCACCAGTTCGTTCGAGAAGATACATCCAACCACCGAATCGCTCTCGATCTGGGTCCAATCAGTGAACCACTTTCCCTCATGGCTGTGCTCGACGCTCGTCGCCTGGCCTCGTTCGCACACCCAGTAGTCCAGCGCTTCGGCGAAGCGTGGGTTTCGTTGCCGTGCCCATTGCAGGATGTCCTGCGCGAGCCAGCCCTTGTTTCCTCCAAGCTCGAGTGCGACGAAGGGCTTCGGTTTTCCCATGTGCGTCCATAGCTTGGCGAGATAATCGCCGAGAAGTCCTCCGAATACCGGCCCCACAGATGCGCTGGTAACAAAGTCACCCCCACGTCCGATGCGAACGCTCCCGGACGTGTAGTAGCCGTGCTGGGGATGATACAAAGCCAGTTCCATGAAGCGCACGAATGGGAGGGGTCCTCGCTCGCGAATCTCGCGGTGGATGACTTCGATGAGATGTGGGTTGCCGGTCATGCGTCCATCTCAGTAACACCTCGGTTTAGCGAGGTGATCGGGAGCCGGAGAGAAGCTGAACCGCCTCAGCGGTTTGAAGGACGATCGAGAAGCCGTTGAAACGGCTGAGGTCAGACCTGGCGGCGCCGTCCACCTCGCTGAAGCAAGGTGTGAATGAGATGCCGAACCCTGACCTGTTATCCAAGCGCCGGTGGGTTGTGATCACTTCGTGAAAAAAATCACAAACTTTCTTGCGCGGCCAGCCAATTCTCGCTAGCTTGCGTCGCCAACGAAACCTCATGAGCACCCGAACCCAAACCATCGCCTACGACTCGAAGATCGAGGGCGACGTCATCCCGACGCGGCTCGATGCGGCGATTGATTGGATGCGCGCCAACTCCTGCTGGCCCATGCCGCTCGGGCTCGCGTGTTGCGCGATCGAACTGATGGCCGCAGGGGCCTCCCGGTTCGACATTGCCCGCTTCGGCGCCGAGGTCATGCGGTTTTCTCCCCGCCAGGCCGACCTGATGATCGTGGCCGGCACCGTCACCTACAAGATGGCCCAGTGCGCCAAGCGCATCTACGATCAGATGCCGGAACCGAAATGGGTGATCGCAATGGGCGCGTGCGCGTCGAGCGGCGGGATGTATCGTTCCTACGCGGTGCTGCAGGGGATTGACCGGCTGCTGCCCGTGGACGTGTATGTGTCCGGCTGCCCGCCGCGACCCGAGGCCTTGCTTGACGGATTGATGAAAATCCAGAAGAAGATCATGAAGGAACGCGGCCTCGGTGATCTCTGGACGGCCCCGTCCAACCGCTAACCTCTCTTTGACTCATGACGCCCCTGGAAGCTGCCCAAGCACTCAAGCAACGGTTTGGCGACGCGATCTCTGACGCCAAGGAGTTTCGTGGCGAAGCATCGGTCTTCGTCGAGAAAAATGCGATTGTGGACGCATGCCGTTTTCTGCGCGATGACTCTCGACTGTCGTTCGAAATGATCAGCGACATCAGCGGCGTGGATTGGCAGGATGAGGAGCCGCGCTTCGAAGTCGTTTATCACCTTTACTCGTACAAGAACGCGTGCTGGCTCCGCCTCAAGGTGCGCGTCTCGGAGGACGAGTGCGAATGTCCCTCCGTCGTGAGCGTGTGGCCCGGGGCCGATTGGCACGAGCGCGAGGCGTTCGACATGTACGGCATCATCTTCACCGGCCATCCCGACCTGCGACGCATTTTGATGTGGGATCGCTATCCGTACCATCCCTTGCGAAAAGAGTTCCCGCTTGCCGGTCAAGATGCGCCGTTGCCGGATGAGGACATTGACGCCAAGGCCAAGCCGGCGCCTCTCGCTGGAGGCCCATTTGTGAGCGCGCCCGGCGGACCGACGACCATCGAGCGCGAGCCACGGGCGAAAGGGGAGAGCTAGAGCGATGGCGACGGAAATCCAGATTCCCGACGCTGTGACGCGGGCGAGCCAAGCCGCTGCCACGCCGGACACCCTCTCCGAGAAACTCGTGCTCAACATGGGGCCGTCCCACCCGAGCACGCATGGTGTGTTGCGCATTGTGCTCGAACTCGACGGCGAGATCATCACCGGCGCGCGACCCGAAGTCGGCTATCTGCATCGCGGTGACGAGAAGATCGCCGAGAACATGACGTACACACAGTTCATCCCGTACACCGACCGCCTTGATTATTTGGCACCGCTTGCCAACAACGTCGCCTACGCGCTCGCGGTGGAAAAGCTGCTCGGCATCCACGACAAGCTGCCGCCGCGTTGCCAGTATATCCGCGTGATGTGCTGCGAGCTGGCGCGCATCTCGTCGCATCTCGTCGGCCTCGGCGCATTCGCGATGGACACCGGCGCGATGACGGCGTTCCTCTACACGTTCAACGAACGCGAGACAATCTACAACCTGATCGAGGCGTTGACGGGCGCGCGGTTCACCACCAGTTACACGCGCATCGGCGGACTCTCGCGCGATTTACCCGAGGGCTGGCTGGGCGACGTGAAGAAATTTGTGGATCAACTCCCCGCCGTGATCGAGGAAGTGGAGACGCTCCTCAACCGAAACAAGATTTTTGTGGACCGCACCCAGAAGGTCGGCATTCTCCCGAAGGAGCTTGCGATCGCGTACGGCGTGACCGGCCCGAACCTCCGCGGATCAGGAGTCGAGTTCGACTTGCGAAAGAACCACCCCTACCTGTGTTACGGGGAACTCGACTTTGACGTTCCCATCGGCACCGTGGGCGACTGTTACGACCGTTGGCTCGTGCGGATCGAGGAGATTCGTCAGAGTTGCCGCATCCTGAACCAATGCATCGTCAACATGCCGGGCGGACCATTTTGTTACCAGGATCCCAAGCTCCTGCTGCCGAGCAAAGAGAAAGTGCTCACGAAGATGGAGGAATTGATCCATCAGTTCATTCTGGTGACCGAAGGCCCGAACTGTCCTCCGGGGGAGGCGTACTTCGAAGCCGAGAATCCCAAGGGGCAGCTCGGATTCTACGTTGTCAGCAAGGGCGGTGGCGTGCCGTGGAGGTTGAAGATTCGTTCGCCCTCGTTCGTGAACCTCTCGGTCTTGCCCCAGTTGCTCAAGGGTCACATGATCGCCGACGTGGTGGCGATCCTCGGCAGCATTGATTTCGTGATGGGCGAGTGCGACCGCTGAGAACTCGCGCGGCGGATCGCGTCGGCCGCGAACGCCCCATTTCTTGGTTGCAACCTCCCCCGCTCTGGTCAACCATACAAGACTTGCGGCTGGAAACACCAAGGCCCGGCCCCGAACGAATCGGAACCGGGCCTTGCGAATGGGTGCAGGGGCTGGATTTGAACCAGCGACCTTCAGGTTATGAGCCTGACGAGCTACCGGGC
>CAZOTB010000009.1:23846-60435 GCA_964582645.1 uncultured Verrucomicrobiota bacterium | reverse complement strand
TTCCCCGCCGGTTGTCATTCCGAGCTTGCGAGGAATCTCTGGCTTCTCTCCGCAACGGCGATGTCCGATATGAGGTCAAGGATGGCGTGTTCAAGCGGTTGTGCCGGCGGGCGCAGCAAGACCCGGCGCGCACCAGCGCGCGCTGGTGATAGACGAGATCAACCGGGAGAACATCTCGAAGGTGTTCGGCGAGTTGATCACGTTGGCCGTCGTCTGATTCCCACGCAGTACAGAGATTCAGTGACGAGCGTTACCATTGACACGGTAGCAGCGAATGGATTACAGCCGATCCATGTTCACTCGATCAGTTCTTACTGTTGGTGTCGCGGCGTTTTGCGCTTCGGCGACGGCTGCGACGGTCACGCTCGATCTTAACGGTTTTCCCAACCGCACCGGTGGCCAGGTGACCGGGCCCGGACTCGATACACCGATTCCAATCCCGGCGGGAGAGCAGAAGGTTGTGCTGTCGAACCTGCAATCCGGCGCGACGTACCAGGTGGACTTTTTTCACAACTCGCTCGATTCAGAGCACCCCGCGTACGGCAGCAGCGATTGTAACTTCGTCGTGGCAAACGACGGCAAAGGCATTGAGTCGGTCGGGCTCGGCGGCGGTGTTCACTCGATGGTGGATGGTTTCCAGCGCGGCGACACGACGCTCAAACTCAAGACATTCCCGATCCTATACAACGCCAACTCAGCGCAGACGGGCAGCTATTACATTCACGGCCTGATGGACGCCCACACCCTGCCGGCCAACAGCGGTCCGCAGAAACTCGTCGCCATTCCCGGCACCTACCGCGTGGACAATCTCTATAACTCGAACGGCGGAAGGGAGGATTTCACGTTTGTCGTCACGGCCGAGGGCAAAGTGGGCCCGGTGGAGATGAGCGTGCCTGCGGACGTGCCGCCCACCGCGGTGATCTTTCGCGCGAGCGACGAATACGCGGAGTTCAGCGGCGCGGAGGTGCGCCCGCGCGCCACCATCGTCCACATCAAGATCGAAGCTTCCGCGCCGGTCCAGTTCAACCCCACTCACACGGTCACCAACGTCGCGGTCGAGGGCGGCACCGTGGACCTCGACATGCCCATGCTGATCGGCGGCGGCGGATTGAACCTCTGGAATTTCGGAACGAACATCGTCACCGGCGGCAATCTCATCACGCCGGACGGCGCGCCGGAGAAAGGCATGAAGCGCGACAACGATTACTACTTCTATCCGTTGCTCCGATTTGATCCCTCGAAGAAAGAATTTTATTTCCTCACGACCGAAGGAGCATCGCAAACCGCGACGGGTGAGGCGGAGGGTGTCGCGGACGATGGCTCGCCGCTCAAAGCGAAAGTGACGGCCACAATACGCAGCCAGGCCAAGCAGCCGTAACATGAGACTGACAAAGCAGGAAGTCTTCTGGAAAGCGGTCAAGCCGGGTGCGAACACGTACGGTGACTCGTACTACACCCGGCCCACAGGCATCGAAAAGATGTGCCGGCGGTACGTCGAGACGAAGAACGACCTGCTCGATTCCTTCGAGTTCGGCTTCTCCTCGGACAACGGCAGAAACTGGTCGGCGTTGCAGGAGAGGAAGGTGTTCGAGCCTCTTCCGGGCGGCGGTGCGGTGCGGCGGCACATCCTGCCCGGCTTCTTGGATCCCGTGAACGGTCGGATGCTCACGATGTTGAACGAAGGCGTGTTCCCCAACGACGACGCCCTCAAAGACGGAATGACCAACACCTATCTCCGTTACCGCGTCTCGCTCGACGGCGGGCGAACGAACGCAGTGGATGAAATGGTCGTTCAGAATGGCTTCACCGCAGAGCAACCGATGCGCGGGGTCACCGTCGGCAGGAATGCGGTCATGCTGGGAGACACCGGTAGCGAGACGACCCGCACTGGCAGCGGGCGATTGCTTGTGCCGGTACAGGTGTGTCCCATCGGCGAAAATGGCAAATACTTCAATCCCGGCGGTGGTTACACCTATCACGAAGCGGCGGTGTTGATCGGACGGTGGGAGGATGAAGTTGTGGTAGCCGCCGTCCCCGGCGGCTCTCCGGCACAGGACAGCCAAGCGGAGCGCCCGAGGACGGGTGCCACTACAACCCGGCCGCTCGCTCACGCTCGCGGCTGCCGGATTACATGGGAACTCTCGCCGTACATCACCAACGATCCGCAGAAGTCCACCCGCGGCGCGGTCGAACCGACGATCGCGCAGTTCCCCGACGGCCGGGTGCTGATGGTGTTGCGCGGCAGCAACGACGTGAAACCGCACCTGCCGGGCTACCGGTGGTTCACGGTTTCGCACGACGAAGGCGACACGTGGGAAGATGTCCGCCCGTGGACGTACACCGACGGTGGGCCGTTCTTTTCACCGAGCAGCATGTCGCAATTGCTGAGGCACTCGAACGGCGCTACCTACTGGCTCGGCAATCTCACGCCCGAATACCCCAAGGGCAACGGCCCGCCTTACCCGCTCGTGATCGCGCGTGTGAACCCCGATTCGCTGATGTTGGAGCGCGACAGCGTGTTCGTGGTGGACACGCGTCGCGAGGGCGAGCATCCGGGCATGACGCTCTCGAACTTCCACGCCCACGAAGATCGGGTCACGGGCGAGATCGTGTTGCACCTGAGCCGGTGGCGGACGCGCGGCCCCGAGGATTGGACGGCGGACGCGCTGCAATACCGGATCGCAGTTGAATAGTCTCCGGATTCACACCGCAATCCTTGGCAAGAATTCAGCAATAACCCGCCCTTGAAAGACATTGTTCTCGGGAGGAAAGTATCCTGAGCACAAGATCATGAAGCACACGAGGCGCGCGGACAAACGGAACGATGGGTTCACCCTGATTGAACTCCTGATCGTGGTCGCCATCATCGCCGTGCTGGCTGCAATGCTCCTGCCCGCGCTGCAGCGTGCGCAGGAATCGGCGCGACGCGCCCGTTGCGCGAGCAATCTCCGCCAGATCGGCGTGGGAACGGAGTTGTATCAGACCGATAACGACGGACGATTCCCCGATTATCCTTTCCAGCCGGTGCGCCTGATGAAATACGTCGGGCTACCGGACCCGAGTACCCCTGTCGCCTTCAATTCCCTCGCCGGCCTGTCGCACATTTTCTATTGCCCGAGCGCGAAGGGTTAAGGCATCGCTTACGGGGAAGCCACCACCGAGGCCTATCTCGGCGGGCCGTACGCGTGGGTGGCGCCGCCCGGGCTGATCTGTTACGGGTTCAACCTGCGGCTGCAAGGACGCACCTATTATGTCGGGGAGACTCCCATCACTCGCATCACCCAGGTGAAATCGCCGCTTAGTTCCGTTCTCTGGGCCGTGGACGGCGGCAGCTCCGGGTACGACGACATCTACATCGGTTACGTTGTTGGGTATCGCCACGGTGGAAACTGGAGCGGCGTATGGTCTGATCTGCTCGCCAAGCCGGGCGCGGAGGGATTCAATGCATCATTTCTCGACGGCCACGTCGAATGGGTGCCGCAGGCGAAATTCTGGAGATGGTTTGTTGGGCCACCGAGTTACTACTACAACGCCGGTAACCCGTACGCGTTCTGGTGAGTTGTCCGGGACGGGATGAATCCTACCGCGTCCGCCGAACCTGTCGCAGCACTCGTTCGCGGAACCGGGGACGGTCGGTGCGGGCAAAAACCGGCTCCTGATCCGTGCTGAGTCGGGCGAGCCAGTGCGGCACGTGCCTCCCGCCAAAACAGAACCACCAGACATCGGCCGCCTCAGAGCCATCGTTGCCGTACACGACCGGTTCCCGCTGGTCCACCAGACAGACCGGGCCGGGCCCGGAATATCCGGTCACGAATCGGGCAAATCGAAAGAACGGAGGCAATCACCGTCAAAAACTGAGCAGGGATTCCGTCTTTTGTTCCCAATGCACCCGCCGGATACTACCGAACGCACGGAGGCATACACTATGAACAGCAACAAGTGTTTGGCGCGACGATGGATTAAAAATCACGGCACTCGCGGGACTGCTTCTCGCCGCAGGAACGAATCGAGGCGACGGCTCGCTGATCGTTTTCGACACGTTCGAGGCGTGGCACCCGTTTCCCCAGTACAGCTTGAACACGACATCCAACCTCATCATCGGCTACCGGCTGAACGTGGCGGTCATGCCGACGGATTTCAGCGGCGGATTGCGGATCGGCCCCGCGAACCAGCCCACTCAAGGCGAGGAGACATTCGCAATCCCCCGTTTCACCCGGGGCACGGCTGCGGGGACATTCCAGATCTTGAACTTCAACTCGGGCCTTACGATCACAAACAACCTGCCGCTGAACACGTGGAATGAATTCCTGTTCGAGATTGATCCGAGTCCGACCAACGCGCAGAACGGCGTCGTTCGATGGTATCTGAACAACAACTTGTACTTCACGCAGAACTTCGTCGTTCCCAGCCTGTCGCGCACCAACATCAACACGCTGTTTGTGAAAGAGACGTTCCCGGGCTTCCCGCCGTATCCCATCACCACCTTCTACCTCGACAATATTCGCATATTCGACGAGATCCCCGAGCCATCGGCGCTGGGCCTGATCGTCCCGGCGGCGTTGACGCTTGGTTGGTTGCGTCGGAATCGAAGCTGATCCAACACGGGCATCATCACGTGGCATCGCGCGCACGCGCTTCCTGCAATCGAAAGCGCAGCGGCATCACACCCACGTAGCGGCGGAACAGACGTCCAAAGTGCGTTGGATTCGGGACTCCGACCATCGCCCCGATCTGGGCCACGGGCTTTTCGCTGTGCAGCAGCAACCGCTTGGCTTGCTCGATACGGAAGCGGTTCAAGTATTCCACCGGCGTCACGCCCACCTCCTTGTGAAATCGGCGGACAAAATGAAACATGCTCCTCCCCACGGCCTTGCTGACATGCTTCAAGGGCACCCGCCGTTGATAAAAGCGGCATAGATAATCAATCCCTTGGCGGACGGGTTCGGAAAGCACCGCGGTCCGACCCACAAGCTGCGCCAGGTCGCCGGTCCGCGCCCGCGAGGCGTACAACTCGCCCAGCAGCGCCAGGAGCGCGGAAGCAGTCATCAGATCACCGCCGGGTGGACGTCGTTGGGTGAGGCGGACGAGATCCTGGAACAGGGCTTCGATCCGGCGCGTGTCCAGTTGGTCGAAGACGGGGTCTCGGTCGGCGCGCAGTTCCGCGATCAGCGCCGGCAACTCCTTGCCATTGAACTGCACCCACCAATTGTCCACCGTCGTTCGTTGATCGTTGCCGTACTCGATCCGTTCGCCGAGATCCATCAAGCACACGGTGCCGGCGGAGGCGGGCCAGACACGGTTGCGAATGCGATGCCAGAATACGCCACGCCGGACGAAGTGAAGGAGATAGCCATCTTCATCCTGATGCTCGTGCTTGAATCCCTTGAGCGTTTTCGCCCTGCCGATGGCCTGGACGTGAAGGAGATGCGCGCGCGCGATCGGGCTCGGGTAGTTGTACCACTCCCGGCCCACGGGAAGGTTGGCCGACTGCCAGTTATACATGAAACAAAATCTAACCGAAAACCAGACGGCGGCCAAGCCAGGAACGTCCGGCCCCGCGCAAGATCGTATGATTTTCGAGCAATACTATCGGTTTGCGCAGCGGTGCGGTATGGCAGAAACTACGCATGGTAATCAGAAGGAGTGACTATGAAGATCATGGGTTCGATCGGCATTCGCGTGGGACTGCTGCTGTGTGGAAGTATCCTAATGGCGACCGGGCTCCTCGCCAGCCAGAATATCACCAATGACGGTACCGTCTGGAGCGTAAGCTACGACGGTGACTACCTGCCGAACAACCCGTCCTCCGATCCGGCGTGGACGACGTTTGCCGGGTCTGGATTCGTCAGCGGCGGTGTTCTCACGTTCACCAGCTTGAGTTCGTTCGCCGAGATGAACAACACCGCCTACTGGAATGGCGGCAGTGGCGGCACGTACGACAACACCGTCGCTTTTCGGATGCGCACATCCAGCACGGCGCCTCCGGACTGGCGGGGCCGCACGGTGATGAACAACGGACAGAACCAGTGGGTGTTCATCTTCACCGATACCTTCTTGTACCTGGGAAATTCGTATATCTATCAGGACATGACGGCATTTCACACGTATCGAATCGTCCAGTCGGGCAGCCTGGCTGACCTCTACGTTGACGGCGTGCGTGTTCTGACCAATGTGCCTCCCAATGGTCCCACCACTGCCAACACAATCTATTTCGGTCAGGATCTTGGCACAGGCAACACGCAGTGGGATTGGTATCGTTGGACCAACGAAGGGGCATTTGTGCCTGAGCCATCTATCAGCGCGTTACTCGGACTGGGCGGATTGCTGATCCTGCGGCGGAGGCGGTGAAAGACCCACAGATACTGGATTCTGGATTCTGGATTCTGGATGCCCAGCATCCAGCATCCAGCATCCAACATCGGCGCAAGCTCGGCTTCACCCTCATCGAGCTTCTCGTTGTCGTCGCCATCATCGCCGTGCTTGCGGCGATGCTTCTGCCGGCGCTGAACAACGCCCGCGCATCCGCAAAAGCTGCCGTGTGCGCGAACAACCTGAAGCAGCTCTACCTCGCCTTCGCCCTCTACGCGAACGACTACAACGGCGGCGTCCCGGATGACTGGACGGATTGGACATACGGGTATTGGCAAACTCTGGGTGGGCTCTCGGGCAGCCGATACCTGGGTTCAGGGCAAACCTACGCCGGGGGTCTCTGGGGCGTGCGCTATCCCGTGTTTCAGTGTCCCGCTGAAACAGGGTATCCGGATGCGATGGGTGTGATTCGGAAGATGTACGATAATCCTTATACTCCGAGGAGTTTTCTCCAGAGCATTGCGTTGTGCTACTCCGCCTACCCGTTCAATCACCCGCGGTTTGCGGAGAACACGGTGAATTTCGCATCCTACGGTTTGGATGCATGGCGTGTGTACAGCACGGCGGAGGTCGCTTTCATGATTGACTGCTATCCTTTTTCCATCGTCGGGCCGGGTTGCTTCATGTCCGATCACGTGGACACTCAATACGGGTTGGACAACTACGCTTGGGGCTACGGATTTCGCCATCCTGGGAAGCGAGCGAACGTGCTCTATTACGATGGCCACGTTGCCGCGGTTCAACATTGCCTCGTGTCTGGAAAGCGTGTTTGGACCTGGAAATATCCGTGAGATTCACCGGCTCGGGGGCTGAGCAATGGCCGGCAAAGACAGAGCAACGAGCGGAGCTTGAAACAACCACCTTGTTGCCTCACATTGCTGGTGGATCACGATGGAGTGCCTTCCAACATGAACAAACGCGTCACGGCTTTTACGCTCATCGAATTGCTGGTCGTGGTCGCGATCATCGCGATCCTGGCCGCGATGCTGTTGCCGGCGCTGCAGAAGGCGAAGGGCAAGGCGCAACAGGCAATGTGCGCCAACAACCTGCGACAGGTGTTCATGGCGTTCACGAACTACGCGATGGATTGGAACGATTACATTCCCATCTCTGCTGCGAATGGCGACGTGGCCAGTTGGAATACCGTCCTCGGCAGAGCGGGCTATTTCGGAAGTCCCAAGGCATACGCTGGGGGATACATCCATTATCAGGTCAACCTCTGCCCCGCGGAATACACCCCGGCGTGTCTGGGCATGCGGTACTGGGACCGATTCAATATGGGGGTGAGTTACGCCCTCAACGGTACCGTCAACTGCAGTTGGTGGGGCGGCGTGTTTCGTGCCGGCTTTTCGAAGGCGCCCATGGATTGCAGTTCGTGCAACGGCGGCGGCATCTCGCCGGGCGGTGTGATGGCAAGCAGCCGGGCCACGGCGCCGTTCATGATGGATTGCACGGATTGGAATTACGGCACTAGTCCGGCCTTCCACGATCTGATTGACAGTCCGACCTACTGGCGCGACCCCGGTTGCCCAAGCTTGAGCAACTACTACTACGCATTTCGTCATCCCGGCAACACCGCCAACATGCTGTACCTCGACGGCCACCTCGAAACCGTGAAGCCCGTCTATATGGGCGGCGGAAAACCGCTCTGGGCGTGGATCTGGAATTACAATCCGCCGTAATCGGGCACAGAATGGTCGGATCGAGATCTCCTTCTACGAAGCCGATGTCACCGACGATTACGTGTCATCCGCGCACAGTTGAGGGCTCTCGCAGGCGCAAAGCCTGCAGCGGCGAAACCAACCTCGAGCAAATGCCGAAGTACATGCCACGCACGAGACACCTCCATCCCGAGGGAGATGACTATGTCGGGGAGTAAAATACGAAATCCGAAGGACAAAATTCGAAACAAACTCAAAATTCAAATGGCAGAACCGGGCAAGCGGCTTCATCGGCGGAAGAGATCACTTGCGGGGTCTTGATATTTCCCCGACATTGGCGACCACTTGCTCGTGGACGGCAAGGTCAACGCGGCCAATCAGCCCGATGGCGCGCATCTGTCCGAAAAGGGTTACGCGATTTACGCCGGGGCGATTGCGCAGTTGGTGCGGAATCTACTGAAGGAAACCCATGACTGACATGAAACTGACCATTGGTCCCGAACGAATCATTCTGCCCGAGGCGCTCCAGCCATTCCTGATCCACACCAAGACCGGCAGGCTCGTCGTCACCGGCCAGTTGCCCGTACCGCCCGGCACTCCGTTCCCTGGAGTGTACGGCACTGCGGCTTCCGACGATGGCGGACAAACGTGGAAAGATCCCGGCATTCCCGGCGGCAGTCCGTTCCACGAAGGATGCGTCACGCAACTGCGAGATGGGACGATCCTGCTGCTGCAATGGTCGGCGCGCGGCCCCGACTCCCATGGTGACTGGATCGCGAAACTCTGGGAATCGCGCGACGATTGGAGAACGTTGCAAGGGCCGTTCGACGCGAAGCTGCACCTGCCGGACGCGAAAGGCGGCTTCGACGACGACGGACATCCGGTGCCGGAAGTGTTCCTGCACCGCGGCCTGGTTGCACTGCCGAACGACGACCTGCTTCTCGCTGCATACGGATGGTTCAAAGGCGACGACACGCCGTCCACCTACCAGCCGAGCATGAAGAAGTTCCGTGTGATCCTCCTCCGCTCGAACGATCGCGGACGGCATTTCTCGCTCGTGACTACAGTCGCCGTGGACCCGAGCATCGGCGAGGAAGGATTCAACGAGCCGGTCTTGCTTCGGCTGGCAAAGGGCGAGCGTGCCGGTCGGCTGATCGCGTTGCTTCGCACGGGCAGCAACAAGACGTTCAAACATTGCCCGCTCTACCAAACCGAGTCCGACGATGAAGGCAAGAGCTGGACGAAGCCGCATCCGCTCGCGTTTGGCAATGTGGATCCCGACCTGATCGAGTTACACAACGGCACGCTCGGGGCGAGCTTCGGCTGGCGCACCTGGCAATCGCGCGTCCATCTCGGCGCGCAGCCGCCGAAAGAGATCGGTCCCGAGCATGGCAACTATCTGGCGTTCAGCTTCGATCAGGGCGACACGTGGCCGCAGGTGGCCCAGGTGAACCACGAACCGAGTTCCTGCTACACCTGCGTGTGTGAGATCGAGCCAAACAAGCTGCTCTTTGTCTATGACAAGGGCGATGCCTGGCAGCACGTGTGGAAGGATTACTCCGACGCGAAGCGCTCGATCGCGTGTCGAACGATCAGGCTGGAGAAGCAGCCCTGACACCGGCAATATGAACCGCGGCTTCACCGGTCCGGGCAATGATTAAACTCCTCGAAAAGAAAAAGATCGCCACGCACCAACCCAACCGCGCGCCGATCACCGCGTGCGTGACCCACATTCACCCCACCAAACCGTTCCTTCTGCGACGCACCGGCTGGGAGGTCGCCAACGATGTGCAGGACGATTACACCGACTGGATCAGCCGGGACAACGGCCGCACGCGGGCCGAATCGTTTCCCGCGCCGAAGGCAACATGCCGCGCAGTCCCCTCTACATCGCCGAGATTCAGGAAGACCCGGTGGCGATCAAACGAGACACGATCACCGTCCTCGACCGCGCCCAACCCGGCGAGCATCCCGACACACAGCACTCGAACTTCCAATTCTACCAGGACCGCGAGAGCGGCGACCTGGTTTTCTATCTCACCCGCTACAGCGAGCGCGGCGTGGACAACGGCGCGTGGCTGAAGGCCGACCATTCCCAATACCGGCTGAACCTCGCTTGAAGATCTCTCGCGCACTCGTTCCCAAGAGCGAGCAACTTGGCATCTGGGTTCGCGGGGGCGGCGACGATCGAGTTGGTATCCCCGCCGCGCGCGCGAATCACTTTGCGGAAGCGAGCCGGACGGCTCTCGCGCGGTGTTGGCGGGGCGACATACCGTTGATCTGGCGAAACAAGCGCGCGAAATACTTTTCGTTCGGGATGCCAACCTGGCGAGCGATCGCCTCGACTGAATCCTTCGTTTCCGCCAGGAGCATCTTGGCCTGTTCGATCCGGTACTGGTTCAGGTATTGGAGCGGTGTGTACCCGGTTTCTCGCCGAAACAACCGCTGGAAGTACGGCACGCTCAATCCCACGGGATCGCTCAAGGCTTTCACGGGGAGCGGCTCGGTGTAAAAATGGGTGAGCGTGCGAATGGCATGACGCACCGGCTCCGACACCTTCGCCAGATCGGTCCGCGTTTCGGGCAGAGGGAGTTCCGGCGGCCTCACCGCGTACAACCTCGCCAGCACGCTGAGCAGCAGCGCGGAGAGTTCGGCTTCGTAGCCGGGTGGTTCGTGTGCAATCACACGAATGAGTTCCCGGAAGAGCCGCTCCGTGCGTCTCCGATCCACGCCGCGGAACAACGGCTGCGATTCGGCGTCCAGGTCAGTGAAAACCTCGGGGATCTGTTTGCCGTTGAAGAGCACCCAGTAGAACCGGGCGGGCTTGGAACTCTCGTTCCCGTACTCGACGCCGTCCGCGGCGCGCATGAGCACGGCGTCGTTGCGACGGGCGACGAACCTGCGGCTGCGAATGCGATGTTGGAGCTCACCTTCGAGGATGAAATGCAGGATATACCCTTCGTCCTCGAACGGATGACTCTTGGGAAACGGATGGGAATGACGCTGTCCACGACGCCAGGTGGTCTCGCCGACGCTGAGGACGTGATTCCAGATGCGTCGCGCCCGAAGGCTGGCAAAGCCCCAGTATTCGTATCCGCCATCGTGTTCGTGGCGCTTCCACTGCGTGAACCCGAGGCTCTTGGATCGTCCGCGTTTCATGAATCGTGCGGCGCAGTGTGCGGGATTTGGACACAGATTGCAACGCACGCGGCGCGAGAGGGCAGGTTGCTTTTGTGCACCTTTCGGTCAATGTGCCGGGCTTGCCGCGTGGCGCCGGTTCGGAGAGACTTGCGCCAGCAGAAAAGGACTCAGACCTATGAACCAACATCGTGCGTTCGCCATTTCGTTGACGCTGCTCCTGGCGCTTGGTGCGCCGTCGTTCGCGTACTTCCATGAAGATTTTCAGGACGACACCGCCGGCGCCGCGCCCACGCCGACCTCGTCGCCCTTTGGCAACCCGGGTTGGTATCCCGTCAACGGCATCACCGTCGAGGCCGAAGGCGGAAACCTGTTCTTGCGCCAGACCAACAACACCGCGGCATTCCTGTTTGGACAACCCGAGGCCGCGGGACGCATGACGTTCGATATCCGCATCAATCAGGGCGTGAACTCACCGCTGTTCGTGGACATCCGCGCCTACCCGTACTCACCGATCCGGCTCGAATGGTTTCATGACCAGAACAACACCAACACCCCCCTGTACTTCCGCAGCGTGGGCGACTCCCAATATGTCGTGGTGACGAACGATTTCCCCATCGGCTCGTGGCAGACGGTGGCGGTGGATTTCACCAGCACCGGCGGCGGACTTCCGCGCGGCACTTACTCGGTGGGCTGGAACGGCATCACCAACAATTACCAGTACCTCGACCAGGGCGTGAACGGCCTGTCCATTGACAGCTTTCTGATCCAGGCCGGTGGCACTTCGACCATCACCGACATTGACAACATCACGCTGATCCCCGAGCCGGGCACGGCGTTTCTTCTGGGAATGGGCGGGATGCTGTTGCTGAGGAGACGGCGGGGATCGGCGCGGAATGGTGACTGGTGAATGGTTCATGAACCATCAACCAGCGGCCATTCCCCATCGCCTTTGTGGCTTCACCCTGATTGAACTTCTGGTCGTCGTCGCCATCATCGCCGTGCTCGCCGCGATGCTGCTGCCGGTGCTGCAACGGACGCGCGACACCGCCAAGTCCACCGTCTGCGTCAACAACCTGCGCAACTTGCACCTCGCGGCGAGTCTGTACGCAGATGATTACGGCGACGCTTTCCCGATTTGCATCGCCGAGCCGAGCACGTTCGATCATTACTTTTACTGGATCGCGTACGTCCGCCACTATCTCGGGCCCGTCCACGGCACCATCGAGCAGCGCGCCCTCTCGGACTTCAACCTGAATCCCTACCCGATCAGCTTCGAATTCCGCAATGCGGGGGAAACAGCCGCGCAGGGTTTCTATCGCTCAAAGTCCATCTACAACAACCCGTTCTTCTGCCCTGCCACGTTCGGGCCGTGGAACACCTTCCTCGGCGCGTGCGCCAACGCAGGCAGTTGGTCGGACTACGGCATGACCACCTACGTCGGAGGCTCGCCCTACCTGGCCTATCCCTGGAACATTCCTCCCCCACGTCGAGCCTCGATCAAGTACCCGCACCTCGTCGCGTTGTTTGGCGATTGTTTCGGTCAACTCAGCATCTCGTACAGCTCGTGGCCTTCCGCCCGGCATCAAAACCTGACCCGGGCCAACATGGTGATGGTGGACGGCCACGTCGAGTCACTGCGCTGGCAGTACATTTTCTCCAACACTGAGGCTCAGGACATCTGTCTGGATTCCGTGACTTACTGGATGGACATCAACACCTCGGGCGCCAACCGGAACTTCAAGGCCTACCTCGCCCCGTAGCATCGGCGGAGATCATGGCTGGCCGACCACGATCCTGCCTTGCGTGCCGACTTTCAGCGCATCGCTCCCCACGGGCAGCACGCCTTGGTCGCGGGATGGGCTGTCGTCTTGGAGCCGGCTGCCATTGACTGCATTCACAGGCCACTCCCAAGTGGGACGATCCCTGTTCACTCCCCCAAGATGCCGGCGCTCCACACGCTCGGGGGGCGCATGTACCACCAGAGAACCTGGTTCGCGCGAAAGAATTCCGCGTGACCGTGCACGAACAGGAACGTGAGCCCGTATCTGAACCGGTACCGGATCGAATGATGCGAGAGCAAGATTCCGCACATTATCATCAACGGCGGGGCGCTGCGTGAGCCATTGACCCGCCCGCGTCAGCGTGCCGACTTGGATCCGTCGTTTAGACCAGCTCGTGCAGACGGGCGCGGGCGCCGAGTTGCGGGCAGAGCTGATGAATCGCGACCGGCTGGCCGGTCGCGATGGCGTGATTGGCGGCGATGCCGATGAGGATGGAGGCCGCGCCCTGTTCGTGGCCGGCGTTGCGGCCCCACGGCTCGGGCGGCGGCGCGAGGCTGAACATTTGCTCCTGCAATAACGGGTCGCCACCGCCGTGACCGCCTGCTGGCTTGGGAACTTCGATCCGACGAGGTTGACCGAACATGGGATGCACGATGCAGCGGTGCTCGTAATTCCATTCTTCACTGAATGTCTCGTGGTTCTCGGTGTATTCGAGCCGGCCCTTCGTGCCGTTGAAGGCGACGTGGAATCCTTCGCGCGGCAAGTAGGCGTTGAGCGAGTAATTGAGCACGGGCCCGGTGCGGTACTTCACCAGCACGTTCATCGTGTCCTCGGCGGTGATGTTGTCGCCGAAGACGTTGCGGTCGGGGCCATAGCCGTCGTGTTTCTCGTTGTCCAGATACAGCGTCTTGAGCAGCGGCTCATCTTCGATGTGCCGGGCGAACGGATCGTTCTTGGTCTCCCGCACCATCCGGTCGAAATCCGTGGCGGCGTAGCCGGGCACTTCAGAGTACTGGAACTGCTTGCGTAAGCCGTCCTAATAATAGCGCAGGCGGCCGGGGTTAGTGTCACACAGACCGACGATGAGGTTGCCCTCGCGGAACGTACTGGCCAACGGTTCGAGAAACATCACCGCCCGCGACACGGCACCAACAAGGGCGTAACGTTTACATTCGGTTCTCATAGAGACTCTCGTTTGGGTGCGGTCTTAACGACCAGTTCAAATTGTTTGAGCACGTCCACCTGGTGGAGCGAGTCATTGGCGGCCCGGAACTGCACGCGGAATCGGGGGCGACCGCGCACGTGCGGCGTGAGCCGGCGCACGCACCGCCACGACCGGCCCGCGGCCAGCCACATTTGCAGACCAGTGCCGACCTGCAATTCGGCGTGGTGGAAACAATGTCCGGGCGCGGCTCGCCACTCGTAGGTGATCAAGCCCGCCCGCCCGCCCTTCAATCGCAATGCCGTGGGCCGGGCCTTTGAATTGCGGGCTTGCCAACGGATACTCCCGGTAGCCGAAGTCAATCCAACCCCGTGAATGCAACGCACCGGCGCCGTCGATCGTGAACCGATAGATCATGCGGGGTCGTCCCGGCGGGACAGGCTTGGTCGCCGCGGCGCACACCGCGGCGATGCGTTTGACGCGCGGGTCGCGTTGCCAACACGAGGCCGTGCGTGCCAGCGTCCTGCCGTTTTGCCGGATGATGCGCGTGAGGGTGGCCTGATTGCCGCGGTCAATCGTGTGCCAGGCGGTGACCATCATGCCGAGGAAATGCCGGGTGCGATGCGCCAGCGCGTACCGGGTGAACAAGGCGGTGTTCACCGGGAAGCCCGAGCAACCCAGCGTGTCGAAGCCGACGTCCTGCAGATACCGGATCGTGGGGAACTCACGGGCGGGTTCGAAATGCCAGTCGCACATTACGATGTCACGCGGTAACCGGTCGAGCGCGCGGTCCAGATGGTCGGGCGGTCCGCCGGAGCAGCCGGCTTGGGAGAAACACGCGTCCCGGAAACAGCGTGGATCAAGCAGCATGTCGGCCCACATCATCGTGCGGATGCCGCGCCGCGCCAGATAGTCATGCAGACGGCGAACGTCGTCGGCAAACAGTCGCGGCGTCAGAAGGCGGCGGCGGTATCGATCAGGTCGAGTAACACCGGCACGTCGGTCGGACCAAGCCAGAGCGACAAATGTTGCGCCCGCCACGGGCGGACTGGTCCGGATCGCGTTATCCACTCCTTCTTCATCGTTGGACGATCGCCACCTTCCCACCGGGCGTCAGCACGATCCGATATTTCAACCTGGCGACCCGTTCCCGCCAGCCGGCCTGCGGGTTCTCGAATGGCAAGTTGGTCCAGCCGAGGTAAGGACCGATCAAACCGAACGCCCACAGCGCGCCTTGCGTCCCGTTCATGTTGCTGCGTGGTTGGGTCGGCGAACCGCAAATCTCCGCGCCACACCACTGGATCCGTCCGCAGCCGGTGCGGTCACTGGCAAACGCGCCATCGGGCATCTGGTATTGCCGGATCATCTCGGCGATGGAGGTCAGTGTCGCCAGCAATTCCTCCCGCCGATAATCGGAACTTTCCAGACAGGCGATGCACATCTCAGCGACGTTGCGCGGGAAACACATGTCGTCCCCATCCGCATAGAAACCGCCATCAGCATGATGACGGATACAGGAATCGGCGAGCTTGTCCATGTGCGGCAGTTCGATTCCCAGGTAGAAAAGAAACCGCCCGATCACTTTCAGCGCGCCGGAGATTTGTTGATAGAGCGGGGTCGAAGATGGTCCCCACATCCCGGTCACGGGATTCTGCTGCGCGAGGATGAACGCGATCCCCTCGCAAACCGCCGGGATGTATTCGGTGTGGCCGGCATCAATCAGGTAGAACAGCTCGCGGGTCTGACCGGCCGCGTGCGAGCCGATGCCCCACGGTTCGTTCCAGTTGCCGGTTTTCATGTAACGCAGGTATTCCACCGGGTCCGGCCGGCCGTGGGTCCCGGTTTCGGCGTAGGGATACAACGGCTGCGCCTTCAGGGCCGCCAGCAGGTCCAAGGTGTACCTGGTCACGGCTTTCCGGAACGTCAGATAGGCGCGCGCCTCTTGTTTGTCGGGAAATCGCGCATCGAGTTGCGGCTCGATGATCAATCCCGTCGCCGGCTGCTGGCAACCTTGGATGGACTTGACGGTGGCCCGGTATGCCGCCGGCGAGTAGCCAGGAACTTCTTCCAGTTTGCAGGACTGAAGTTTCATCCAACGACTCAATCCCACCAAACTGGCCGGGAACGCATGGGGGATTTTGGAATCAACGCAGTCCTTGAACAAACCAAAGCGCGCCGGATCCCTGACCGACGCCAACCAGCCGCCAATCTGCGCCGGCAACTCGTTGATCCAATCCGGCGGCGCCGTCATGGCGGGCCAAAGAGTTTGACGCCGCGCCAGATGCCGCCGGGGCCGACGCTGTTGTGAACGCGCACGGTCAGCACGTTCTTGCCGGGGCGCGCGTGTGACCGAATGTCGAACACGAATGGTTTGTCCCACAGATCGCCGGGTTGGCCCTGGGCGTGGTCGAACACTTGTTGACCGTTGAGATACACCCAGGCCCGTTCGTCCACGGCACCGAACGCCAGCAGCAATTCGTTCTTCAACCACGACTCCGGCACCGTGAACTCGACGCGATACCACGCAGAGCCTTGATAGTCGTTCGGCCAGAACTCCCGGATGTTGACAGTTCGCCAACCGCGCTGCGCCTCGGTCCGGAATTGCCAGGTTCGGGGAAAGTCGAGCAGTTCCGCGTGCGCCGCGTACAGCGGGGCGAAGATGGTTTGGTCCGCTTCCAGTCCAGCACGGCCGGGTGAGACGTTCATGTGCGGTGCGCGCGCATTGCGATGGGCCTCGAGGTATTCCTTCGGCGCGTCCACCCAGTTGATGCCGCCGCCGTACACCCAGACCATGCCGTCGCTGTACCGCAGAGCGTAATGCAGCGCGTACTCCAATTCTGCCGGGGTGTGGTTGTTCTTCGAGAAATCAGCGACGTTCAACCCTTTCTCGTCGCCGGCGGGCCACACGCCAAACCCCACTTTGGCCCGCTGCCGGTAGAGGCGAGGGTTGGCACTGAGTGTGGCGGTCTGGTTGCGGATTACGTCGGCGGCCTTGGCGAATTCGTCGTCGGTGCGGTACTTGTAACCCTGCTCGAAACCGTCGGTGACCGTGCAGCCTTTGGATTCCTTGAGCAGGCCGTCGAAGAATCCCACGAGCAGCCCGTAACTCGACCGCGAGAAGTCGGCGGTGCGCGTTTCCTGCCGGACGAGGCTGGGGCCATAGGTCAGGTACAGGTGGGCGTGGGGGAAGTTCTGACGGATGGCGCGCATGAACTCCGCGCCGCGTTGCCGGGCTTTGGCGTTGTACTCGGCAAAAGTGTGTTGTGCGTGCTGCGGTTGGCGTTCGTACCAGAATGATCGGTCACGGTCGGCGTAATGTTCCGTGTCCAGCATGATACCAACGGCGCCGCTGTCGCGCGCCGCCTGAGCATACAAACCGATGCGCCGCAGCAGTTCCACCCACGCCCGATCATCAAACCAGTCGGCGCGGATCGAAGACGTGTTCAGGCGGGCGAAGTTGTGCCGCAGATGCTGGAACGACAACGTCTTCATGATCGCGACGCCGGCCAGGAGTTCGTCCAGACTCCACGGTTTATCGAGGTCCAGCAGCCACCAATGCAGTGTCCCGCTGTTGGAAAGGTCAAATACGAGGCCGTCGAACGGCAACGCATCCCACTGTTGGAGATTCTGCTGGATAAGAAGTGGAGTGGGGGTGCCGCCTTCGACACCGGCGAACGCGATGATCTTGCCGGTAGCCGGGTCCGCGGCCCGGCAGACGTCCACGAGCAGAACGAGCAACAACGTGGCGATCAGATGCCTCATTGGTTCTTCGTTGGTAGTCCCATGCGGGCTTCGGTGGTCGGCGTCCAACCGAGTTCGTCGCGCAGGCCGCAAAGGTTGGCAAGCAACCCGATGGCGCTGCAGTTGATGGCCGTGCCGGGCGCGTCGGACTGCATTGTCGCGGGTCCGAGACTGAGACCGCCGTGACTGAGCAGAGAACCGTGCGGATGGTAGCTGAACGCACCGTCGTCGCGCACGACGGATGCAAAGGCCGGCAGGCAGGCCGCCGCCAATTCGGCCACCTCGTCGCGGCGGTGATCGCTGAACCGCAGCGCGGTGTCCAGCACCAGCGCCACGTCGAAAATACTGCAGGCGTCCTCGGTCGCGCTGACGGTGGGGTCCTCGCGGATGGCGCGGATACACAAGTCCACCACCTGTTCCGGGTACTGGACCGGCAAGCCCGCGCTGGGGATGGCCTGAATCCACACTTTGAAAATGCCGTTCACCAATTGATGCAGCGGAATCCCCGAGCTGCCGTCCGACCACGCGCCGGTCGCAGGGTCTTGCCGGCGCACGAGCCACGCGACCGCTGCGCGGATGACGGCGTCGGCATCCGGATCGCCCATGAGCTTGTTGATGACGTGCGACCAAATGACTGTCCCCGCCTGCGAGCCGCCCGACCAGGGGTTTTTCCAGTTCAAGCCTTCGAGGTGGCGTTCGACTTCGGCGGCCGACCGGAAACACTCCTGATGCGCCAGCCGGTACTTGGGACGCCCGCCCAACTCGTGGAGAATGGTCAGGCCGTTGCGCGAAGTCCAACGGCGCACCGCGAACACTTCGTCCGCCGTCGGCGTCGCGCCCTGGGCGATGATGTGCTTCTCCATGCCGGCATCAATCAGCAGCCCGTCCTCATGGCGTTGGAGCGATTGCAGGTATTCGATCCAGCCGAGCCGCTCCGGTTCGGGAAGCGCGCCTTCCGTCACGCCACGGATGTTGTGCATCATGCACGAAGAATCGAGGTCGTACGGCTCGTAGGCGTCCACGGCAAACCGATACCGGCCGAAGCCATTGGGATATTTCACCCGTTCGATCCAGCGCGGCAGCGTCGCCTTGACGCCGAGCAACCAACCGGGCAGGGAACTCACGGGTGCGTATCTCCTGGCGGTCGGGTCGAATCGCGAACCACCAACTCAGGAGTGATGAGCCGTTGTTTGTTCGGCAACGTCTTGGTCCGGATTGACTCCAATAGAATCTCGCAGGCCGCCTGGGCCAGTTCGGGCGCGGGCTGACGCACGGTGGTCAGCGCCGGGCGAAAGAAGCGCGTTTCCTCCGCGCCGTCAAAACCGACGACCGAGATGTCCTCGGGCACGCGGACGCCGTGGTCGAGCAACCCATTGATCAGCGCCATCGCGATCGTGTCGCTGACGGCGGCGATGGCCGTCGGGCGTTCCCGCCAGCCGGCAATCTCGGTGCCCTTGGCGTAGGCCGCCTTTTCGGATTCCTCGCGCACGAGGGGCATATCGAGTTTTTCTCGAGGCAGGGATTTCATCCGCGCGCGCAGGTCACACCAGCCCTGTTCGAGAATGTTTGTGCCCCGCAATGGCAGATCGCCGACGCCCTCCAGCAACCCGTGCATCTTGCGCAGGACGCCGGGATGCAGGCCGAACACGTACACGATGTCCCGATGCCCCAATTCGACCAGGTGCTGACCGGCCTGGCGCATCCCCGCGTGGCGATCCACCTCCACGCATGGCAAACGTTTGTCGTAACCCTTGGACGACGGATCCACCACGACGCACGCAACTGATCTTCGTTTGAGTGACGGCAGCAACTTGCTGCTGATCTGCCGGACGTCCGTTCCGTCTGCGATGATCAACCCGTCCACCTGACGCGCCAGCATGGAGTGCGCGTACTCAAAGGTCCGCTCCCACTCGCCGCGCGTGAATCCCACCAGCACATGGTAGCGTTCGCGCACGAGAATCTGCTCGATGGCCTCGACTTTGAGATTGGTGATGCCGGTTTGGAAGTTGCCCGTCAAAAGTCCGATAGTGTACGACTTCCGCGAGCGCAGGGCGCCAGCAGCCAGATTCGGCTGGTAACCCATTTCACGGGCGACGCTTTGAATCTGCTTGCGTCGCTCGGCGCTGACCCGCGGGCTGTTGCGCAGGGCCAGCCACACGGCGACGTCTGATACGCCTGCCCGTTTGCCGATCTCTTTCAGGGTGACCGACACGATGATGCCCGGGATACTAGAGCGGTTTTCGTTGGCGGCGGAACAAAACTCCCGCGCCGAGCAACCCGAGAATGGCCACGGAGGGTTCCGGCACGGCCAGCGACTCCAAACGCCCGGTCTCCAGTGCGGCGAGTGAGAGCGCGCCTCCGCCACCCGTGCTCTCACCGTACACCCGCAGATCGTCCAGATAGCCGTCGAACGGCCGAATCCCGCCCGCGGACGCATGTGCGTTCGCCCACACCGGACCGTCACTGGCGGTAGTCCAGCCAACCCACGACCCGGGCGACGAAATTGTCGCCGAATTTACCAGGGAGACCGAGCTCGATTGGGAGCCGGCGTAGAAGAAGGTGTTCGGACCGCCGGTGATGTTGGAGTCGTGTGTTACCGCAAAGTACACCCAGGTCGCGATGGGACTATACGCGGTCGAAAAACTCGTCGAACCGGTGCTCTTCGCACCCGCGGTGGAGGTGAAACTGAGGGTCAACTCGGTGTTTGCAGAACCACCTCCTTGCAGCGTCATGGTCGAACTCCCGAGCAGACGGGCGAGGTCCTTGAGCTGCTGGCCGACATCCGTCCTGTACCAACCCGAGATCGTGAAAGACGCCAGGCTGCCCGTCGCCAGATCGGGATTTGCGCCGGCGGAGTTGTAAACCGCGCGCGGCCCCGTGTCGCCGCTTCCCATACCAGTGGCGGCGCTCCCATTGAACGCATAATCGCCCACGTTGCCGCTCACACCCACTACGTTTTGGAGCGCCGCGGCACTTCCCGCCGCATCCTGCAAGTCGAACACGTAGCCTCCCGGCGAACTGAGCGCCGTCGTCGTGGCCGTGTTCATATCGTCAAACGCCATGCGCAGCAGCAACCCGGCGTTGGTTGTCGACATTGCGCTGACACAGAGGACAGCAACCAAACCCTGCTTTAACCCATTCATGTTGTTCTCCTTCTTCTTGTTTTCCTGCTTTCACTCACGGACCCCGCAACAACGCATCCTCTGCGACGCCACGAGCCCCTGTGCAAATTCTCATTCCTCAACGGACCTCACAAAGTCACTTCCCGGCAAACCGGTCCCGATACGGACTGAACTGCGCCCAGGTCATCCCGCTCGGATAGGCGGCGAGATCGCCATAGGCTTTCTCGTCCACCGCTTTGGTGGCATGACCATCCACAAATAGAATGTTCCACGAAGCCGGTCGGCGATGGGCGACTCCATCCAGATTGTGCATCACATCCATGACGAGTATCTCGCTTCTCAATGACGATAGTTTTGCAGGGCGCGGTATCTCGATGCCTGAATAAGGCAAATAGAGGTAAGGCATGCGGACATAGCTTTGGCTTCCTGCACCCGATCCCCACGGACTGGGGAAACTGTTGAGCATGAATGGCGGGAAGCGTTCGGCCGGGCAGTAGAAGATCTGCGGTTGCGAGAGGATTCGGGTTCGATACAGCATGGCAAGGTTCCAGGGCGTCAAACTTCCGTCGGGATCGGCTGTCCCGGGGTCAAATGCGATGTAGCACACATACGGAGGGTCTGGCGCCGAGGTCATCGTACTCCCACGACACGGTGGCAAGACACCATCGTACTGGTCCGCGTAGATGTGAATCGCGATGCCAATCTGGTGCAGATTACTCAGGCAGCTTGAAGCCACAGCCGCGCTTTTCGCTCGTCCGAGCGCGGGCAACAACATCGCCGCGAGAATCGCAATGATCGCGATGACGACCAGGAGTTCTATCAATGTAAAGCCTGCCCGGTGGTTCATGCCTGGCTGTGATTCCAGTCTATAGTTCATCGATTAACTAGGCCATATATTGCAGACATGATCTTCCACGTCAAGCCCGAAAACGCGGCTTTTTCAGTTCGATCGTCCTGATTCCCCCTCAATCCGCCGCAAAACTGCGCGTGTGGATGGGCATGTGTTGTACCGCGGCAAGATTTCGCAAAAAATCAGCAACAGTAGGACGTTGAGCTTGCTCTGCCCGTCCCTTACCCTTTGAATCCAAGACCATGAATCTCCAGTGGACAATTGCCGTGACGCCGAGCGCTTGTGGCGTGAACCCTTGGCCCGCGCGCGTGAGCGTGCCGGTGCCGCGCGGAGTGAACGTGTCGGATTTTTCGATCGCGCTGCCAGACGGAACAATTGTGCCCGCCCAGCGGCGCGTCCTCACCCACTGGCCCGATGGATCACCACGCTGGGTGCAATTGGATTTTCAGGCGACCCAAGCAGGGGAGCACGTGGTTCAGCCGCGCGCCGATTGGGGGGCCGTGATATTGCCGGTGCTGGCGGAGCGCGAGGCGGATCGGTTCACGATTACGGTCGGGCGGCTGCGGCTCGCGCTCGATCCGAACGCCGCGAGTGCCATCACGTCGGTCGCGTGGGAGGGCCGTGAACTCGGCGGCGCGTGCCGGTTCGCGGCGGTGGATGAAACCGGAAAGCCATTCCCGCTCGCGACAGACTCGGCGCGCAGCATCACGGTCGAAGCAGACGGCCCGCATCGCTTTCAGGTGTCGTGGGAGACACATCACGCGGAGAAGTTGCTCGACGTGCGGTTTCGCATCGAGCTGCTGGCCGGAATCGAAGGATTCACGCTCTCGTACCAGTTCTTCCACAAACTCCCGAAGCGCGACACGCTCGCGTTTCGCAGCATCAACGTGGAGTTTCCGTTCGAGTCCCTCGCTGGCGGCCGGGCGGTCGTGGTGCAATCCTGCCACGGAAACATCGGCCTGCGGCGGTTCGTGCGAACGAAGCACCCGGTGACGATGCACGTGGATCGAACGCAGTTCGCCTCGCACGTAAAGGACCCGGTCAAGGAACTCGATGACGACTTTGATTACCCGCCCTTCCTCCTTAAGGTCAATCAGGGCACGGGCAACGCCGTCGCGCTCGAAGGCAAAGACGTCGCGGTGCTGTTCGCCATGCGTGAGTTCGAGTTTCAACGGCCCAAGACGTTGACGGTGAAGCCGGGATGCGTGGCGGTGGGCATCTGGCCGGAACAGGCGGGGCCGTTGACCCTCCCACAGGGACGCAGCAAGCGACAGGTCTTCTGTTTCCGATTCTGCGAGCCGAAGGCCGAGCAGGTGGAGGCACTGCTCGGCAACGCCGCTTCATGCCTGCTCGAACCCTCCGTTTGCTGGCTCGACAAGGCCGACAGCGTTCACGCGGGCGCGACGTGGGATCAGCAGCGCATTCTCACCGGCAACGAACCGGGTGCTGCATTCTTTTCCCACCTATTGCATACCGCCACCGGTCGCTGGGAGACGATCCCCGAAATGTTCGACTACGGCGACACGGTGGACACGGGATACACGACCGCGTATCCCTCGCAGGGCCGTACGCCCGGCAACAACCCGCAGTTCACGTTTGTGGCAAGTTCGATGATCGCCCATGCTCATTTTCACTCCGCCGATCATCTGCCGCCGGTGTGGTCGAACAACGAGTACGACGCAATCTATTGTCTCGCGCTCGAAGCGATCCGGGCGCGCGACCTGAACGCGTGGCGAAAGCTTGGTGCGGCTGCCCGGCATCAGATCGAGGTGGATTTCGTCCATTATTCCGATCACTGGCAACAACATCGCTCGACGCCGCAGCATTCGTACGATCACACGAAGCTGATGTCCTCGATCCCGAGTCACCAGTGGACGCAGGGCCTGTATTACTACTACGCAGTGACCGGCGACGACGACGCGCCTGAGATCATCCGCGCGATCTGCGATTTCAACCTGATGTTCCTCGAACGCGACGAAGTCAGCTTTGGCCTACACTTCAATCGCGAGTTGGGCTGGGCGTTGATCGCGCTCGTGTTCGGATACGAAGCGACTGGAGACGAGCGTTACCTCGCGATGTCGAAGCGGATCATCGAGAAACTCCAAAAGGATGTCGGGCGCACGGATTTTTCCGACCTCAAGTCGAAGCAATCCGGCGCGGTCGGTCTCAACGCCACCGGCCTCGGCGGCGGCTTCAACGTGAACACCATCCCGATTGGAGTGAAAGCGTACCACCAGGCTACGGGCGAAGCGTGGGCGAAGGAACCGCTTCTGGAGTGGATCGAGTACGGCATGAAGAATTTCAACGACAAGTCCACCGGCGTGAAGTTCAGCGAGCTTTTTCCCGAGACATTCTGCTACGTGTGCGAGTTGACGGGCGACAAGCGCTACCTCGAAGAGAGCCTCTGGCAGTTGCGGATGTTTTTCCACGGCTTCGGTTCGCTCGATTGGCTCGAACCGCTGGGACGACCGCTCACGACGAAGCTGTACACGCGCAACTACCGCGGGCTCGTTTTCTTTCTGTCCGCGTTGTCGTCGGCGGGCATGCTCGCGAAGCTCGAAGACGAACTGATGGGCGGCAAGCGATGAACCACGCCCTGGAACGAGCCTATCACCTCGGTCGCGAACGCGGCGCAGCGTTTCTCAACGGACCGAGTTTGCGACGTAACCGCAACTTTGCGCGATTGCTCGCCGAGAAGATTCGTTGGCCTGTCGAGACATTGGTCCAGAAAACCATGGCATTCGACCGGGAACGACTCGATGCGGTGCCGAGTCTGACCACCTACCCCGAGTTGCGAGGACACCGGGAACGCATTGACTCTGAAGATCGCGGCATGCGCGACGCAGGCGTGAGCGCCGAGATGATCGCGGTGGCTCGTTCGCTCGATTTCTACACGCGCACGCGACTCTACCAGGAGACCGGGCGCGTGTACTACGTCGAGCCCGGCGTCGAGGAATGCCGGATTCTGTACGTGCCCGAGAGCGAGGTCGGCCCGATCCACGCCAAAAACGTGGACGGCCCCCTCCCGGAAAACGCGTCGCCGCTGCCGCCGGTGCCGAAGGGGACGCCGTGGTTCTGGAACCATTCCATCGTGCTGGACGGCGTGGGTAGCGGGCTGCACATTGACGAGATTCCGCCCGAGATCTTTCCCGTCAACATCTACGACGTTTGTTACGAACACTGCGCGACCTTGAGCGAGGCGGTCGAGTTGCTCACCCGGTACAACTACTTCTGGGGACACGGCAACCTGCTCGTGCATGACTATCACGGCAACTCGATCGTCTTCGAGAAGACGCAGTGCCGCGTGGCCACGCGCGGGCCGAACCGGCACGGCATGACGTTCACCTCCGGCATGGGCGCGCTCGATCCCGGTATCCGCGAATACCAGCGCGCGATGCGGCAGAAGTATCTCGACCAGATCGGGGACGATTGGGACGGCCCCGAGGGTTGCTTCTGGAAGATGAGCGACGAGACGTACAAGAACATGGAACGATACGTCGAGCAACTGCCCGCGCGCCCGACGCTGGCCCAGGTCAACGAGTTGATGGAACGCCGCGATCCCGGCGGCCCGCTCTGTTACACCGGCGAGAAGACTCATCCCCGTCAGCCCGTCGGCTGCTGGTCTGCGGAGATGCGGGTGTTCGTGATCAACGAACACAAGTGCATCCGACGCCAGGTGCGCGATAGGAAGCCCGCGTATCTCGACACGCCGGAAGTGATCCAGTACGCAGCATGAACACGCCGTTCGTGCCCTATCGCTGGGTCGAGCTTTTCAGCAATCAGCATGAGTTTGCCATGATGGAACTCGAGCGGATGCCCGAGTATGGATTCACGGGCGTCACGCTTACCTCGACCACCGAGCAGTTCGATAACTACATGTTCACGTTGCCGGTCGTGTATCGCAAACACGCCGACCTCAACCTGCTGCGCGACCAGAACCGGATCGTCGAGTCGGCGGAGTTCCTGCACGAATTTTCCCGGCGCGCCCATCGGCTCGGTCTGACCGTGATGTGCTGGTATCACGTCTGCAACTTCGCCGGCACCGCCGCGGACGCCGTCGCCCAGCTCCGCACGAAGACAATCCAGTCGCCGCTGCAAGGGAAGCGGCCCCGCTGGTTCAACGCCCACGGCGAACCTGATTTCAGCCGTCCCGATTTCTACGACTTCATGGCTTCCGAGGTGGAAGACTTCTTCGATCAGTTCCCGGACGTGGACGGGTTGTACTGCTGGAACTGCGAGTGTTCGCACTTCACGCCCACGCGGTTGCAGCACCAATCGGTGTCGAAAGCGGAGATCGCCCGCCGTTCAATGCGCGCGATTTACGATGTCTGCCGTCGGCGCGGGAAGATCATGACGCACGATATCCACACCAAGGGCGCCGACGTGGAACTGACCCGCGGCATCATCGCCGCCGCCGCCGAGATGCCCGAGTGGATCCTCGGCGCGGACGTGACCTACTCCGACTGGCACATGCTCCTCGACACCTGTCCGTGGCTTGCCGAGATGCGCCGGCACAATCGCATCTACGTCGCCTTCGACGCGGCGGGCGAGTTCTTCGGGCAAGGTCGGACGATCGGCGGCTGGCCGCGCTGGATCACGAAACATTTCCACAACGCCAGGCAACACGGCCTGACCGCGATCTCGGTGCGCAACAACGTCAATCATCCCGAAAACTCCTGCCAGCACGTGCCCATGCTCGAGTTCAATCTTCGCCTGGTTGCTCAACTGGCGCTGCACGGCGACGTCAACCTCGACGACGAACTGCGCGCGTGGTGGCGGCGGCATTTCACCGGCGAACTGCCCGACGGCATGAAGGAGATCTTTCTCTCGTTCGAGGATTATCTGGAGAAGACGCTCTACATCAACGGCACGAATATCACCGAATACAATCCCGACCACGGATTCCCGCTCAAGGCCGTGGACGTCGCCCCCGGCTACCCGTGCTGGCATTCGGAGCAGTTCACGCGACCGGGCACGCCCATTCCCGAGATCATGTGCAGGATGATCAAACCGGAACAACAACGCTCCCGCCCGGTTGCCGAGTTGCGCCAGGAGAAACTCGACGCCATCGCCCTCTGCGATCGCGCGATGGGGAAAGTCCGCTCGTTCAAGATGGCGGAGACCGACCGCGCTTATTTCCTGCGCAAGCTCCAGCAGGCGCGCGATGTGGCCGAAGCCTGGCTGCTCACGATCGAAGTGGTGCATCCGCTCTATCAACTCGTCGGCGAACAGCACGACGCCTCCATGACCGACCCGCGCGCGGCACTGCGGGAAGCGCTGCGGCGATTCCTCGCCCATGCCGACGGGATGGAACAGTGCTGGGGCGCGCAATTCTATCGCCGGTTCACGCCCAAGATGCGCCAGTTCGCCGCGGATGTTCCCGCAAAGCTGTACGCGGAGTGAGTGCATGTATCTCACTGACCTCCACCGATGCACGCCCGCGAGCGCGCTGAGCCGTCGCGCAGAGCGGGGCCGCTGGCGATTGCTCGAGTATGAGACGCCGTCATTCTCGGGCACGATGCTGGTCGCGGGCGAAGAGACGGTGCCGCCGAACGTGACTTATCCGCTCGACGTGCGCGGCTGGCATCGGATTTCGATCGGACTCTACGGCGAGAAATGGGACGGCGACACGGTCGTGCAGGTGAAACTCAGCGGTGATCCGGCGTTCTCAGTGATTACGCTGAAAGAAGGGCCGTTGCGCATTCTGCACGAGTTGTTCTGGAAGGAGGCCGATCTCACGGGACAACAAATCGTGTTTGGCCAGCTTCTCTCGACATTGCGGGCGGAGGGTCGAATCCAATCCATCCGCGGCAAGCAGGCGATGGTCGCATACATCCGATTGCAGCCGCTCTCCGACGCGGAGGTGGCCACGCTCCAAGCCGACCGCGCGCGCCGGGAGGACAGGCGTCTCTTCGCCCACAACGACGCGCACGGGTTCACGTACACGCACGGCGTGACTACGCCCGAGGAGATTCGCCGCGAGATCGAGCCGTACCGCGACACGGACTTCTCACGACTCTACTGGGAAGCCGGGATGGGAGATTTGCTGTACTACCCGGGAAAAGCGGGTCGGCTGATGACGTGCGATGGCGTCGGTGATTTCATGTACGCGCATGCGAGGAGTCACGCCGAATGCTGGCGCGTGATGCGCGACAACGGAGTGGACCCGCTCCGCATCGCCGCCGATGCAGCGCACGCCGCGGGGCTCGAGTTCCACGCCGGCTACCGCATGGGCGGTTTCCGCTGGCCGCCGCCGTACGATCACTGGAACGGGCCGGGGTTGTACGAGTCGCACCCCGAACTGTGCGCGGTGATGCGCGACGGACGCCGCGCGCAACGGCTCTCGTATTCGTTCCCCGAAACCAGGCGGTTCGTCGTCGCGCTGCTTCGGGAAGTCGCACAGTATCCGATTGACGGCATTTGCCTGATCTACGTGCGCCGTCCGCCGTACGTGGATTACGAGCCGCCGGTCGTCGAGAGCTTCCAGCGGCAATTCGGCCTCGACCCGCGCGCGCTACCCGAGGACGACCCGCGCTGGCTGAACCACCGCTGCGGAGTGCTGACGCAGTTCATGCGCGAGGTGCGCCAGGCGATGGATGAGATCAGCCGGGAACAGAAGCGGGAAAAGCGCATCGGCATCACCGCGATCATCTCCGCGCGCGCCGACGAAAACCGCAAGAATGCCATCAACCCGGCCGAATGGATCGCAGAGGGTCTGGTGGATACGCTGATCCCGTACACCATGGCGGTGGACCTCGACACCACGGCGGACTCATGGCCCGACGCGCGCGCCGCGGAAGACTGGATCAAGCTGACCCAAGGAACTTCATGCCGTCTCTCGCTGAGCATCCTCCCGCGTTTCATGAGCGGCGAGCAGTTCCGTCGCAAAGCTGCCGCGCTCTACGAAGTCGGTGCCGAGTCGTTGTTCTTTTGGGACTGCGCCTACCGCGTGAACTACTGCGACCAGCACATGTGGAACGCGATCCGACGACTTGGCCACCGGGAAGAACTCGCCGCCTGGATGCAATCGGGCCAGCCGAGCTTGGCTGCTCCGACGAGACCCCTTGTCTGTTTGGGAGGCTGGAATCTTGCCGACGACACGCCCGGCTGAGACATCGAATCCATCATCGAAGCAGCGCCACCGTTCCTCGGTTGTCGGATATGGTCTGTGATCCCAGCACAGTCCATTGTCCGTGAATGCCCATTTAGACATCCGATCGGACGTCTAAATAGGCAATTAGCCTTTTAGGGTAGAATCAAATTATCCATTTTAAGCCAGTTCCGCCGAATTTCTTCCAAGTGCGATTCTGTCCGACGTACCGTTTAGGCTCACGATCGGATGTCTAAATGGTACTTTAACGATTGAGGCGTTGGTTGGAGTGAAGTCGTCGGACCTTCCGGGGGACGGTGAGTCTCGCGCCAAGAATACGGTGGCGCGTCGAGATGAAACCGGCTAGTCTCCCCGAATAGACAATCATGCTCAGGAAACTCGAGGTCACAATCAAGGACGGGAAACACCTGTCGCGTGAACAGGCCGTCGCGGCGGCGGAATCCATTCTCAACGGCAGCCACAGCGAAGATGTCGTGGCGCAATTCCTCGTGGCTCTCGCAGAGAAGGGAGAAACCGCGGATGAAATCGCCGGCTTCGCCTCGGCATTGCTGAAGAGGGCCGTGCGCATTGAAGCCCCCCCGGGTGCAGTGGACCTGTGCGGCACGGGCGGAAGCGGTCTGCCCCGGTTCAACGTCTCGACCGCCGCCGCGTTCCTGGTGGCGGCGTGCGGCGTGCCGGTGGCAAAACACGGAAACAAGGGCTCGCGCGAACCGAATGGCAGCTTCGATCTGATCGAAGCCCTCGGGCTACCGGTGGAACTGTCGCCTGCGTTGGCCAGGGAGTGCCTGGAAAAGGTCGGCCTCGCGTTCCTGTTCGCCCGCGCGTATCACCCGATCATGAAGCACGTGGTCGGCGCGCGGAAGAAGGCGGGGCGACGCACGATCTTCAATCTCGTCGGTCCGTTGTGCAATCCCGCGGGCGTGACGATGCAGGTCATCGGTACCGCCGACCGCGCGAAGCTCGAACCGATCGCGCGCGCGCTGCAGATGCTCGGTCGCAAGCGGGCGCTGGTCGTGCGGGGCGACCCGGGGATTGACGAATTCTCAACCGCAGGCGTGACCGACATGTGGGAGACCACGCCGGGTGCGATACGGCATCTGTCGCTGACGCCCGAGGAATGCGGCATCACACGAGTGTCCTACGATCAGGTCGCAGGCGGGAATGGCGCGGTCAACGCCCGCGTGTTTCACCAGATGCTGGATGGCCGCGCGCCCCAGTCCGTGCAGGACATGGTGGCATTGAGCGCCGGCGGGGTGCTCTACGTCGCGGAACGGGTTCGCACCATCGCGGAAGGTTGCGCCCGAGCGAAACGATGCATCGCCGAGGGCGGGCTGCGCCGGAAGTTCGAGGAATACCGGCGACTTGTGAGTTAACTCGCGCGGCGACGCAGCAACAACGCGCCGGCCGCGAAGAGGAACGCCAGCGTCGAAGGCTCCGGCACCGCCGGCATCAGAAAACCGCCCGGGTTGCCCGCACAGTCCAACAACTGGTACGTCTGATCCCCCAAGTAGGCATTCGCCACCATCAGGTCTGACTCCAAATAGTAGATGTTGATGCTCGACGGCGCGCGCAGGTTCGACACCAGGTTCGTGTCCCCCAACAAATCCAGCCAACCCACGTACAGCGCGTTGCTCGCGCTCACCGGCACCGTGCCGCACTCAAAACAAATCACGTCGCTCGAGGAACCCAACCGCAATGCCCCGTACACATAGTTGTAGTCGTAGCCGGGATTGCCCGCGCCGTGGTCCACACCCGTGATCGCATTCGTGTGAACCCCGCCGCCGCTGAAGATCACCTCCGAACTCTGCAGGTTGAACGCATACCGATTCGTGCTGTGGATATACAGGCTCTTCTTGAAGTCGAACACATCGCCCACGCCACCGGCCAGGTAGGCGGGCTGGTTCACGGTCACGTCGGCGTTGAAGGTGTTCGTCGAAGGATCGCTGATGTAGCTGCCGTTGAGGGTGAGCGCGCCCTCCCAGGTGACCTTGCTGTCCACGACGAGGATGCTGCCGGAGTCGGTCACGTTGCCCCCCACCGTGGCGGTGGTGTTGCTGACGAGCATCGAGCCGCCGCTGCCGATGGTGGTACCGCTCGTGGTCTGCCAGCGGGTGGCGCCGTTGACCAGTTCGAGCCGGACGTAGTTACGCGGGTCGCCGGTGGCGTTGAAGGTGTACGAGGCGATGCTGCTGTTGCTGGAGCTGTTGAGGCGGAATGCGTTGTTTCCTGCGAACGTGATGTTCGACACCTGCGCGTTGTAAATGTTCGCCCCGGTGACGCCGCGGTAGGAGATCGTGCCATTCGCCAAGTAGATGCTGTCGGTGGTGTTGGTGGTGATCGTCGGCGCGGCGGTCGGGAATTGATAGATGCCGCCGGTGTTGGTGAAGCTGCCGGAGCCGTTTCGGCCGCTGACGAACGCGGGGGCATCGAGCGTGCCGGCGTCGGAGACGACGATGCGTCCGCCGCCGGAGAGCGTGGCGTTGCTGCCGACGATCACGCTGCTGCCGCTCTGGTAAATCGAACCCGGGCCGGTGACGGTGAGCGTGTTGTTGGTGGAAGATGTGCCGCCGCCGACGTAGGTGAGACCCTGCACGTTCACGCGGCCGCCGTTGGTCACCGTCAGCGAATTTCCGTGGCCATAGACGCCGAGGTACATCAGGTCGTAGCCGCTCGGGCCGGTGATGTTCCACTGCGAGCCGGGACCGCTGACCAGGACCGAGTTGTTGTCCGCGAAGTAGCCCTGGGGCGCCGCGAGGTATCCAACGTACGCGTAGGCGCTGTCCACTCGGGCGCCATCGGTAATGCGGAGCTTGTTGCCGCCGGCAATGTAGCCGAGGTAGATCGCGCCGGTGTTGGTCCAGGTCGAGCCGGAGCCGGTGACGACGATGGTCTGGTTGCTGCCACTGGCTGCGGCGAACCCGCCGATGTAGGAGCCGACGCTGGTGCCCGCACCGGAAGAGTTGTTGATGAAGCTGGCGCCATTGCTGACGATGAGCGTGTTGCCGTGCCCATTGTAACCCATGAACAGTTGGCCGCGGCTGTGCCAGAGCGAGCCGGAGCCGGTAACTTCCATGACGTTGTTGGTCGCCAACAAGGTGCTGCCGTTGTAGAGATAGCCAAGGATGCCAGCCCCGCTGTCCACGCGCGCGCCGTCCGAGACGGTGACGCGGTTGCTGGGGCCGGCGTAACCGACGAAGAGGGTCGATCTGTTGCTCCAGACCGAGCCGGCGCCGGTGACGGTGACGACGGTATTGCTGCCGGAGACAGAACCGCCGACGTAGCCTTCGGTGTTGTTCATGCGCCCGCCGTTGGCGATGGTCAGGGTGTCGTTAGGGCCATAGACGCTTTCCCAGTACCCGTAGCCGGCCGGTCCGCTCAGGTGCACGAGCGAGCCGGAGCCGGTGATGAACAGCGAGTTGCTGCCCGGGTTGACGGTGCTGGCGTAGCTCTGCAAGTAGTGGCTCGCGTAGAGTTGTCCGCCATCGGAAACGATGACCTTGTTGCCGCCGCTGCTGTAGCCGTGGTAGATGCCGCCGGTGTTCGTCCAGGTCGAGCCCGCGCCGGTGATGATCACCGTATTGTTGCTGCTGGCTGCGGAATTCCAGGCGAGGATGCCCGAGGCCGCGGTGGGCGCGGAGACGCTGCTGACACGAGCACCGTTGCTGATGATCAAGGTGTTGTCTCTGCCGTTGTAGCCGAGATACAGTATGCCGCTGCTGTTCCAGACCGAACCGGGGTCGGTCACCGTTACCGTGTTGTTGCTGCCCGCCACGGAGCCGAAGCCGCCGACGTACGCGGTGGTGTTGTCCACACGGCCGCTGTTGGCGATGATCAGCGAGTTGCCATGGCCCTGATAGCCGACGAACAGTTGCCCCGTGTTCGTCCACGCCGAACCGCTGCCGGTGACAATCATGGTGTTGGACGGGCCGACGTTGCCGATGAATCCCTGAATGGCGCTCTGCATGCGGCCGCCGTTGGTGATGACCATCTCATTGTAGCCGCCATAGATGCTGAGCTCGAAGTAACTGGTGTTGCTCCAGACCGAGCCGGGGTCGGTGATGAGGACTCGGTTGTAGTCGCCGCCGTAGCCGTTGCCCAGCCCGTTGTAGCCGACGTAACCGCCGACGCTGAAGACCTTGGCGCCATCAGCAATGCTCAGGTAATTGCTGCCCGAACTGAACCCGACGGTCAAGCCGTACGAGGCGCCGACGTCGTTGACGTTCACGGTGGTGCCGGGTCCGGTGATGACCAGGTTGTTGTTGCCCGCCGCGGTGGAGTAAGTCAACACACCGCTGCCGACGAACAGCCGCGGCGTGGTGACGCTGGCGCCGTTGGAGATGATCAGGGTGTTGTGGCGGGCCTTGTCGCCGACGGTCAGGCCGTAGAAAGTGTTGTAGCTGTTCCACTGGGTGTTGCTGCCGGTGACGACGACGGTGTTGTTGCTGGCGTTGGCGGTGCCGCCAAGACCGCCGCCGATCCACGCGCCGCTGTTGTCCACGCGGGCGCCGTCCTCGATGCGCAGAGTGTTATACCCGCCGGAGTAACCGACCGTCAGATGGCTGGTGTTGGTCCACTCCGAGCCGCTGCCTGCGATCACGATGACGTTGTTGCTGCCGGTCGCCCCGTTGCCGATGTAGCCGTCAAGGCTGACGATCCGCGCGCGGTTGGTGATCACGGCGATGTTGTTCTTGCCGCCGAGCCCGACTTCGAAGGAGCTGGCAGGCATGCTGAAGAGCGTGTTGGAGCCGGTCATCAGCAATGTGTTGTTGTCGGTGTAGCCCTGGAGGTAATACAAGGCATCCACGCGTGCGCCATCGGAAATGACCATGTGGTTGTCGCCGCCGGTGTTTCCGTGGATGAGGTAGTTGCTGTTGCTCCAGACGGAGCCGGAGCCGGTCACGATCACGGTGTTGCTGCCGCTGTTGACGTGAAGGTAGCCGGTAAACCCATGGAGGCTGTTGACGCGTCCGCCGTTGGTGATGATGAGCGTGTTGCCGCCGGCGTTGTAGCCGAGATAGAGGTCAGAGGTGTTGTTCCAGAGCGACCCGGGGCCGGAAACGGAGATGTAGTTGCTCTGGGAGCCGTAGCCGGCGATCTGGCCGGCAGTGTATTGGCCGACGAACCCGTGCGTGTTGTCCACCCGCCCGCCGTTCTCGATGCGCAACTGGCTGTACGGCCCGCCATAGCCGACGTAGAGAAAGCCGGTGTTGGTCCATTGCGAGCCGGAGCCAGTGACGAGGACGGAGTTGTTGCTGGCCGAAGCGACGACGCCGATGTAGCCGTAGGCATTGACGTTGAGCCGGCCGCCGTTGGTGAGGATCATCGTGTTGTCGTGGCCGTAGATGCCGAGTTCAAAGTAGCCGTTGGCGAACGCCGCTCCGTTGGCGTTCAATAACGACCCGGTGCCGCTCACCAGCACCGAGTTGTAATCGCCGTAGTAGCCGGGGTAGATGTTGCGGCCTTCGACCACGCCGCCGTCGGCAATGATCAGCCGGTTGCTGTTGGCGCCGAAATCGAAGCCGCTCTGCCAGTCGCCGGTGTTGACCCAGATCGAGCCGGCGTTGGTGATATAGGCGGAGTTGAAGTCGCCGGTGGGGCCGGTGCCGAGCGTGCCCGTGGTGTTGGTGACCGCGCCGCCGTTGGAGATGACCAAGGTGTTATTGGTGCCGTTATTGCCGATGGTGAACGCGCCGAGGTTGGTGGTGGTGCCGTTGTAGTCGTAGGTGGTGTTGTTCTCCGCCAAAGATGTCATCACGGTCAGGCAGAGGATGGACAATGGGATCGGCGCGAGTGCGCAGGAATGAATCGCTCCCAGCCGACGGCCACAGAGAAAAGCCTTGAACGCCATGAACTCCCCGTTACTTGGCCATTTTATTGCAGAAAACAGGGCATCTTGTCAATTGGAAACAAAGCCAGCGTCAAGAACTCGCCCGTCATCTGACCCACACGACTGAGCCTACTTCGACGGCATCGAAGAGCTGCAGGACGTCGGCGTTGCGCATCCGGATACAGCCGTGGGAGGCAGGCTGGCCAATCAACTCTTCTTGGTTCGTGCCGTGGACGTAGATGTAACGGGAAAATGTATCCACATCACCGCCTTGATTGACCCCCGGCTCGAGCCCTTCGAGCCAAAGGATACGCGTGAGGATCAAATCCGCGTCGAGCACGGAACGCGAGGCGTGGAGCACCGTCGGGCGTCGTTCCTTGAAAATCATGCCGACCGGCTCGCCAGCGCCTATTTTCTGGGCGATCCGAAGCAGGCCGGTGGGGGTCTGGTAGCTGTTCACGCGGCAGCCGACACCGTTCTTTGCGGTCGAAACAGGATACTCGGCGGTTTGGAGGCGATGAACAAAGAGCCGGAGACGTTGTTCCGACACCGAAACCCACAGAATCTGGCCTGTTTCTGCGATTTTCTTCGCTTCGAGCGATGCGAAAAATTCCTCTGGCAATGAGGACATGGCCGGCTATACTACCGCGCCTTTTCGGAAAAAGGAATCGGAGTTAGCAATGAACAAACAACCTCATGTAGCAGTCGTCGGCGCTACGGGCGCAGTCGGGCAGGACATGCTCAACACACTCGAAAAGCGGGAATTCCCGGTAGGAACGCTTTCACTCTTCGCCTCGGCCAAGTCGGTCGGCAAAAAAATGAAGTTTCGGGGCAAGGAATACCCCGTCCAGGAGCTGACGGCGACGTGCTTCACAGGGGTTGAAATCGCGTTGTTCAGCGCGGGAGCGAGCCGCAGCAAAGAGTTTGCTCATCACGCCGTCAAAGCCGGGGCGGTGGTCGTGGACAACTCCTCGGCGTTCCGCATGGAGCCCGACGTGCCGCTGGTCGTCCCGGAGATCAACCCCGAGGACATCCAGAAACACAAAGGCATCATCGCCAACCCGAATTGTTCGACCATCATCGCGATCGTCGCCGTGAACCCGATCCATCGGGTCGCCAAGGTCAAACGCATGGTCACGTCCACCTATCAAGCCGCCAGCGGCGCGGGCGCGAAAGCAATGCAAGAACTCGAGGACCAGACCAAGGACGTACTGGCCGGCAAGCAACCGCGCGCGGCAGTGGCGTTGCCGCAGCGAATCGCATTTAATCTCTTCCCCCAAGTGGATGTGTTCCTGGAGAACGGTTACACCAAGGAAGAGATGAAGATGCTGAACGAGACCCGCAAGATCATGCACGCGCCCGACATCCAAGTCAGCGCGACGTGTGTCCGCGTGCCCGTTCTCCGAGCGCATTCGATTGCGATCAACCTGACGCTGGAGAAGGAACTCAGTGTCGCCCAGATCCGTGATATCATCGCCAAAGCGCCCGGCTGCCGTCTCGTGGACGACCCCGCCAACAAGAAATACCCGATGCCGATTGACGCGTCGTTCCAGGACGATGTGCTCGTGGGCCGCATCCGCAAGGACATCAGCCAGCCCAACGGCATTGATCTGTTCGTCAGCGGCGATCAGTTGCTCAAGGGTGCCGCCTTGAACGCGGTGCAGATCGCAGAGTATCTCCTGAAATAACCACGAGTTCACTTTACTCAAGCCGCCATCCTCGTGAGGGGACGGCGGCTTTTCTTTTTTTCGTGTCATTCGAGAAATTCATGGCTAAAAATGGCTCCGAGACGCCGCCATGCCGACCAAGACTGATCGCAGACAA
>CAZOTB010000009.1:7915-23836 GCA_964582645.1 uncultured Verrucomicrobiota bacterium | reverse complement strand
TTCCCGATATCGAGCGGATCATCGAGATTGATTTCGTCCGCGCGACCGAGGCCGCGGCGCTCAATGTGTTCAAGTGGCTCGGCAAAGGCGACAAGAACGGGGCGGACGCGGCGGCGTGCGACGCCATGCGCGGGTTGTTCGACCTGATGGACATTTGCGGCGAGTGTGTCATTGGCGAAGGCATCAAAGACGAAGCGCCCGGTATTTTCGTGGGCGAGCATCTCGGCAAATGGAATCCCGGCACCATCAAGTTCGATATCGCGATAGACCCGATTGACGGCACGACCAATTGCTCGAAAGGGCTGCCGAACTCGATCTCGGTCCTCTGCGCCGCGTCGCCCGAGGAAGGCGTGAAGCAGGCGCTCAAACACGTCCCCAGCTTCTACAGCTCGAAGCTCGCGTACGGCCCGCGGGTGAAGAATTACATGACGAAAGTCGGCATCGAGCAGGTGAAACTCGAAAGCCCCATCGAACAAAACCTGGAACTCGTGGCGCGCGCGCTCGGCAAACGCGTCCAAGACCTGACTGTCATCATGCTCGACCGGCCACGACACGAAGCCATGGTGAAAAGCATCCGTGCGACCGGCGCCGCATTGCGGATGATCGGCGACGGCGACATCACGGCGGCCATCGCGCCTTCGATGCCGGAGACCGGAGTGGATTTGTACGTGGGGATCGGCGGTTCACCTGAGGGTGTGATCGCGGCGGCGGCCATCAAGTGTCTCGGCGGAGACATGCAGATGAAAATGTGGCCGCGGGACGACAAGGAACGGGCGCAATTGATCAAGGACGGCTACGAAGCGGAGTTGCGGAAGGTGTATTACGCCGACGATCTGGCGGTGGGCAGGAACATCATCTTCTGCGCCACCGGCATCAGCGACAGCACGTTGCTGCCGGGCGTGAAGGTCATGGACCATCGCGCGATTACGCACAGCATCCTGATGCGGGCGAAGTACCGGACCGTTCGCTACATCACGACTCACCACGATCTGACGACCAAGACGATCCGGCTGCGCAGCGACCGGAAAGAGCATCCGCTGTAGGCTGTCCTCCTTTCGCCACACTGCTCAAAGTTCTCCACGACGACCGCCGAGGATGCCGGCTTTCCCGCCAAAACCTGCGCTGGCACTGGCGTTGCTAAACCCGTGGCTGGCTTGTTGTCTCGTTCGTCCGCGATGTGAATGGGCGGTGAATAACTCGGCGGGCTGGCGTGTTGACTTGCCGGAAGTCGTTCACTAGGATGCCGCTCCTCATTCGTGCCCGGGGAGAAAGTTTTCTCGTGTGGCGCCGTGTGTTCAGAGGCGTCCCCGGCACGAGGTGAATTCTCGGAAGGAGCCAGAAGTGAAGAAAATTGAAGCGATCATCAAGCCGTTCAAGCTGGAAGATGTGAAAGAGGCGCTGTCGGAAATCGGCGTCGAAGGCATGACCGTGGCCGAGGTCAAAGGCTTCGGCCGACAGAAGGGCCACACGGAAATCTATCGCGGCACGGAGTACACGGTGGATTTTCTGCCGAAGCTCAAGCTCGACATCGTCGTGCCGGACAACCTGGTCGCGGGCGCGATCGAGGCGATCACGAAATCGGCCAAGACCGGCAAGATCGGTGACGGCAAGATTTTCATCATGCCGGTCGAGGAAGCGGTCCGTATCCGCACCGATGAGCGTGGCGATAAAGCGGTGTAAACAAGTGTGTGAGTGCCCAAGTGCCCAAGTGCTTAAGTGCCTAAGTGCCTAAGTGCCCAAGTGGAAGGAAGCCAGAGTAATTTAACCAAGCGCACGATGCGCGCGTGAGGGCGCGCGAGTTGGTGCGCAGTACAACTCAGGAGAGAAAATGACACCCAAAGAAGTATTGAAACTCGCGAAAGACAAAGGCGCGAAGATGGTGGATTTGAAGTTCGTGGACCTGCCCGGCACGTGGCAGCATTTCACGATGCCCATCGGCGAACTCGAGGAAGACAGTTTCAAAGACGGCATCGGGTTCGACGGCTCAAGCATCCGGGGCTGGAAAAGCATCGAAGCCAGCGACATGCTCGTGATGCCCGATCCCAAGACGGCGATCATTGATCCGTTCAGCAAGGAGGTCACGTTGAGCATCGTTTGCTCGGCGGCCGACACGATCACCAAGCAGGGTTACGAGCGCGATCCGCGCGCGATCGCCCAGAAGGCCGAGGCATATCTCAAGAGCACCGGCATCGCAGATACGGCGTTTTTCGGGCCTGAAGCCGAGTTTTTCATCTTCGACAGCGTCCGCTATGACTCCAAGGTCAACGGTGCGTTCTACGAAGTGGACTCGGTCGAGGCGATCTGGAACTCGGGCCGCGATGAGCAGCCCAACCTCGGGAACAAGATCCGCCACAAGGAAGGCTACTTCCCCGTTCCGCCCGCCGACACGCAGCAGGACATCCGCGACGAGATGTGTCTGGTCATGGCGGCGTGCGGGCTCAAGGTCGAGCGTCAACACCACGAGGTGGCGACTGCCGGGCAGGCCGAGATTGACCTGCGCTTCAACAGCCTCACCGCGATGGCCGACGACATGATGCTCTACAAGTACATCTGCAAGAACGTCGCGCGCAAACACGGCAAGACGGTGACGTTCATGCCGAAACCGCTGTTCGGCGACAACGGCTCTGGCATGCACACGCACCAATCGTTGTGGAAAGGCGGAAAGCCGCTGTTCGCGGGCAAAGAGTACGCAGGCTTGAGCAAGATGGCGTTGAACTACATCGGCGGCATTCTCAAACACGCCCGCGCGCTCTGCGCCATCTGCAACCCGACGGTGAACTCCTACAAGCGACTCGTCCCCGGCTACGAAGCCCCCGTCAACCTGGCGTACAGCTCACGCAACCGCTCGGCGGCGATCCGCATTCCGACCTATTCGGAAAACCCGAAGGCCAAGCGCATCGAGTATCGTCCACCCGATCCGGCGGCAAATCCGTACCTCTGCCACGCTGCGTTGCTCATGGCCGGACTCGACGGCGTTCAGAACAAGATTGATCCGGGTGAGCCGATGGACAAGAACCTGTACGAGTTGCCGCCCGAAGAACTCAAGAAGGTGCCGACCGTGCCCGACAACCTCGGCGCATCGCTGCGCGAGTTGGAAGCCGACCACGAGTTCCTGCTCAAGGGCGATGTGTTCAGCAAGGACGTGCTCGACACGTGGATCGAGATGAAGCGCAAAGAGTACGACGCGCTGCGTCTGCGTCCGCATCCGTACGAGTACCACCTCTACTACGACGTCTGAGCGCAGCAACGAAATTGTTTCACAACGGGCCGCTCGTCCTCGCGATGAGCGGCCCGTTGTGTTTTGGGCGCCGGCGGGGATTGCCAGAACTCACGGAGAAACTTTTCCGGAAATTCTTCTTGCAATGCTCTTGCGCGGTTCTTAGTCTCCGCGCATCGCGCGAAAGCGGGGGACGGATGAGGGGCTGTGAATAAGTTGTTAGTAAATGGATTTTCACAGCAGGTTGGTCGGATTCTTAATGTCCAATTGGACAGTTTGCAGCCCTCCCGGTCGTTCCTTCCGCGCGAGTCAGTTCGTTGAGGTCGGCAGCGGCGAAAGTGCCCGTAATGGTTCGTTTCTGGTCGGTTTACACCGAGTTAGAAGGATTTTCGCGTCGCCGCAGGTTGTATTTGTGCCTTGACGAACCGCTGTCAGGACCTCGGGGCGTGCACGCACGCTCCGAGAAATTCAAACGTGAATAATGAATCCGGGAAGCCGAGGACAAACTGTGAATAACGCCGCGCCTTCATCGCAAAACACGCTGCAGAACCACTTGCATCCTGTCGGGTTATCGAATAAGGAGCCTGCTCACGTGACGACCCCGACCAAACCCGCGATTGATCAACTGTGGGATGACGCCTGCGCCAAACTCCGCGGGATGCTCAACGACGACACCTACAATCTCTGGTTCGCCGCGTTGCGTCCGGTCGGCTACGCCAACCACGTCTTCAGCCTCGGCGTGCCCAACGAGTTCATCCAGATCTGGCTGCAGGACAATTATCGCGATCTCATCCGCGACATCCTCGCGCAGGTTTCGGGCGACGCGCTCAGCGTAAAGTTTGTCGTTCAGCCGGAGCTCAAAGCCGCCCAGGCGCCGCCGCGCCCAAAGCACATGGAGATATCCGAGCCCAAGGAACTGAAGGACGGCGAAGCAAAGATGAACCCGAAGTACACCTTCGAGTTGTTCGTCGTCGGCCCGAGCAATCATTTCGCGCACGCCGCCGCGATGGCCGTCGCACAATCGCCCGCCAAAGCCTACAACCCGCTGTTCATGTACGGCGGTACCGGGTTGGGCAAGACACACCTGATGCAGGCCATCGGCCAGTACGCCAACGCGAAGAAGAAAAGCAGCAAGGTTGTGTATATCTCCTCGGAACGCTTCATCAACGAGTTCATCGCAGCCATCCAGAGCAGCTCGCTCGTGAAATTCCGCCGAAAGTACCGGCAGGCGGACATCCTGTTGATTGACGACATCCATTTCCTCGGCGGGAAAGAACGGTTGCAGGAGGAGTTTTTCCACACGTTCAACACGCTCTTCGACGCCCACAAGCAGATTGTTCTGTCGAGCGACCGGCCGGCTAGTGAGATTCCCGGCCTCGAACAGCGCCTCGTCTCCCGATTTGAGTGGGGTCTGGTGACCGAACTCCAGCCGCCCGACATGGAGACGCGCGTGGCCATCCTCCGCAAGAAGGAAGAGGCCATGCAGATCAAGCTGCCGGATGAGATCATCTTCTTCCTGGCCGAGAAAATCCGCTCGAACATCCGCCGGCTCGAAGGCGCGTTGATCCGGGTGGCATCGTACGCGTCACTCACGGGTGCTGAATTGACTCCGCAGTCCATCGAGCACCTGTTGCGGGACGCGTTGCACGAGGAATCACGCCGCTCGATCACGGTTGAGTCCATCCAGAAACGCGTGGCGGACCATTTCGACATCCGTATGGCAGACATGACCAGCAAGCGTCGTCCGCAGAACATCGCTTTTCCGCGCCAGGTGGCGATGTACCTGACCCGCCGACTCACGCACAACTCGCTCTCCGACATTGGCGAGGCCTTCGGCGGACGCGACCACGGCACCGTGTTGCACGCGTGCCGGTTGGTCGAAGGCCTGATGGAACAGGACCCGAGCCTGCGTCAGACAATCAATTATCTGAACCAACAGCTTCAACGTTGAACATCTCCACCAACATCCCCGCAATAGATTGTGAACAGGTCGAACCCTGGCTGCCAAGTGCTGGTTATCAACACGCCCGGGAGTCATTTGGCAAAACTGTTGGTACGGGCACGCGCACGTAACTGCCAGCGCACGACTGAGATGCATTGTTATTGCAGATATTCACACCACATAATAAGAAGAGTCTATTCTTAGATATACCAATCAGTAGTAATAAGGACGTGAACAACAGAGGAACGACGTGAAACTAAAAGCAGCCAAGGATCGGATTTTGGACGGACTAAACCAGGTTCAGAACGTCGTCAGCACACGCACGACGTTACCCATCCTCTCGAACGTGCTCTGCAAAGCCAGCGGCAACGCGCTGCAACTGACCACCACCGATCTTGATGTCGGCATCCGCTGTGAGATTGAGGTTGAAGTCCAGAAAGGCGGGGCCACCACGCTGCCGGCGCGGCGGTTGTTCAGCATCATCCGCGAACTACCCACTGGCGAGATCGAGATCGAGGTGGACGACAAGAATGTGGCCTCCATCAAGTGCGGCTCGTCGTTCTTCAAGATTATGGGGATGCCGGAGGAGGAGTTTCCCCCGCTACCGAAGTTTGACGGGAAGCGCGATTTCAACCTCTCGCAGCAGGTCTTGAGGGACATGCTCAGGCGCACGTCCTACGCGATCAGCAATGACGAAACGCGGTTTGTGCTCAACGGAGTGCTCATGGCGTTTAAAGACGACAAGCTGACATTGGTCGCCACCGACGGACGCCGGCTGGCGTTGACCGAGCATGAGTTGGAGTTTCCCAAGGGGAATGAAGCCGATCTGATTGTGCCAACGAAGGCCGTGAACGAGTTGCTCCGGCTCCTGTCAGATCAGGGCGATGTGAAGATCCAGATCGGTGAGAACCAGATTGCATTTCATCTGAGCAAACCTGTGGCTTCCACCTCAAAAGATGCGGCCCCGCCCGAGCCGAAAGGCAGCCTGTTGCTGGTGTCGAAGCTGATTGAGGGCACCTACCCGAACTATCGGCAGGTCATCCCCAGCGAATGCAAGGAGCGCATTTCATTGGAGCGCGAGGGGCTGCTTACTGCACTGCGTCGCGCCGCGTTGCTCACCAGCGACAAATCCAACTCGGTCAAGCTGGCCTTCACCAAGAACAATCTCAGCATCAACGCCAACACGCCCGACGTCGGCGAAGCGCGCGAGACGTTGGCCATCAACTACAAAGGCAAGGAGATGTCCATCGCGTTCAACCCCGAGTATATGATGGACCCGCTCCGCAACCTCGACGCCGACGAGGTTTTTCTCGAACTCACCGACGAACTCAGCCCCGGCGTCCTCAAAATCAACGCCCCATTTCTCTACGTCCTGATGCCGATGCGGATGAGTTGAAGATAGGAAACCCGCGTCGGTGCTTTGTCTGGCGTTGTGAACCCGGCGACAGCGTCTGTACTTCAAGCTTGAGCTTGTGCCACTCGCATCGTCTCCCGCGCCACAATCAGTTCTTCATTGGTCTTCACCACGACCACTTTCACCTTCGATTGCTCTGTGGAGATGAGCGCTTCTTCACCACGCACCTTGTTCTTCTCGGTATCCAACTCCAGACCCAAGTAGCCGAACGAACGGCAAATCTGCGCGCGCAGTTCGTTTCGGTTTTCGCCGATGCCACCGGCAAATGCGATCGCGTCCACTCCTGCGAGCACGGCGGCGTACATGCCAATGAACTTCACAACCTGGTAAGCGAACACGTCCACGGCCAGCCGGGCGCGTTTGTTGCCCTGCTTCATGGCGTCTTCGAGATCGCGAAAATCGCCGCTGGGAATGCCGGCGATGCCGGCCAGCCCGGCGTTCCTGCAAAGGGCTTTGCGGACGTCGTCGGTCGAGAGCTTCTCCTTGTCCATGATGAACGGGATCAGGAACGGATCCACGTCGCCACAGCGTTGAGCGTGATCGAGGCCCGACTGCGCTGAGAAACCCATCGAAGTGTCCACCGACTGACCATACCGGATCGCACAGAGCGACGAACTCCCGCCGAGGTGGCAGGAGATGATCTTGAGTTTCTCCTTGGGCACGCTGATCAATTGCGGCACACGCTCGGAAACGTAGCGGTGCGACGCGCCGTGGAAGCCATACTTGCGGATGGCATACTTCTCCGCCCACGACTGCGGGATGCCGTAGGTGTACGCATAGTCCGGGATCGTCTTGTGGAAATGCGGTTCGAACACGCCCACCACCGGCTTGCCGGGGAGCAGTTCGAGAAAGAGTTTGCACGCGAGGATGTACGGCGGGTTGTGCGCGGGACAGAGCGGAGTGTATTCCTCCATCCGGGCTAGCACGTCGTCGTTGACGCGAACCACGTCGTTGATGCCGCGCGCGTGGACAGTCTTGAGTCCGACTGCGCCGAGTTCTTTCACATCTTGAAGCACACCGGTCTTCGCATCTGTCAGGAGCTTGATCACGGTCTGAATGCTCGTTTTCTGGTCGGGGCAGACGATTTCCTGCGCGATTTCTCCTTTGCCCTCGGCCTTGTATTGCATCGGCGATTGGGGTTGTCCGACGCGCTCGATCTTGCCCGAGGCGATGATCTTCTCGCTCGGCATGTCGAACAGCTTGAACTTGAACGAAGTGCTTCCGACGTTGGCGATGAGGACTTTCATGGGCGGCATCGTAGGCAGCCCAAAAACCAATCGCAAGAGGATAGGCTTGCAGGGCGCGAAGGCCCGAAGGGGTTCGCGCCAGCGGCGGGCAACCCTGCGGGCCTGCCCGCCCTACAAGTCAAAAGCGCAACGGTCGAACCATCCCGCCCGAGTGTGCGCTGAGTTGCGCTTCGATGGCTATCTGGGTGCATCGAAACGAATCTTCCATCGAGAAGTGTGCCGGCTTGCCGGTGGCGATTTCTTCGAGCAAGGCGGGGAGATAGTTTGGGTGTTCGGCCTTCAGTTCGCGCCGCTCGACCTTGTCGCCGATGTAGAATGCCGCGCGCGTAAAGCCGTCCACCGCCTCGATCATTCCCTTCGTGCCAAAAATGCGAAGTTGGTCGTTGCCCCACCAAGGAGCGGATTCAGGGTTGAGGTAGTTCGACGTGATCTGACAGAGTGCGCCGTTGTTGAGCCGTCCGGTGAGGGCGAACTCGACCTGCAAGTTACCGGGTTTGTCGTTGCCGACGTTCCCCTCGTGCGCCGCAACTTCGATGAACTCCAGTGCAGTTGCCGCGCGGATGAAACTGATCGCGTGGATCGCCGACTGGATGATTCCGCCGTCCACGCCGCGATCCTGGGGACGGTTGCCGCCGAACTTGTACGACTTCTGTGCGTACACCTGGCCCACCTCGCCGAGTTCGCCGCCGCGAACCCTGCGGGCGAACTCGCAGACGATGGGCACATTGATCATCGTCAGCATCGCCCAGACTTTGCGCTTGGCGCGCGTCGCCGCAGCGCGGATGCGATTCAGATCATCGAGCGTTGTGCACAACGGTTTCTCGGCGAGCACATGCTTTCCGTCATCGAGGCAGGCGATGATTTGGTCGGCCTGTCGGTCGCGTCGCGCGCTGCAGAGACTGACGAGGTCGCAGTCGGTGCTGCGGAGAAGGTCATCGAGCGAATGGAAGTGGGGGACACCGGTGGGCGCTTTCGTAATCTCAGCAACTCCCACGAGTCTGGCGGCTGGGACGCGCTCCAGGAGTCCCAGAATCTGGTGCCCGTTCGATCCAACGCATGCGATGCGGATTGGGTTCATGGTCGAATGCTAGGGGACGTGATGGTTCAGGCCAAGTGGAATGCAACCTTTTCATTTGCCAATCCGGGGCCGCTTCGCTAACCATTCGCGCCATGTCGTTCCAGATCACCTGTCCCAATTGCGGTTTGCGCGACTCGGGCGAGTTCCGTTTCGGCGGCGAAGTGAAGAAACGCCCCGATCCGAACACGGCCTCCGATCGCGAGTGGGCGCATTACGTGTACGCGCGCAAAAACGAGTCCGGCGATCACCGCGAATGGTGGTTTCACCGCATGGGCTGCCGGCGCTGGTTTCAAGCGATTCGCAACACGAAGAGCAACCTTGTCGTGAAGACGTTCTGGCCGGAAGAAGCGCCTTTGGCCGGAGGAACAGCAGGCTGAAGCCGGCTACTAGGAGCGACTGACTGACCGATCCATCAGTTTCTCTCCCGCCGACAAGACCTCTCGCACGGAGATCATCTTCAGGCACTCCAACTCGACTTTGTTCGCGCAGCTTGGCTTCAGACACGGGGAACACGGCAGTTCCTTGCGCAGCACGGTCGTGTGCTTGGTTTGGCTGGCATGCGGCCCCGTGAGCACGGGATTGGTCGGCCCGAAAATCTCCACCGTGGGCACACCGAGCGCGCTCGCGATGTGCGTCGGGCCGGTGTCGTTGCCGAAGAACAACGAGCACCGTCGCAGCAACTCGATCAGCCCGCTCAAGGTCAGCTTGCCCGCCATGATCACCGGCGCGGACTCGGACAACTCGGCGATGGCGTGCAGGTAGATCTCTTCGCGCCCCCCGCCAATCAGGACGACCCGGTGCGGTTTCCATTCTCTCGTCAGTTCGCGCACGAGTTCACCGTATGACGCCGCAGGCCAGCGTTTGTTGTCCCAACGCGCTCCCGGGCACAGGCCGATCAGCGGCGATTTCGTCGCGTCGAGTTCGCCGAGAAACGCGTCCACCTCCCCTTTCTCCTGTTCACTGCTGCCGAACGGAAACTCAATCGGGCCGATGCCGAACCCGAGGTGTGCGATGGTTTGCAGGTAACGATCCACCGCGTGCCGACATTCCCGTGGAACCACAACGGTCTCGTTGCAAAACCAGCGAGCGCCTTCCCGGGCATCACTGAGACCAATCCGTCGCGGGGCACCGCTGGCTTTGGCGAGCATGCCGCTGCGGAAGAGTCCCTGCAGATCAATGGCCATGTCGAACCGCTGATCGCGCAGCTTGCCCAGGTAACGGAAGAACTCCCGCAGCTTCGTCGGGCTCGCAAACCGCTCCCGGTAGAACGGGATGATCGAGTTGATGACGGGACAGTTTTTCAGCAGGCCGACGAGTGTGTCGTTGACGAGCCAGGAGAGGTGCGCGTCAGGAAAGTGCTTGCGGAGGAGGTTGGCGGTGGGGAGGGCGTGGACGACGTCGCCGAGGGAACTGGGTTTGATGAGCAGAATTTTCAAAATCGCTATCCGTTATTTGTTATTCGTTACTCGGGACCAGATAACAAATAACCAATAACGAATAACAACTCTCACTTCCCCAGCTCCAGTCGATTCGCGAGTCGCTCCGGCAGGCCGGCAGCGCGGATTTTCTTCTGGGTCGTCTTGATGTCGTACTCAAGCCGGTGGAGTTCGATGATGTTCTCGAACAAATCATACGTGACGTACGCCGCGAGCGGGTTGCCATCGCGCGGCTGGCCGACACTACCAACGTTGATGAAATATTTCCGGCCCACCTCGATCTTGATCTTGCTGTAGGTGCCGCCTTTGATGCTGTTCTCGCGAATGAACGCCAGTGGCACGTGTGTGTGGCCGAAGAAACAGATGGCTGTGTTCTGGTAGCTCATGCTCGCGGCGGCGGCGAGCTTGTCGAACACGTAGCCCCACTTGCTCGGCATATCGAGCGTGGAATGGACGATCGTAAAACTCTCGACGTGCCGGGTGAACTTCAACTCCGCCAGCCATTGGCGTTCTTCGGCAGTCAACTGGTCGCGCGTCCACTTGACCGCGATGGCAGCCTGCGGGTTGAAGCCGAGCAACTCGTTCTCGGAGCTGCAGTAGTCGTCGTGGTTGCCCTTGACCACCGGGATGTTCATCTCGCGGATCTTGTTCAGGCACTCTTTCGGGTTGGGGCCGTAGCCCACGACGTCACCCACGCTCGCATAGTGCGTGACCTTCTTCTTCTTACAGTCTTCGAGGACAACCGTGAGCGCTTCCAGGTTCGCATGGATGTCCCCCAGGAGTGCGTACTTCATAAGGGTCGAGCCAAAATGGGGAATGACCGCAGCCAGCGCAAGGAGAAATTTGTCGTCAGCCTTTGCGCGGCGGGAAACAACGTTGATCCGCGGGGATGTTCAGCTTATCCTCGCATTCGCGGCCCCACTCCTCGATTTTGTACCACATCTGGTCAGGGTGCAGTTTGCGTTCCGGATCTTCGCGCTGAAGTTCGCACCACCACTCCCGTGCCTCTTTCCAGCGTTCCGCCTTCATGTAACAATGCCCTCCCATCCGCGAGATGTACGTGGGCGCTTCATCGGGGAACTTCTTCCATGCCTTCTTGAACCACTCTGCCGCCTCGACGAAATGCTTGCCCGGGTAGCCGTGCTTCGGGTCGGCGTTCATGTAATCCTGTTTCTGCATGATCAGCCAGCCCGTGTGAAAATACAGGTTGTACCGCTCGGGGATGTTCTCGACGCCTCTCTCGAGAAGCTTGCGCGCTTCCTCGATCCACAATCGCCGGTTGTTTTCGCGTACCGCGGCGCGCGGCTCCTTCGGGTCCTGGCTCACCGAGTAACTGATGTTCCAGCCCATGTGCCAGGCGGACGTCTCCCAGTACAACACCGACATCGGTTGCAGGGTGGTGACCGTGATGAAGTACTGCTTCATTTTGAACCACTCCTGCTTCTCCCACGCCCCGTGCGCGGTAATCCACACAAAGTCGCACACCACGCCACGGAAGCCGCCGAGCAACGCGATCGCCATGAGCTGCGGCATCTGTTGACGCAGCTTGATGTCGAAGCGTCCCGTGTTGTATTTGAACTCCTTGCGGTCCTTCAAAATGCTCGACTCGATGGGCCACTTCACGAGCACCATCAGGACCAGCAGCGGGATGATCGAGTAAAGACGTTTCATAATCGCACGTACTTGAACCGGCACCGACGCCGCCGATAGTGTAGAAAAGGCTCGATGCTCCGTCAAATCGCATTTTGGTGTTTCTACGGGTTCGCGAAACTGGTCGTCGCACCCCTGCTGCGACTGGCTTTTCGCATTCAACTCCGCGGACGGGACCGCGTGCCCCGGCATGACGGCCTGCTCGTCGTCAGCAATCACATCAGCCTGTGCGACCCGCCGATTCTCGGCCTGTTCCTGCCGCGCCCAACCGACTGGCTGGCGATGCAGGAGCTATTCGACAACAGATTGGGTGGCGCGATTGTCCGCTGCCTGCGATGCATCCCGGTGGACCGCAAACGCGGCGACTCGTCGGCTGTCCGCGAAGCCGTGCGGCGGCTCAAGGCGGGCGAGTGCGTCGTCATTTTCCCCGAAGGCGGCGTGCGCGTCGGCGAAGAATCGGCGGTGCACGGTGACGGCATGTTCAAGGAGGGTGCCGCCGCCATCGCGCGGATGTCACACGTGCCGGTATTGCCGGTCCTGCTCGACGGCACCCGCGCCGCCTACGACTGGCGCAACTGGTTCTTCCGTCGTCCCGTGATTTCGATCCACTTCGGCGAGCCGTTCCATCTGGACAAACACGTCTCACGCGAGGAGGCCACGGAATCGTTGCGCCGCCACATGGCCGAGATGGCAAACAGCAAGGACGAAGGCTGAAGATGGAATCTCCGGTGATTCGAAATTACGCCTGGTCCGTTTTCATCCTTCATCCTGCATCCCTCATCCTTTCCCTATGATTCCTCTCCGCGACCACAACCCGACGCGCACGTTCCCGTTCGTCACGATCGGGCTCATCCTCGCCAACGTCGCCGTCTTCGTGTACCAGGTGAACGTGATGCTGCAGGGCGAGACCGCGCTGAAGCACTTCATCTATCAGATGGCGATGTTTCCCGCCGAAGTCGCGCACGATTTCGGTCCCGACGCGGCGCGGAGTGTCTTCACCTCGATGTTTCTGCACGGTGGTTTCCTGCACATTGCCGGCAACATGCTTTACCTCTGGGTCTTTGGGAACAACGTCGAAGACTCGATGGGGCATTTTCGGTTTCTGGTGTTCTATCTCTTGTGCGGAATGGCGGCGGCGGCCGGGCATGTCATCGTGTCGCCCAATTCGGCAGTGCCGACCATGGGCGCGAGTGGCGCCATTGCCGGCGTGCTGGGGGCGTACTTGCTCCTCCACCCCGGCGCGCGGGTGGATACGTGGTTTCCCGTGTGGTGGCTGTTCTTTACCACCGTGGAGGTCCCGGCGTTCGTCTTCCTGGTTCTGTGGTTCGTGATGCAGTTGGTGAACGGATTGCCGGCGCTCACGTTTGAGTCCGCGCAGGGGGGTGTGGCTTGGTGGGCGCACATCGGCGGATTCGTGGCCGGGTTCATCTTGATCCCGATTTTCAAACGACGCGGCGTGCGGCTGTTTCAGTGATGTCCCCTCTCGTCGGCCTCCGCGAATGTGTTTGTCCGGTGAAACAGGTATTTCACCGGTCAAACACATTCTCTCGGGCGGGGAAACTCCTTGCCGATGCGCGCCTTTTGCGTCTAGAAGTCTCGTGCAATGCCTACGGACACCTCCACTATTGACGTGAACTACGTCGCCCATCTCGCGCGACTGTCCCTGAGCCCCGAGGAACAGGCGAAATTTGCGGCGCAACTCAAGAACATCCTGCACTACGTGGACAAGTTGAAGGAACTCGACGTCGCCAACATCGAGCCCACCGCTCACGCCGTGCCGATCACGAACGTCGTGCGCAAGGATGTCGTGAAGCCGTCGCTGCCAACCGAGTTGGCGCTCAAGAACGCGCCGCAAAAGGCGAACAACCTGTTCATCGTGCCGAAGATCGTGGAGTAACAACCATGATAGCCGCGAAAGAACGCGAGGGTCGCAAAGCTCCGAACGACGGACTCTCTTTGCGTTCTTTTGCGGCGAATCCAATCCGATGAATCTCAATCAACTTACCATTCACGAGCTCGCCGACAAACTTGCCAAGCGCGAAGTCTCCTCGGTCGAGATCACCAAGGACGTGCTCGCCCGCATCAAGCAGGTCGAGCCGCAGGTGCACGCGTTCCTGCACGTGGACGAAGCCGACACGCTCCGCCAGGCCGAGGCCGCTGATAAACGCCGATCGTCCTCCTCGTCCTCGCTTCACGGAATCCCGATCGGGATCAAAGACGTGATCGCGGTCAAAGATCAACCGTGCGGTTGCGGTTCAAAGATCCTCAAGGGATTCATTTCTCCGTACGATGGCACCGTGACACAGAAGTTGAAGGCAGCGGGCGCGGTGATCTTCGGCCGGCTCAACATGGACGAGTTCGCCATGGGCAGTTCGACTGAGAACTCAGCCTATGGCGTCACGAAGAACCCGTGGGATTTGGAGCGCATTCCCGGAGGTTCGAGTGGCGGCAGCGCCGCTGCCGTTGCAGCGGACGAAGCGATTGCCACGCTCGGCTCCGATACCGGCGGCTCGATTCGCCAACCGGCTTCTCTATGCAGCGTCGTCGGGCTCAAACCAACCTACGGACGCGTCTCTCGTTACGGGCTGGTCGCGTTCGCGTCGTCGCTCGACCAGATCGGGCCGTTCACGAAAGACGTGCGCGACGCGGCACTGTTGATGAACGTCATCGCCGGACACGACGAGAACGATTCGACCTCCGTCCCGCAGCCCCTGCCCGATTACACCAAGGCGCTCGACGGTCGCGTGAAGGGAATGAAGCTCGGGTTGCCCAGAGAATATTTCATCGCCGGCGTGGACAAGGAAGTTTCAACCGCAGTGCGCGCGGCCGTGGACAAGCTCGCCTCGATGGGCGCGGAGATCGTCGAGATTTCGCTGCCGCATACCGAGTACGCCATTGCCGTCTATTACATCATCGCCACCGCCGAGGCGTCGGCCAACCTCGCGCGCTTCGACGGCATCCGCTACGGGCATCGCGTCGAGGGCGCGACCGACCCCATTGACCTCTATGGGCGCACGCGCGCGGCGGGGTTCGGCCCCGAGGTCAAACGCCGCATCATCCTTGGCACGTACGTGCTTAGCTCTGGCTACTACGACGCCTATTACCTGCGCGCGCAAAAAGTGCGGACGCTCCTGCGCCAGGACTTCATCAACGCCTTCGAAAAATGCGACGCGATCCTGACGCCGACCTCGCCGACCGCTGCGTTCAAGATCGGTGAGAAGACCGACGATCCGTTGCAGATGTATCTGTCCGACATTTTCACCATCAGCGCCAACCTCGGCGGCGTCTGCGGCGTCTCGATCCCGTGCGGTTTCACCAGCGCCGCCAAGCCGCTCCCGATCGGCCTGCAAATCCTCGGCAAGCCGTTTGGGGAGGAAACCATTTTGAAAGTGGCTCACGCGTATGAACAGGCGACCGATTGGCACAAGCGAAAGCCACAGTTGTGAGTTCCATTTGCTCGCCATCCGGGAGGAGTTCGAGGATATGCTTTATTACCTCGATGTCTTGGAAGCGCGCGGGCGCGACGAGGGCAAGCCTCGCCTGGCTCATGCGGAGGTCAAAAGGCGTTATGGCCTCAAGTAATCTCCCGGCCTGTTGGAGAACGCACGCCGTATTGTGAACGCCGCCACCACAATCGTAACGATAGGAGTAAGCCGATGGAACATTTCATCCGAAGACTGAGGAGGCTGCTGGAGCAGCATTTTGCATATGCCGAAATAGGGGTATGCACTGTATTTCCCTAGCCCCAATTGGTGGTGGTTTGTGTTCATGGCTTCCCGCCGACCAGTTCCACGCCTCGGACCGGTTGCAGCGCGACTGCCTGCTGGATCAGCCGTTAGAACAACAGGCCGCGCGCGCGAGAGGTGCCCCGGTTGAATCGGACGTGAATTCATCGAGGTAGTAATCCAAGTGCGAATGGGCCACAGCCCCTTGATGC
>CAZOTB010000009.1:0-7905 GCA_964582645.1 uncultured Verrucomicrobiota bacterium | reverse complement strand
TCCCAGCAGCCAGCGATGCACCAACGACGCGACCCGACTCGCCAACGGAAGCAACTTGCTCCCCAGTTCCGCTGTCTCGCGGATCACACGGTGGCCATAGCCCAAGCGGACCAAGCCGTTGTAGCCCTTCCAATCGTCCGTCCGCACGCTGCTGCCGGGTTCGACCATCCGTCCCACAGCCGATTCCAACGTGCGCCCGGTTGCATCCGCGATTCGCTCCAAGCGAATCCGCTCCATCATTCATTTTGTTTGGACTGTCTCTCGTGGTGATCGATGGCCCACTACTTCGGCGACCAGAGGAATAACCTGCCCAGGAAGCCTTCCGCCACTTGCGTGCGGTTCTGTCCGGTGTTGATCCAAACGGCGATGGTATTTTTCCCGGGCTTGATCTGGTTGGTCACGTCGAGATCAATCGGCACGGGGCGAATGTAGCCTTCCTGCCATTTGCGATTGCCGGCGTACTCGCCATTGACCCATACCCAGGCTTCGCTGCTGACCGTCGGCGCGTAAAGACGGATCGGTTTGCCGGCGTACTTTTTCGGCACATCCAACTCGAACCCGTACCACATGTGGCCGACGTACGGCACGCAGTCGCTCGTGTAGGTGCCGGGCACTTGCAGATAGAAGGGCTTGGTCGTGTCAATGTCGCGCCATAAACCGCGGTCGAACTTCGGCTCGTGCCAGCGCAGCGATTTGCCGACGGCCGGTTCGTCAAGGCTGAACTTCGTCATCTTCGGCGCCATCGTGATCAACTCTCCCGTCTTGCCCGAAGTCATGTCGTGCAGTTTCTCATAGAATTCGTGCCGTGCGAGCGCACCCCAATAATGATCGTGCGAGTAGTAGGACGCCGGCGCAGTCTTGCTCGGCGGCATCGAGAGGAACGGACTGATCGCGTTCAACTGACCTCGCAACCCGATCATCTTGCTCACGTGCTGGGCCGCGTCGCCGAACTTGCCGTCGAACTCCGCGTCGTGCACGGCCATGTATTCCTTGAGATGATCGAGCGTGAGACGATCAATCTTCACGCGCGTCTGGAACGGCTGGTTGGGGGCAAGCTTCTCCGCTTCGGAACAAAGCCTCTCCAAGTCCTGGAGCAACTTCGGCGTGTACATGAACGGCAGGATGCGGTCTTCATGTCCGAGCAGCGGGGCATCGAGCAGGCAGTCCTCGATTGCTTTCCAGAATGCCTGCGCTGGCTTCGCGGCCGGGCCGTACCATTTCTCGTAGAAATCGCCGAGCGTCTTCGCGACATCCATGTCGGTGTCCCACATCAGGTTCGCACGCATGTACCGGGTGGCGATGCCGTCCTGCATGTACTGCACCGTCGTCTCGTTGAAGAAGCCTGTCATGCCCCATTTCTTGTAGAGCGGGTAGTTGATCGCGATCTTCTGCACCTGCGGCACGGGTGACAGCAGCGAGACGAGCATCGTGTCGTTGTACTCGTAGAGAAACACGCGCTTGTTCATCTCGCACCATCGCTTCAACTCTGCTCCCGCCACCTTGCCCTGCCAACTCTTCGGGTGGTTTACCGGCTTGAGCGTGTCGGCCCAGATCTGCGCGACCATGATGCCCAGGTTTGGGTGGAGCGTGATTCCCTCCGGCGGCAAGGCACGGTTGGCGTAGCCGTTCGACGTGAGAATGAAATCGGGGTAGGCCTTCACGACGTGTTCGGCGACGCGGTTCATAAATCGAAACCATTCCTCGCTGATGGATGATTCTGCGAGCACGCCGTCGCGTCCGACCCAATCGGTGAAGTCGAGATGCCAGTCCTCGATCGTCTTCTTCGTGGCGTCCATCGGCAATCCGTCGTCGGGCGCGAACCCGAGCGAGTGAACGCGTCGGCCTTTCTCCTCGGACTTGCGGATCGTGGCGATGACCTTGTCCGCCACGGCCTCGGCGGCTTCGGGATTGGTGAGGTTGGGCATGTGAGGATTGAGCGTGCCGTCGGCGTTCCTGCCGAACAACTCGGGTTTGCTGTTCGTCAGCGTCATGTCGGGCATGTAGTTGCGCAAATACGAATCGCCGGGAACACCGATTAAGTCGCCGTCCGCCAACTGCATCTTCTGGCGCAACTTCCAAAGCGATTCCGTCGCCGCCATCTCGGCGGTTTGGTTGCACCACCAGGTACGGAAGCGGAACGACGGCTTCTCGGTGGCGTTGATGGTTTCAAACGTGATCGTGCTCTTCTTCGGCACCACATCGCCGATGTCGCCCGGCATGATCCAGCGCACGCCCTGCCGGCGCAGGAACTCGACGACCGCGTAGTAGGTGCAAATGAACGGGCCCTCGTCGTTGCCCGCCAGCACCAGCGTGTCGCCCTTGCAGTGAATGACATACCCTTCCTCATTGCGCTCGGGTGTGAGGCCGTAGGGAATCTTCACATTCGATAGTTTCTCCGTCAGCTTGCTCGGGCCGACCAGAATAGCCGCGCCGGAGGATGTGCCGGTGTCTGCGACGATCTCCAGCTTCGCGCCGCTGATCTTCTCGATGTAGTCCTGCAAATCGAGCGCGGCGAACTTGATCTTCGAGTCCGGTGTTCCCGCCACACCCCGTCCGGGTTGGTACGGGTCCGTTTTGAGCGCCGACTCGCGCACGACGATGGTCGCGGTCGGTTTGCCATCCTTGACGATTGTCAGTGCTGCCACTGGAGTTGCGATTGACGACGTGAGCAGGACGGCGGGCAGAATGATCATGAAGCGCAGGGTTGATGTCATTTTCATGGCGCGGTTGATAGGTTGGATTGCAGGTGAGGGCAAGATTCGGGGGATTGCTGTTGTTTTGCCTGGAATTGCGTCCGAGATTATTCCCGCCGTCGCACACCTAACATTACCGGCACGGGCCGTGTCCCCAAATCCGACGGGCTGTTCATGATCGAGAGGGTCTTCCCGTCCTTCGCAAGCAACAGGATGCTGCTCCCGCCGCCGTCGAGGTTGATCGCGTTCCAACAGCCGAGGTCCTTCATCAACCCCGCCAGTTCGCCCGTGGCCATGCCTTCGCTGAAGCCGGGCTGACGTCCGTCCACGACCACAAGCCACATCGTCCGGCCTTCGCGATCCACGCCGACGGCGCTGCGCGGATGCAACGGCTTGATCTCGGTGTCCACGATCTGCCCGTCAATGATGAGGCTGCCAAAGCCCGCGACCGCCATGACGGCGTTGGTCGGAGACGTGAGCATGCCTGTGTGACCGCGTCCGTCGGGATCAATCCAGAAACTCGCATAGCCCTGCTGTGGCCGACTTGCCTCGCGGTTTCTCTGCCTGGCCCAACCGCCAATCTGCACCGGGGCGCGATCGGCCCAATGCCACTTCTCACCCTGCTTCGGTGGCGGAAACAAAGCGAATGCATTCGCGTTGATGGCGGCCACGACACCGGAGCGCGTTGCCAGTTGCATTGGTTTTTCCAACTGCGCCTCCGCGCCTCCGTTGCCATCGGGGTCATCGGCGATCACCGCTACCGGCTCGCAGTGTTTCGCGCGCAGGTCCACGCGCAGCACGTGAATCCGCAGTGGCCGCGGCGCGGTGCGTGTCTCATTCCAGTAGGCAATGGGGCTGACGATCTTGGCCGGGTCCTCGGGCCGCTTTTCCAGGACTGTAACGAACTGTCCCGCGGCGGCGGACATTGCGATCCCAAGTGCGGTGATAATCCAGAAAATCGTGGCTGATCCGTTCATTGCTCAGCATGGATTCGGATTTCCGTGAGCTGGACGCAGCCGGTAAACGCAATTGACGTTTCTTGGGATGGGCCGAAGCTCAGTTTCACGTAGTGGCCTTCGTCGTGGACCGGGTAGCGATAGAACCATTGTTTGTACATCTGGTCCTGCAGCGGAACATCCCGAGAACCGTGGACTGCTGTGGTGAACACTCGCCCATCGAGAGAAACCTCAATTGTGACCCACGTCGGCACGAAGCGATAGGAGTACCAGCCGTTTTCGCCCGCGACGGGTCGGAACTGCACGCTCACGTTTTCGATGGGCGCGTTGTCGTACCAGTCGCCGAAGTGCGTGGCGAAGTAGATTCCCCGCACGGGACAGGTTGAGTCGGAAGAAGAATCCATCGGCATTGTTTTAACAAATCACATCAAACGTATCCACTACAAGCCTGCCTTCGATTGCGAAGCGTTCCACTTTCACATGAGAGTCGGCGCCGGCGAACAGACGAATCGCGCCGGCGTGTGACGGCAGCAGCCCTTCCCAGAGTTTCTGACCCGACGCAGCGACCACGACGTGGCCGTGTTCATCGCGCTCGATAGGGATCTGCGCGGAAGCGCTCGACTACGAACCGTCTCCACTCCTTCCTCATCAAATGACACGATTGACCATCCCTCGTGGTTTCGCTCCAGGCCGTCGTGCCTCGTCAGCGTGAGCCGATGGAGACCCGAGTCTGACTTCGGTCTGTCGGGACCGATCAACGGCTGGTGATCCCAGATCATTCGCGCCGTACCGCGTATGAGCAGAGCGACCTCAAGCCGAAAAACGCGGTAGCTGCGGCACGCCAACGTCAGGCTTGGCCCACGATGACCGCTGATGTGGAAACTACTCTTGCGCATCGGCTGATTCCACGGACGCGACGCCAGGTTGATCGTGCCAAGGCCTTCCTTCGTGCGGGACGGAAACATCGCGTGCAGGATGCCCTGGCCATCCACCAAGCCGCAGAAGGTTGGTCCCCAATGCCGTCGTATTCGGGCGGCACATCCTCCGAGTGCCAGGTAGATCCTTCTTGCATGATCTCCCTTGCCTCCGGCCGAGTCGCTTCTTCGATTGGCTCAGCGTCGTCAACAGCTCCTCCCTCCAGCGGATGCTCACCGAGGCGCGCGGCGATTGGAGTCCATGCATGCGTAAAGTTCGGAACATTTTGTTGAAGATATTTTGGGGTCTGGGAGTCATCTCCTTGCTGTTCACAATTGCTTCCCCGCTCATTTTAGGTTTGTTAAGCACATTTTGGACTGTGCGTGGCGAGGTTGTGGGACTGGCCACCAGAATAGGTATCTTGGGCCGTTCCGTGGCTTTCCTAGCGTATGGAGCATCCTACTTCGTGGATTGCATGTGGTTGGTCAGGTGCGGCGGCCTAGCCAAGCGGCCTGGAAGGGTTGAATTCGTCTTTAGTCTTGGGGCGACCATGCTAGGCCTCGCTCTCAGCAGCCTCCTGGCGGTTGTCTCCGTTACGCCACGATCGTGACGGAGTGTGGTTGTGAAATCCTGGGGTGAAATCCTGGTTGGGCGCAGAGCATCCGGGGTCAGGTCTTAATTTTCAATAAAGTCTGCGGTGGCTCGGGCGTGTGGAGACGAAGAAGCTGTACGCCACCGGCGCCGGCTCGCCGTCGAAGGTGTATTGCTACTCGTACGGGGGGCTCGGTCGGCAGAAGAAGATCGTGGAGCTGCAAGGGAGCGGACTGACGAACTCCTGTGAGGTCTTTGCGTTGGGTCTGGTGCCGCCGCCGAGTTACAGCTTCGCCGCCGTGGTGGGCCGCTGGGCCGCGAAACATTCGTTCGCGCTGACGTTCAACCTTGGCGTGCTTGGCGCACTTCTGTTCGTGACTCTGGTAATCGGGTCTCGCGCAAAGCAAGCAATGCAGGGAGATTCTTCACAACGGTTGAAAGAACTCACTCACTCGATCCGTACCATTCCTTGTTGGCAGTTGAAACAGAACAACACGACAAAAATGCAAAGGACAAACAAAATGAACAAGGCAATCGTTTGTGCAGCAGTTGGGACGGTATTGATTGGTGCGGCAGTTTCTTCGCGAGGAGAACACAATTCCTGCAACCAGGAGGAGCGGATCGACCGGTGGGGGTGCAAGGTGGGAAATGCCGCCGAGCACACCCGCGACTACATCCGCGAGAACGCACCAATCTGGCGGGAGAAAATCAACGACGCGTGGACGATCACCAAGGAGAACGCCGGCAGGTTCGGATATGGCTTCAAGAAGGGCTACAGAGACTGAGGAAAGCGCAGATGCCAGCCCCCTAGAGCCTCGCGGGTCAAACCGTGGGGCTCTTGTGTTTTTTGGAGATTAGTCCTTCTTCAGCTTGTCGAGGAATTGTTTCCTCAGCTTCGCGATCTTTGGTGCGATCACCACCCGGCAGTAGCCCTGGTTCGGATTCTGGGAGTAGTATTCCTGGTGATACTTCTCGGCGGGGTAGAACTCCTTGAAGGGAACGACCTGCGTGACGATCTTGCTGCCCCACACTTTGGATGACTCGAACTCCTTGATGACTTCCTCCGTCGCGGTCTTCTGCGCGTCGTTGTGGAAGAACACCGCCGACCGATATTGAGTCCCCACGTCCGCCCCCTGCCGGTTCAACGTCGTGGGATCGTGCAAGGTGAAGAACACCCGGAGAAGTTCCTTGAGCGGGAGAACCTTCGGGTCGAAAGTGATCTGTACCACCTCGGCGTGTCCCGTTGTTCCCGAACACACGGCTTCGTAGGTGGGATTTGCGACGGCGCCACCCGAGTAGCCCGATACGGCGCTCTCGACGCCCTTCAATTCCTCGAAGATCGCTTCGATACACCAAAAGCAACCGCCGCCGAGCGTGATGATTTCCTTTTGATCCGTGCTCATGGTTTCGGCTCCTTTTGATTGGTGGCTCGCCACACAAAGCAACGACAACGCAAGAACGACCCACAATCGTGAAATTGTTGAACTGTCTCTCATCTGCATCAGACCTTGGATGCTTCCAGAGAGTTGGTCGTTTCAACGCCGACGACCTTACCAGCATCTCGTGCAAAGTCGCCGAAGCATTACTGCTTTGCCAATTCCTTCTCGATGGCCGCGATCAACTCGGGTGCGTCTGGCTTTACCGCCGACTTGAACCGCGCGGCGATGGTGCCGTCCTTGGCGATGACGAACTTTTCGAAATTCCACGCCACATCGCCGGGGAACGGGGAACTCTTGCCGGTGAGCAACGCATACAACGCATGCTGCTCGGGACCTTTGCAGTGGAGTTTGTCGAACAGCGTGAACGTTACGTTGTACTTGGTCGAGCAGAAGTGGACGATTTCTTCATTCGTACCCGGCTCCTGCCCGCCGTAATCGTTGCACGGAAAACCGAGCACGCGAACACCCTTGTCCTTGTACTTCTGGCTCAATGCTTCGAGCCCGGTGTACTGCGGCGTGTGGCCGCACTTCGAGGCGACGTTCACCAGCAGCAACACCTGCCCTTTGTAGGCGTCGAGCGAGGCCGGCTGGCCTTTGATGTCCTTCAGCGGGATGTGGTAGATCGAGTTCATAGGTATGCTTTCCTCCGCGAGCACCAGACCGGCGCACGCGCTCCAGATCGCCAAAATGCATGTGTAGTGTTTCATAGCGCTCCTCAACTTGTTCACGCGGCAGCGCTATAGCATGGCAGCGTCACAATTACCAATATGATTTGTCGGCCGTGGACGAGGCCGCCTGCTCTGCCCGCGCTTGACCAGAACAGTTTGCCGACTACACTCCACCGCGTGATGAATACTCGCATCCCGCTCTCGCTTGCGCTGTTGACGGCGATGCTCGTCTCGTGGCGCGCCGAGGCGCAGGTGCTCGACGGCATCGCCGCGGTGGTGGGCACGAACATCATCACGTTCGCGGAGGTGCGTGAGATGGTGTTGCCGCTCGAACGCGAGCTGCGCCGCACGTACTCGGGCACGGAGTTGCAGGACAAACTCAAGTCAGCCGCGCTCGACGCCCTCCATCGCCTTGTCGAGCGGCAACTGATCATCCAGGAATTCATCGGCAAGGATTACCGGATTCCTGAGAGCGTGATCGAGGAACGCCTGCGGGAGATCATTCGCCAGGACTTCGGCGGCGACAAACAGTTGCTCATCAAGACCATCACCGCACAGGGTTACACGATGGCCAAATACCGGGAGGATATTCGCAACAAGATCATCATCCAGGCGATGACCCACAAGGAGATCTCAGGCGAGA
>CAZOTB010000008.1:0-70425 GCA_964582645.1 uncultured Verrucomicrobiota bacterium | reverse complement strand
TGATCCGTGGTCCACGGACGTATGTGACGCTGCATCAAATTCGCTCTAACTCGTGGAAAATACGCGTTCGCGTAGGCGTAGGTTTTGGTTTGAGTTTTCGTTCATCATGAGGCGATGAATGCACAGGAATCGTGGATCGCAGAGGATCGCAGGAGCAGGTGCGTGACCGAGGCCGTGGGCACATGACTCGAAAGCCGAGGGATGGCGAACACGAGGAGACCGGGAACGGGCAAGCAAGATGCCAGGGAGACCAGGAATTTTCATCTGCCTTTCAGTCCACGGCGTAATGTGACGGTTGCAGGCCATTTCCACGGAGAACCGTGGCTCAGACGCACAGTTTGACACGAAATAAATTGACGCGACTTCCACGGTAGAGATCGCCGCGCCACAATAACGAATGGATGGGAGATCATTCGAAGAAGGATGAGCCATGACTTCAACGATGGAGCTCAAGATACGAATTTCTTTGACACAGCCTGGCAGCCTGACGGACCCACCTTCCAAACGAGGTCTCCTGATGGCGAGGACAAACTATACAGTATCGACGGTCCCAATATCGCTCAATTTGGTAATACTGACTCATCCGAGACGTACAACAACTTTTATACCTATTTCACGTGGAGTTCGCAGGTTTGCACCGAGACGAATAACTTTTGGCACTGGCAGGCACGTTGGAAGACGAATCAAGCGCCCCAAGTAACGTTCACAGATCTTGGAACCGGCACGAATAGTCTCCCCAGTAATTCATTCTATCCTCCGCCGTAACGGGTCAGACGCAGTAACCAGTGTACTTTTCACCGAAACTGTTAGTCGAGGCAATCAACATGAAGAAAAGCTGTAGGCAAAGTCAAGGGGCGCGCAGGCACGGTGCCTACCCTCGAATCATTTGTGTCTTGTGCACGTCCGTGCTCGGGTTTGTGGCTCAAACGCGTGGAGAGACTGAGCCACTCGCGTCTCTCGATGTGAAGTTCGATGATGTGGTTGAGTCGGCTCTCATGAATGACACGCACAAATTCAACCATGTGGCGAAGCAGTTCCGTATCGAACAGGAGCAATGCGGTAAGAAATTGCTGGAGATTTTCAAGAACCCAAGGTCCTCCAACTTTAACCGGTGTTCAGCTGCATACTACTTGGGCGAACTGCGGTTCGCAGCGGCTGCGAATGATCTCGCTGCTGACATTTCGCTCAACCTGGACATGACACGTATCAAGATCAAGGATCTCCCGCTTGTATCAGGGCGTCCCGCAATGGATGCGTTGATTATGATCGGAATTCCTTCAGTTCCTGCCATCATACAAAATCTCGCATCCAGCGTTGACGAAGAGGTGCGAAAACGCTCCGCGCACGTGCTCATTGAGATTGAGGGTGATCCGGAAATCGCGAAGTTTATCTTGCGGCGAGCAGTGGCAAAACAGTCTGACAAAGAAAAGCAAGCAAGGTTAAACGATGCGATGGAAGCGATTGCTTCCGGAAGCTACAAGTGATCTTGGAGCGTTTTCGGCAGTTGATCGGGGAATGATCGAGGGGCAACTTGGTGGAATCGGGTCAGGCAAATCGCGAACTGGGCCAAGCCTTGAAAACCCTGCGAAGTCCCTTCACCGTTCTGGTAATCTCCAGATGAGCGTTCGCCCAACGGGCCACGCCCAGCCGGGATAAGGCTCTGGGCCTCCTTTCTTCCTTCTCCAGCGTACCACGACAAGAAGGCGCTCCGACATGACTCGGAGCGCCTTTTGTCTTTCTTCCGCCACGGCACAACCGCCTGCACTACCGGGCTGGGTTGGCTTTCCGGACCGCCGGTTTTGTAGCCGGTGACGGTGACCTTGACGGTCGCGCCGACGGTCAGGCCGGTGAACATGGCTTCGGATTCTTCGGCCAGTTTCTCGGCGAGCTTGGTGCCGGCCATGTTGGTCACGACGAACCGGTACTTGTCGGCCCGGCGGGCGTCGTCGCAATTGCAGAACAACGAACCGCTACCGGCAGGGCCGGGCGTGACGGTGAGATTCTCCGGCACTTCGGGCGTGGTCGGATCGCTCGGTTTGTCGAACCCGAACGCGTACCAGCGCTCATCGTCGTCCTCGATGAGTTGACCAAGTTCCTCGCGCAGACCGGTCATGCGGCGTCGGCCGGTGGCGATACCGGCTTCGAGGTTGGCTTGCGCGGTGCCGGCGTCGGTGTTGCTCTGGTTGCTGGCATCGGAGGCGTCGCTGATCGCTTGCGCGACGGCTTCGCAGTTGGCGGCCGTACACGCGATGCCGTTTACATTGGCGACTTCGCGGGCGGGGTTGCTGGTATAGAAGGCTCGCAACTGCTGTAGCTTGACCATCGGGTTGGCGGGCACGGCGAGGGAATTGTCCGTGAACCCGACGGCGTTCCACTGACTGCTCCACTTCTGTCCGAACACGGTTTTGAGCGTGCCGATACAGGTCATCAGCAGTGCCCGGCCGTTGCTCTGTTCTGTGCGCAACAAACCGGTCTTCGCGATCTTGTCAGCCTTGGCGGCGTTCCAGACGCCCTTCAAGCCCGGGGTGCCCGGTATGCCGACCAGCGGGGTCAGGTCGTTGCGAATGTTCGCTTCGGTGTTTTGCGCGAGGCCGATAGCTGCGCCGTGGGTGGCCGCACCGTCGGCGGCATCCTCCATCAGTTCGACCAACGGATCGTAGGAGCGGGGGATTTCATTGCTTGCCATGGGACCGCTCTCCTTTCACTGGTTATGTGTAACCTACTGGTTTGGAATGGCTTACCGATGCCGCAGGCCTTCTCGAGCCGTCCCAAAATATCGGTGCAGATGTTGCAGAGCACTTGCGGGACGACAGGAAAGAGCGTGCAGGTGTTGCAGGGCTGTTTCGGTCCTCCCAAAACAGTCGTGCGGATGGTGCAGAGGTCTTCCCGGCGTCTGAAAACCGGGGTGTAGGTACTGCGTAGCGTCTGCGAGGCTGGTGGAACTTGCCAGCAGATGCTGCAGAGCGGTCTCAGGCTTCCTGAAAGATGCCTGCACATCGTGCACGAGCTTTTACGCCTCCCTGCGAACGCTCCTCAAGCCTTTCGTGCGGATTTTTGGAGCACTGAAGTAGGCTTGCAGGACCGTTGGCAGGTTGATGCTCTTCCGACTTTGCCCTTTACATCGAACCGCCTTGGCATATCCTTTGATGGTCGAAGTGAGCAAGTTGGAGGCATGAAGATTTCACTAGCGGGTTGGAGTTTACATCGCCGATTTCGGGCTCAAGATCATCCCCTGTCGCTTCTTGATTTTCCCCGGATCGCCAAACAGGAGTTCGACATCAAGGCAGTCGAATTGAACTCCTCGTTCTTCCCGTCGCGCGATCGTCGGTACCTGACTGAACTCGAGAACGCAGCCGTCGGCGAGGGCGTGGACCTGATTCACATCAGCTTGGACAACATGGGTGACCTGTGCGATCCCGAGCGAACGATGCGGCAGAAGGCGATTGAGGCCAACGTGGCGTGGCTGCCCGTGGCGGCGCATCTCGGTTGCAAAGCGATCCGTGTCGCTGCGGGCGGTGTGGGACGTGAGAACGAACAAGACGCGCTGATGTGGGTGATTGACGCGTACCTGGAGTTGGCCGAACGCGGCGCGAAGGAAGGCGTGATGGTGTTGATTGAGAACCAGCCCGGCATCGCGTCACAGCCTGACCGGATTCTTCAGATCATCGAGACGGTCAACAACCCGTGGATCGGTACGTTGCTCGATCTGGCTGAGTTTCCCTCCGACGTGGACCGATACGAAGCCATCGAGAGGCTGCTGCCCTGCACCGCGGCGGTGCATGTCCGGACGCGGGCGTTCAACGAGCAGGGGCTGGAGACCGCCGTGGACGTCGCGCGTTGTCACCACCTGATGCAACGGGCGCAATACCAGAGCTACGTTGGAATTCTGTACGACGGCGATGGCGGCGATCACGAAGGCGTGCTCAAATCAAAGGAGCTTCTTGAAAAGTGCGACCGCGGCGAGGTCAAGTTCGATGCGGGCGTAAAACCGATCGCGGCGGTGAAGACGATGGGAAAAGCACTGCCCGCGACCGGAAAGAAGATCTCCGCGGGTCTGAAGAAGATCGGCTTCCGATTCGAGATCTGAGTGGAAGAAAATCCGAAGCACGAAATCCGAAATCCGAAACAAACAAAGAAAACGGGGAAACTCCCGAATGATACAAACCCTGCCGCACACGAGGTTCCGATATTTCCGCGTTTTGAATTTCGGGTTTGTTTCGGATTTCGACATTTGGATTTCGGATATGGCCACCGGCACGCACGAGTAAACCCACAAACGTCCCACCCATGGTAATCGGAGTTCTCGAAGTGGACCTGTCCATCGAACACGCCCAGTCTCTCAAGGACAAACGCATGGCGTTGCGCAGCCTGAAGGACCGCATCCGGCGCAGCTTCAACGTCTCGGTCGCCGAGGTGGACGACAACGATGTCTGGACGAGGGCGGTGGTGGGCATTGCCATCGTGTCCAACGATCAACAATTTGCCAACCAGGTACTCTCGAAAATCGTGGACTACGTGGACAACGACCGCGAAGTGGTGCTCGACGATTACCGGATGGAATTTAGCTGACCCATCTGTGTCCACCCACTCGCCGAGAGTTTTGTTGTTCGACATTGACGGCACGCTCATTCACTCGGGCGGCGCGGGCAAACGCGCCTTTGTCGTGACGTTGAGCGAGGCATTCGGGATTGAGGACAACCTCGAGGACATTCCGTTCTCGGGCAAAACCGACCCCTTGATCATTCGGGAGATTTTCGCCAAGCACGCCATCGAACCGAGCGCCGGGCACTTCGACCGTTTTCTCACGAGCTACGTCGGTTGTCTCGAACGCATCATCGCCGACCCGCGCGGCACCGTGATGCCGGGCATCCGCGCAGTGCTCGACTCGTGTTTCTCCGACCCGCGCGTCCTGCTGGGTCTGCTGACCGGCAACATCCGACGCGGCGCCGCGATCAAACTCAACCATTACCGGCTCTACCACTATTTCGCGTTCGGCGCGTTCGGCGACGATCACGAGGATCGCAACGAAATCGCGCGCATCGCCCACGAGCGCAGCCGGCGGCACACCGGGCGCGACATCGAGTCTGCTTCCATCGTTGTCATCGGCGACACGCCACGCGACATCGAATGTGGTCGTGCCATCGGCGCGCGCACGGTGGCGGTGGCGACGGGCAAGTATTCGGCGGGCGAACTCCGGGAACACCGGCCGGATTTCTTGTTCGAAGACTTGTCCGACGCGGCGCGCTTCGTCGAACAGGTGGTTGGCTGATTCAGGCCGCGTCGCGGAGAACGTTGCCGACCACGGGCAGCGTGAAGTGGAATGTCGAGCCTTTGCCGAGATCGCTCGTCACCCAGATGCGTCCGCCCGCTTTTTCGATCAGTCGTCGTGCGAGCGCGAGCCCGAGCCCGACGCCGGCAACGCTGCCGGTGAAGAACTTGTCAATCTGATAGAACTCCTCGAAGACGCGCTCGAACTCCTCGCCTGGGATGCCGGGCCCGTTGTCCTTCACGAAGAGTTCATGGTGTCCCTCGGGGTTCGACTGATAGCCGATGCCCAACTCGACGACGGGCTTGTCGCAAAACTTGATCGCGTTCTCCACGAGCGATTCGACGATGAGTTGGAAATTGTTCCCCGCGATGCCGAGACCGTACAACCCCTCCGGCAACGCAAGGCGTGTTTCGACTTTTTTGTCGGGGAACCGCTGCAAGACCCGTTCGACCGATTCCTTGAGCTTCTCGGTGAGCACGAACGCGTCGGAGGCCTGATCCCACACCGCCTCGTCAATCTGGATAAACTGCAGCATCTTCTCGACGAGTTCCTTCAACCGCCCGGCCTGGTCGCCGACGCGATCAATGCTGTTGCGCTGCTCGGGCGGCAGGTCGCCGAGCAGGCCGTCCTGGAGCAGTGACACGTGCTCCGAGATGACACTGATCGGCGTCCGAAGCTTATGCGAGATCAACGAGAGAAATGTGCGATGCAGCTTCGTTTCCCGCTTGGTACGCGTGACGTCCCGGAGCGTCCACACGCTGCCGGCGATTCCGCCGCCCGTGAGCGGGATGATATCGAGGTTTGCTGCGAGGAATGTTGCCGCAGTGTTGGTCTGCTCGGGACGCGAGATTTCGAAGCTGACTGCTTTGTCCGGCGTCGCGAGCATCGGTCGCGGCACGGAAACCTGGAAGATGCGATAGAGCCAGTCGAGCAGATTCAATCCGCGCGCCTTGTCGAAATCGAGGCTCAACAACGTGGCAGCGGCCTGGTTGAGATTGGCGATGCGACCGTTGAGATCGAGCACCAGGATGCCGTCGCTCAGGTGGTGCAACACTCGCTCGAACGCCTTCTTCTCGTCGAGTTGCGAGCGATAGGCGTGCAACCGCATGAGCGTCTGGACGCGCGCGAGCAGTTCGCCACGCTCGACCGGTTTGGCGAGGAACTCATCACAACCCGCTTCGATCCCCGCGAAGCGGTCGTTCTTTGTGTCGAGCCCCGTGATCAGGATGATGGGGATTTCCTGCAGCACCGGATTGGAACGGATTTCGCGGCACAACTGAAAACCGTCCTTGCGCGGCATCACCACGTCGAGCAGGAACAGGTCGGGCCGGTGGGTGAGAGCTTTGACGAGCGCTTCGTCGGCGTCCAAAGCGGTCTCGATGGTGTAGCCGGCGTCTTCGAGGCAACTCGAAAGCACCAGGCGACTGTCGCGGTTGTCGTCGGCGATGAGGATTCGCCCGCGCGCCCCCGAGTTGGACTTTGCGCTGGGCGGCAGGGGATTCATGGAAGGTTATTTGGCAGCGGTCAGGCGACCGATTTCCTCGATCAGCCGTTTCGCGTCGAACGGCTTCGAAAAAAAGCTGTCCGCGCCCGACTCGGTGCGACAGGCTTCCTCGGTGCGGTTGGTGCCCTGGGTGATTGCGGAGACGATGATGACCTTGGGACAATACCCGTTGCGGCCCTGCTTGAGCTGGTGGCAGACCTCGAACCCATCATGGTACGACATCATCACGTCGAGCACGGCGACCTCGGGTTTCTCACGCCACGCAGCGGCCAGCCCGGCCTGGCCATCGTAGGCGGTCACGACATCGTAGCCGGCGCGTTGCAGTCGCAGACTCAGCGTCGCGACCAGATCGCGATCGTCGTCCACGACCAGCACGCGCTTGCGCACGGCGGCTTGTGGTTGGGGTGGGAGGATTGCTTTCGGTGTCTCGAGTTCCGTGTTCATGATGGGTCTTCCTTAATCTCCTTTGGGCAGGCGGATGAGCAGCCCGCCGGTCTTGTCCGAACCGTTCTGCACTTCCAACGACCCGCCCTGCAGGCCGATGATTTCTTTTGCTAGCGTCAGACCGAGGACGTCGTTGCGCCAGCGTGGATCGTTGTTCTCGTAATCGCGCACGAGCCCTTCGAAGAGATCCCCGAATCGCCGCGCCACAATCCGCGGACCGCTGTCGCCGATAACCAGTTCCACGCGGTCGCGATTGAGGTTGATCCGCACCTCGGCGTCGCCGCCCGGAGGGCTGTTCTCGACGACGTTGTGAAAGACGTGCCGCAGCGCGACCTCGAGGCTCTCGGGATCGGTTGAGACCGGCGCGGTGAGGGCGTTGCCGTTGGCGTGGAGTTTGATTCCCTTCTCGCCGAACGGTTCGCGCATCTCGTGCAGGACCTTGTGCACCATCTCGCGCAACTCGACCGTCTGTTTCTCGGCACTCGGACGCGCATGGCGGAGCTTTGTCAGGTCAATCATCTGATTGATCAGCCGCAGCAACCTCTCGCTGCTGCGTAATGCCATCGAGACGTACTTCTCCTGGTCCTCGGCAAGCGGCTGTTCGGGTTCGTCGAGCAGGCTGTGCAAGGACATCCGCACGCACATCAACGGCGACCGAAATTCGTGCGAGATGAACCGCAGAAAATCCGATTTCATCTTGTCCACGCGGTGCAACGCGAGATTGGCTTCCTCGAGCTGTTTCTTGGCCGTGTTCAACTCGGCCGCCTTCTGCTGAAGTTCGTTCACGCTCGAACGCAATTGCTGGGTAAACCGATCAATCGCGGTATCGAGCTGGCCGAGTTCGTCGCCCGCCCGGAGTTCGGGCACGTTCGGCGCGACGGCCTGGATCGCCCGCTCGGAGACGGAGCGCAGCTTGCGTCCCAAGGCAAAGATCAGGTAACTCCCGAGCAGGCTGAACACGACGGAAAAGCCGATCAGCGTCAGAATCTCGACCGGTGAGGGTTTGGATCGGTCGAGCAGGCTCGAGACGAGATACACCGTGACGATGATGGGGAGCAACGAAGCCAGCGCGATGGAAACCCAAAGCTGTTTCGTCAAACGCTGGTGCAGTATTGAGACAGTGTTTTCGATACTCATTCGCCCCCGTAAATGCACTGAAATTAGCAGGCACAGTGCCACCGGGGAACATTCGTCGAATCAAGGGCAGAAACGAAGCGGGACTGGAGTGTTACCCCAGCCCCGCTCGATCGTGGAGGGCACGACTGCGACTACAGCGTTCGTTTTAGAACTTCAGAATCATGTCCATCGCCACTGTGAACATCTGCGATTTGTGGAAGTTGTCGAAGGGATCCACATCGCCGTCCGACCAGTCCCAGCGCACCTCGGGACGGAACATGACCGACGAGCAGGGAGTGATCGTCACCCCGGCGGTCAACCCGTAATATGTCGTGTCACCGCCGCCGACGGTCTGTGGACGGGTGGGGCGTCCACGTTGGATGTCCAGGAAGTCGTCGTTCTGATGATACTGCACCACGGCGAACCCGTCGTCGTCGCGGAACACTTCGCCGCGAATGCCGGCTTTGAGCCAGTCGCACACATCATAGGTGGCGCACTGCGCTATCCCGTACCATTCGGCGTCGAAGCCATCGTCCTTGCCGTAGTTCAAATCGCTGATCAAACTGAGTTTTTCCAGCGGCTTGAGCGTTACCACCACGTCGCCGATGTAGCGGCAGTCCGAGCTTGCGTCCACGCCACCGAATCCCGGCTTCTCGTATTGAGTATCGTCCTCCGGGCCGTAATGGAAGCTGGCGAACACCAACGCCTTCTCATTCTTCGACTTCCAGGAGGCGCCGCAATGGAATGACGGCTTGTCGTTGTTGTCGCCCCAAGAGGTGTTGATGCCGGTCACCCCGCCCAGGAGAAGATCGATCTGATCCGTTGCGTGCACGGTGATCATGCCGCCCCAGTGCTTGAGCGGAATGCCGTAATTGAAAATGTACGAGTGCGAATAGAACAGGTTGCCGGGCGCGTAGATCACCTCGGCGCCCATGAGCGTGACGAAGATGCCGGCCTTGAGGTCAATGCCGCCCTGGGTCAGGTAAGGGAGGTGCGCGTTGGCGTACATCTCGACGATGTCAAACTGATAGTACGCATCGCTGTAGTCATCGAGGAAGTACATCAGATGCGTGTACCGTGCGTCCGAGCCGAACATCGGCTGCAACTTGAATCCCCAATCCCACTTGCCCTCTTCCGGCGCAAGCGGACGCTCGATGGTCAGGATTGCCTGGTTGAGATCGAACGTGTTTGGTTTTGCGTCGAAGAATCGCCCGAAATTGATCTCGCTCTTCGGGTCGTCGAGGTTGCCCGTCACGCCCATCTCGACGTGACCGGAAACGCCGATTCGTTTTTCCTCCAGCCACTTGCCCACGCTCGAATCCTGCAGCAGCCCTTGCAGCGTCCACTTCGAAGCTTCGTCCTTCTTCTCTTCCACAGGCGCGGCGACGGGCGCAGCGGCTTCGTCGGCGTAGGAAGCGAACGCGACGGCGCACAATGCCACCACCATCAAGCCAAGTTTGTTCCGTGTCATGTCAGAGTTCCTTTCTGGTTTGCGCCCTCGCTTAGCAACGCAGGTGCCACGGCGGTTTTCGTGGCAAAACGAAGGATGCGCCACCCGCCGCCGTGGCGGGATTTGGCAACGATGGATAAATCCGCACACCTCCAAACTCCTTGTCATCGCCCCCGCGTTTCCTATCCTCGGTATGAAATGAAACGCGTTCTGGTACCGCTTGCGCCCGGCTTTGAGGAGATCGAAGCCATCACCGTGATTGACATCCTCCGCCGCGCCGGCATCGAGGTGACCACCGCCGGAACACAACCCGGACCGATCGAAGCCTCGCGCAAAACCCGGCATCTTCCCGACTGCACGCTCGACGACGTCCGCGCGGAGGACTTCGACATGATCGTCCTCCCCGGCGGTCTTCCCGGCGCCACCAACCTGCGTAACGATCCGCGGGTGCGCCGGATCATCGAAACGCTCCGGGCAAACAACCGGCACGTCGCCGCCATCTGCGCCGCGCCCACTATTCTCTCGGCGTTCGGCGTTCTCGAAGGACGCACCGCGACCGGCCATCCGAGCGTTCAAAAGGAACTCGCCGCAACCGCCGGGCGCGTTTCCGGCGATCGAGTGGTCGTGGACGGCACGATCGTCACGAGCCAGGCTGCCGGCACGGCGATGGAATTCTCGTTCAAACTCGTCGAGATCCTCTGCGGGCCCGAGAAGGTGGCCGAGGTGAACCAAGGCGTCCTGGCGCGGCTCTGATGCTTTACCGGCTTTTCCGTTGACTTACCTGCCCGCGCCGCTCAACTCTACCCACATCCTATGAGCAAGACGTATCGAGTCGGTATCCTCGGTTGTGGTGGCATCGCGGGCGCACACGCTGCCAACCTTTCCAAACATCCGCGCGTGGAGCTCGTCGCGTTTTGCGACGTGGACGCAAGCCGCGCCGCGAAGTTCAACAACGAACACGCGGGCGGCAAGGCGACCGAGTTCACCGATCACGCGCAGATGTTCGACAAGGCGAAACTTGATGCCGTCTGGATTTGCCTCCCCCCCTTCACGCACAACGGCCAGCTTGAAGCGGCGGCACAACGCGGCATTCACATCTTCGTCGAGAAACCCATCAGCCTCGACATGAAACGCGCCGAGAGCATGGTGGCCGCAGTGAAGAAGAGCGGCGTCCGCAGCCTGGTCGGGTTCATGAACCGGTTCGGCGGCGCCATCGAGCGCGTGAAGGGTGACATTGATTCCGGCCGTGCCGGCAAGCCCGGGCTGATCCAGATTCGCTATTTCGCCCACAGTCTCCACGCCCCTTGGTGGCGCGAGAAGGCCAAGAGTGGCGGCCAGATCGTCGAACAGATCATTCATTCCTATGACATCACGCGTCACTTGTTCGGACCCGTGAAATCCATCTTCACCTACGCCACGAATCAGTTTCATCAGAATGTCGAGCGATACACTTCCGAAGACCTCAGCGCCTCCGTCATCATGTTCCAGAACGGCGCGACCGCCACGGTCACCGGCTGCAACGGCGCCATTCCGAACAAGTGGATCAACGACTACCGGGTCGTGACTGAGTTCCTCACCGCCGAGTTCACCGATTCAAACAACGCCGTCATTTATGACACCCGCGACCGCGAGAACGTCGTGAAACTGACCGTGGAAACCTCGCGCCACCTGTTCCGTTGGGAGAGCGACGATCTGTTCGACGCCATCGAGAAGGGACGCGAGACCCGTTGCCCGATCGAGGATGGCGCGCGTACGCAACGGCTGGTTCTCGCCGCGGGCGAAAGCGCAGCCAAAGGACAGCCGGTCGAAGTGAACTGCTGACCCAATTACCAATTACGAATCACGGATTCCGAACCTATGAAAATCGCATGTCAAAGCAGCATGGCCGGGCCCGGCACCTGGCTTGAACAATTCCAACGCATCAAAGAGTGGGGCTACGAAGGCGTCGAAATCACGTCCTGGGACAAGCTTGACGGCTGCCGATGCAAGGCGCTCTTGAGCGCGGAAGGCGAAATCAGCACCGCGATGAATCGCACCGGCCTGCCCGTTACCAGCATCTGCGGCGGCGTGCATTTCGAGTTTCTCGACTCCGACCCTGCCAAACGCAACGCCGATCTCGAACGACTGCGAAACGTCCTGCGCCTTGCCGGCCGGCTCGGCGCGAACGGCGTGATCCTGGTTCCCATCTTCCACAAGCACCTGCACGGCGTCATTCCGCCGCCCGATCTGTCGCCGTGGAAAACATCGCTCGAATTGCAGAAGGAACTGCTCTTCGTCGAGCTGAAGGAACTGGCGAAAGTCGCACAGGAGGCCGGCACCAGCATCATCCTCGAACCGCTCAATCGCTATGAAGCGCCGTGGTTCAACCGGCTCGAGCAAGGCGCGGAGATGGCCGGGCGCGTCAAGTCGAAGCACGTCGGATTCATGGCCGATTTCTTCCACATGAACATCGAGGAGACAGACCCGCCCGCTTCGATCCTGCAACATCGCCGGCATCTCAACCACGTTCATCTTGCCGACAACACTCGTCTCCAGCCCGGCACCGGCACCACCAACTTCAAAGCCGGTTTCGCCGCGCTCAGGAAGATCGGTTTCAAAGGCGCAATGGCCCTCGAGTGCGGCGTCTCCGGCGACCGCGCGAAGTCACTTACCAAGTGTGCACGGTTGTTGAAGAAGTGGCGGGGTTGATGTAGGCGCACCGTTGACAGGTGCGCACCGCAGCGTTCGCCGCCCGCAGGCGTAAGGCCTGCGGCTACAGGTTTCATTCTTTACCGACCATTTACTCACGCACCGGGTGGTCCCGCGTTACTATCGACTTGGATAGAAAGGACCCCAAGCCATGACCAAGACGAGACGCAGAAACGGGCTGACCTTGATCGAGTTGTTGGTGATCGTAGCCGTCGCGGTAATTCTCGCGGCAGTGCTTTTGCCTGTCAACACTGGCGCCAGCGAAAAAGCGCGTCGCTCCGCCTGTCTGAACAACTTGAAACAGATTGGCTTGTCGGTTTGGATGTATGCGGGTGACTTCGGCGGAAGATTCCCGTGCGACGCTGCCTCCACGACAGTCGGCTCATTCGCGTTGCTCACCAATGGTTACCAAACCGCCTACAAGACGTGGATGTGCCCGAGTGACACCTCCCAGATCATCGCGGGTTCACCGAGCACTCCGTTCACGAGCAATAGCGTGAGCTACGCCTACGGCGGCTTCGGCCTGACAACGAACGTAGCCCCCGACCGGCCCATCGCCTGCGACCGCAGCAGCGCCGGCAGTCCCACCGTGGCCATGCCGTGGCAGGGCAACGCGTGGACCCACAAGTCCGACGGTGGCAACGTGCTCCATGCCGATGGCCACGTCGCCTTCACCAAGACGCTCCAGCCGCCGATGGTGCGCGGAAAGAACCCGTAACCGCGTGACAACATTAGTTCACGATCGTGAACTAATGTTGTCATAGCGTCCAAGCCACAAAAAACGCTGGCTCGCGGTCACCGGGGCAACCAGAGGTCGCAGATGACCATGCGGTGATCGGAATGAATCGTCCGTACCGCGCGCACGGACTCGGCGCGGAAATGGCCGCTGCCCCAAACCTGATCAATCCGCAGCACCGGGAAGTCGTTCAGGATCGTATTGCCCCAACCGCGGCCAGCCTCGCGAAACGTGTCGTGGAGGCGAGGCTGCAGGAGGCACGGCACTGCATCGCGGCCGGGTTCGTTGAAGTCGCCGCCGACCAGGACAGGGGTGCCGCGCGGAATGGACGCGAGCTGGCGCAGGAGCGGTTCAATCTGCCGCCGGTGGCCCCGGCGCGCGGCGGCTTGCTCCTTCCAGCATTCCAGACTCCAAAGATCCACCCGCACCGGGTACGGAGAGAGTCGCACGTTGAACACCTCGATCTCGCGCCCGTTCGCGAGGCGGACGGAAGCATGAGCAAAATGCTGCCCTTGGTAAGCGGATGGGTGCAGCCAAATCACATGCTCGCCGCGAGCGAGAATGGAACTGTCACCATTCCCTTGTATGTAGTGGTGTTGTTTGGAAATCTGAGCCGCGAGACCAGCAGTAAACTCGTCGCGTGGCGATTCCTGCAGCAGGACGATGTCAGGTTGGAGCGCAACGACTTCAAGCGCCGCGTTGGTGTTGCCCCCGTTGCAGTTGAGCGACACGACCCGCAACGCCTCGCCTCGTTCGCGTGCCGCATCCCAACCCGGGTCGGTGGATCGAAGGGCGCGGATAAGGCTGGTCGGCTCCTCCGCGAACACAATGAGGAAGATGATCCAGATCACCAAGGTCGAAGCCGCCCATCGCAGATCGGCGCGACTCCAGCCGATGGCTGCGAGAAGCAGTCCCGGCCCGAGCCAAAGCCACGGCGGGAGAAGTGTAAGCGCGGCGACTGCGTCCGGTCGCAGCGCGTAGCAGCATGCCACCACAGCGCAGAGAACCACCGAGAGCGCGAGGCAACCGCTTCGGAACCAGGCCAGTAGCTCCCATCGCAACGGTCGGGTGAACATGCCCGGTCGTTTAGCCTCGCTCCTGCGGCTCGTCATCTCGCCGAGGCGGTCTTCGGCGCCGTCGCGGCGTGCGAGAATTGGATGCGTTGCGGAAACGTGTCGCGCTGTTTCTTGAGCACGGTTTGGTTGGCGGTCGTCGAGGGCTTTGGCAGCACGAACACAAACTCGCTGTCGTGGCCCTCGATCTTCGTTTTGCCCTGCAGCATCACGTTGATCCGATCAATGCGCTTGTTGCCGAGCCCCTGGGGAAACTCGAATCGCGCACTCTGTGGCCACAAAACGGGGTGATCGTCCCCGAGCAGTTCCTTGGAACACAGGAGCTTCGTCCCATCGAGCCGGTGCAGTGCCACGCGGCGCACGCGAAACTCGTACGTTTCCGACACGCCGAGTTGTTTGAGCTCGGACTCGAACTCGATCGCGTCGAGTTCGGCGAACGAGATCAACTGGAACCCCGGCTTCGCCGCTTTCGGTTCGCTCAGCCACATGCCGGATTCGGCGCGAGTCCGGGTCTGATACTCGGTCAACCCTTCTGCCTGGGCGGGCATCTCACGCCAGGAATAGACGACGCGCAGTTCCTTGACCAGAATTTGTCCGCCGCCGCAGAAGGTGATCGTCGCGTCGAATGTGTCGGCCGCGAGCGCAGCCGGAGGAACCAGGACGATCCACGCGACCGTCAGGAGGAGGGAGAGCGTCGCTGTGTGCGTTCGCTTCATGGTGACCTGTACGTCAGGCTGACCTTCCTTGTACCGCAACCGCAGCCAATGACCAGCCCAAATTGCGACTGCGGGCCCCCTTGTAATCGCCCCTGCCGAGGGCGGCTCGACCGCGACTGCGGAAGACCGCTTTCGGCGCGGGCGGCTACCACCACGCTACCGGCCCCGACGATGCGTGGGCTGGAACGAGTTGTCGAACACATAGTCGCCTACGCGTCGCCCCTGGGCGATGCCTTCGATCTTGTCGAACGACCAGTGGATGCCGAGATAGATGCGGCTCTGACCGTTCTCTTCCTCCGCCTGCGAGAGCGAGGAGAAGCTGCGCGGGAGGAGCGGGCGAGGGTTGCCGTTGTTGTCGAGCGTGACCCCGTTGAACTCGTCCGACACGAACGTGAAGGCGATGTTGTCGGTGCCGTAGAACCGTCGCAGGACCTGGAACAATGCGCCACCGAACCCGGCATGGCCGGAGGGATACGCAGGGAAGGGAGGCGTGAAATTCGGACCGACCAGGTTGCTGGCCGGTGCGCCCAGAGGCATGAAGCTCGGATCGCCGACCGTATCCGAATTGCCGTCGCCGGCGCCGGTGGGCCCGGTTCCGGGGTCGGACTCGCGGATGCCCGTGACTGGTCGCCACACGTCGTAATAATACTTCGATTCCCAGACCGCAATGGCGGCGTCGGCCATCGCCACGTTCACCAGCGCGAGCAACCGCGCCAATTCGATTCCACCGGTGCCCATCTGGTCGGCAATATGAAGGGCGATCTGGTTGTAGAGCCGGGGCGGCGCGCACAGGCTCGGCGTGCCGTCATACGCCCAAAAAATGCCGATGTGCGTCTGCTCGGCGGTGCGTTCCGTCGGCGTGACCACACCATCGCCGCCGAGCCGCTTCGCTTCGTTGAACGCCGCCGTGTATTCCGGGCTGTCCATCGCGGGCGGCGGTGGTGCGCGAAACTGGGTGGACGAGGTCAGGACGAACGGCCTGCAAGCTCCCCAGTACCCGCCGAGAGCGAGCGGGATCAAACTGATCGGGTCCTGGCGCCAGTGCCCCGGCAGGTCGCTGGTGGGATGTTCAATGCCGATGCGCGGTTCGGTGTGTTGCGCCCCGTCGGCGGATCGAAGAGCGAGGATCGTGGTGGCAGCCTGACTGCCCAAAGCGACCCCATTCGCTTTGGCCTTCTTGTTCTTGACCGCAGCGAGGTCTTCCGCGAGCCATGCGTCGAAGCTGGCCGCCTGGGCCGGGAAGAGCACCACCAACGTATCGTGCGCCGCCTGGGCGATGGCGGCGGAAACCGAAACCGCGCCGCCGGAAGCGCGGAGACCGGTGAAGCTGTTGTATTCGCCGACGACCGCGTTGGCCGCGTCGAACATCGCGATGTGGACGATGGCCATTGCCCGACTGGCGCGTCCGGGGCCAAACTGTTCGAGCGCGGCGGCGTGGTCCAGCCCGCTGGCGTTCATGGCGATTTCGTTCCAGCGGCGAACCGCATCGAGGCCGTTGCGTGGCCCGTGTCGGGGGCTGATCGAGAGGCCGGGCGCCGCCTGGTAAAGCGGCCCAAACGCATCGCGAACGGGATCGGTTGGCCCGTCGGCGAAAGCGGTGACGGCGAAGGTGAGAATGAGGAACGACGACAATTTCATAACGACTCCTTTACATCTCCTTGGACTGAGATTCACTTCTTTTTCCGCAGGGAAAACGAGGCAGAAGATGCCCGTCTTCGCCTGAGAAATCAAGGAGCAAAATGACCACGCCGCCCGCCGCTTCCCTTCCAGCTTTGTTCCTGCTATTCCTCTGACGGAACATGTTCCAGGAACTGTCATTTCGACACCCGTTCCGCAAGTACCAAGGCATGATCCTGGCGCAGGTGGAAGGACAGCTCGGCACAAAACAGGACGATCATCGCTACCACATCGTCGCGCCCCCGGGCTCGGGCAAAACCATCGTCGGCTTGGAACTCGTCCGCCGTTTCGGCATGCCGGCTGTCGTGTTCGCGCCCACCACCACGATCCAGCAACAGTGGCAACAGAAGCTCGGGATGTTCACATCTGACACGGCCCAAGTAGCCGAGTTGAGCACGCTCGACCCCCAACGACAGGCGCCGATCCATATCTTTACCTATCAGCTCATCTCTACCGCGGGCGAGGCGCAGGAACTCGGCAAAGCGATGGCAGTGCGAAGCTGGATCGAGGAATTGATCGTCGAAGGCAAGGTCGCCAATGAAGCCGCCGCGCGCAGCCGGATCGAGACGATCCGAAGCAACAACCCGCGCGACTACGACCGCGAACTGGCGCGGCGCTACCTGCGCGTCAAACACAACCTGCTTTCGAGCGACGAGGCGGACATCGCGTCGTTCCTGCATCCCAACGCCCGGCAGTTGATCCAGTCGCTCGTGAGCTACGGCGTGCGCACCGTTGTGCTCGATGAATGTCATCACCTGCTGGATTACTGGGCGATCGTGCTGCGCCATCTGATCCGCCAGATTCACGAGCCGCGCGTGGTCGGCCTGACCGCAACGCTCCCGAGTCCCGAGGACGACGAGGAGTACGAAAATTACAACAGCCTGCTTGGCGAGGTGGACTTCGAGGTGCCGACGCCCGCCGTCGTCAAGGAGGGCGATCTCGCGCCGTACCGGGACCTGGTCTATTTCGTCCAGCCGAGTCATCGCGAGCACGATTATCTGCGAAACATACAGCAGTCATTCGAGGAAGCCATCGCGCACCTGACCGGAAGCCAATCGTTTCGCGATTGGGTCGCGTACATCATCCTGAAGCGGCTCGACACCAACGGCTCGCTGATCGCATGGGACGACTTTCTCAACCGCTACCCGCTGCTCTCACTCGCCGGGCTGCGGTTCTTGAAACAGATCGAGCACCCCATTCCGCCCGATCTCGATGTGCCCGTCGAGGCCAACGAGGAAATGACGCTCGAAGATTGGACAGGCTTGCTCGAACGCTACGCGCTCGGCCAGCTCAGGGTCAGCGCCGACAAGGAGGACCATCGCCAACTCGCCGAGCTGAGACGCGTCTTGCTGCCGTTTGGCCTCACGCTCACCGAGGCCGGGCTGCGGCAGGGACGTTCGCCCGGCGAGCTGGTGCTCGCGCTTTCGGAATCGAAGGACGAAGCCGTGGCGCGCATCCTCGCCGCGGAAGCGAATACGTTGGGCGACCGCCTGCGCGCGGTGGTGGTGACCGATTTCGAGCGAAGGAGCACGGGCGTGCAGCGGCTCAACGAGGTTCTGGCACGCGACGCCGGCAGCGCGTTCCGCGTCTTCGGTCATCTCGTACATGACCGGGACGCCGAGAAGCTCGATCCCATCCTCGTCACCGGCAAGACGTTGCTCGTGGACGCCGATCACGGTCAGGAGTTGCTCGATCATTTCAACAGCTACCTCCGCGCGCAAAAGCTGCAGGCCGTCTGCTCGTACACTCCGACCGATTCGCCGCGTATCTTCGAAGTCACCGGCGATGGCCGCGATTGGTCGTCACGCGTCTATGTGCGAATGGTGACCGAGGCGTTCGAGGAAGGACTCACCCGGTGCCTCGTCGGCACACGCGGAATTTTCGGCGAAGGATGGGATTCGCTTTCGCTCAACACACTGGTTGACCTGACGAGTGTCACCACCAGCACGTCGGTACAACAATTGCGCGGGCGCACCATCCGCAAAGACCCGGCCTGGCCGCGCAAGGTCGCCCACAACTGGGACGTGATCTGCGTCGCGTCGCGGTTCGAGCGCGGCAACGCCGACTTGCGGCGGTTCGCACAACGTCATGCGCGCTACTGGGGCATCGTGCCGGTCAGCCAGAGCCTCCAGTTCCTGAGCGACGCAGCGACGGTGCTGGACTCGTGGACGGGCGGGGGCGGCACCCCGACGCTCACCGACCGCCCGGCAGGCGAGCCGGACCTGCTCGGGCCGCAGCTTTCCACGCAGATCGTGAAAGGCGTGTCGCATGTTGACCCTGACCTGGCATTCGACTTGTGCACGAAGAAATTCACCCAGATCAACTACGCCAAATACAACCAGCGGATGCTGCGACAGGTCAAACACCGCGACGAAGCGTACGAACTCTGGGGCATCGGCCAGGAGTACAGCAACTTCGCGTATTCGGCGACACGCCTCGAAGCGTTCGACCTGAAGATCCGGACGGTGTTCACGATTTCCAGCACGCTCAAACGCATGCTGCGGGCATTCATCGCCTCGCTGATCGCGGGCGTGTTTTTTTCGTTCTGGCTGGCATTTCAATCCAGCGCAACTCTTGCGAAGAGTGGTCTTCGCTGGGCCGCGACAGTGTTTACGGTTCTCTTCGGTGTCGGCGTGCTGGTCACGTTGGCATGGAATGCCCGCTCGGCCTACCGGATCGCGCGCACATTTCTCAAACAGCAGCCGCCCGACGCCATCCTGCTCGATGTGGGCAAGGCGTTGTTGTCTGCCCTCAAGGATGCCGGCATCATCAGCCGCAACCTCCAACTCGACTACGTTCGTGTCATCGAGCAGACCGACAACAGCTACCAGGTGCTGCTCGATTACGCGTCGCCCGAGGACGCCGCCATCTTCATTCGCGCCTACCAGCAGATTTTCGAGCCCGTGCGCGAGCAGCGTTACCTGATCCTGCGTGACGACACCCGCCTGCCGAGCGTGATCTTCTCGCGGCTTTGGACGGTTCTACGACGCTGGTATCGGCAGGTCGGCGAGTACGAGCCAGCCTATCATCCTGTGCCGGACATCCTGGCATCACGGAAAGAGCGGGCCGAATCCTTCGCGCGCTGTTGGCAGCGCTACGTCGGCGGTGGCGAGTTGGTGTTTACGCGAAAAGAGAACGGCCGCAAGCTTCTGATGAAAGCCCGTACCCAGCGTCGTTCGCGAGCGAAGAGTCTAGCGTTCGAGATATGGCGGTGAGCAATAGCTGTGTTCTAAGATACGATCGTATCTTAAAATGCAACTATTAACTTTTTACCATGCTTGGCATCCGACGCGTCAGTTCCGCCCGTGCCTCCTCGTGCAACTCCTGAACTTTGAGACCAAGATACCCCTTGGGCCACAACACACGCGGCAGAAATGGATCGTTCTCCATTGCCGCGTGATATGCCAGTCGCTCTTCATGCGCCGCCCGCACAAGAGCGCCCAGATCGGCAGCCGTGCGGATCGCGTTTCGGAAAGCACCCGACTTCTTCACGTACACAGCCTGTGACCGCTGGATGCCCTCGAAGTCCCAAGCGGTCCGCACGATTTCCTCGTCCGTGCACAAGAAGAGTCGTCCACACTCGAACCCCGCAAAACACTCTGGCACGCCGCTGGCCTGAATCACTTCTTCGAGAATCGCCTCCATTCGATGCGGCCAAATCCAGACACTCCGCTGCAAATAGCCAAGTTTTCGAGCCCGTAACTCACGCCAAAGGGCCAGGCGATCCTTCCGCCGCAATTCCGGCACGTCGTAGCTTACGATCCGCCACTGGCGATCCCAAGGGCCATTCCAACTGGGTCGCGGATCGAATTCGGCGCAGCGCTGACGCCCCTTCTCGGTGATCGTAAACTGCGCATTCGCTCCACGCCCGCGACGCGTGGCCAATCCCTCCGACTCGAGACGGAAAAAGAACCACTTGCCGGCCGAATCATGGCGTTCGTCATCGTAGCCACGGAGCGCCCGACTGATGGATGGACGCCCCAAGGTGTCGATTCCCCAGCAGAAAAAGTCCAGCACCGCCCACCAATCAATCTTGATGGCCATGGCTGACACGTATCAATCGTCGGAGAAGAGGGCAATAGAAAAGTTTGCAGAATTAGATACGACCGTATCTCAAATCACAAACATTTCACCCTACTCGGCTGCCGTGTTACTTGGAATCCTCAACGGCAATTCGCGCTTCCGCGCCGTTGCAGCGGATCTCGGGGACGTACATCGCGTGGCCCAGCACCGGCAAGGCGTGAAACTTGCCGGGGGCTTCGGCACGAAGAATGTACCGGATCTCCCACACACCCTCCAGCAGCTTGTCGAGGAACAAGGCCACCTTGCGATCGCGCAACTCCTGATAGACCCAGCGCGTGCGACCGGTGTAATCGGAGTCCTGAGTGCTGAGTCCTGAGTGCTGAGTAGTGGCAACTGACAACTGATTACTGATCACTGATGACTTCAGTTCTTTCGCGTACACATTGTCTCCGCTACGAATCTCGACCGCCTCGAACCCCGCCGGCTTGAGGTCCTCGAAGACCAGATACTCGTAGTTGTTCTTCCCCTCAATGGTGATGACGCACTCGACGCGCTCGCCGCTCTTGACCGTCTCGTGGTCGTTGAGCGGTTCCTTGTCATAGACGTAGCCCTTGAGCAACGTCGGGCGGCCCACGATCTTGTGGTACTGGCGGCGGACGAAGATTTCATTGCCCGCCGGCTTGATCGGCTCTTCGAGGCTGAAGAACTTCGCCTCGGCGGCGAAATAGATCACGCCCTTGCTGCCCTTGCGCTTGATGCGGATTTCGTTCGGGCCGTCCTTGATGAACTTGCGGTCAATCGCGAACCGGCTCGGCGCACTCAAGGCATCCTCGGTCGTGAGCTTCTTCTTCACGATTGAGTTGCCGTTCACGAGCAGCTCGTACTCGATGGCGGGTGATAGCTGTTTGCTGACGCGCAGGTAGTCATTGAGCGTGAGAACGACGATGGCGGTATCGCGCGTGTTGCTCCATTGCGCGCCGCGACGGTTCTTGACCAGCCAATTGGTGACCGGCTCGACCAGTTTGTTCTGCGGATCAATCGCCAGCAGCGCCTTCAACGCGAACGCTGTCGCCTCGACCCCGCCATCGCTCCAGCGCCACCAGATTCCGTCCTCGCCCCAGTGGGCTGTGCCGATCACCGCCTCATGCGACTTCTGATCGCCTTGCATCACGATGGAGGTGTCCGGCTTGTCGTCGCGTTTCACGCCGTTCTCCAGGTTCTCGATCAGCGTCTTCGCCTTGTCCGCGTAACCGTAATGATGTGCGCTCAACGCCAACAACGCGCGCGTGTAGGCGTTCAGCCTGTCTTTGTTCTTCCACAGATTCTCGAACGCCTTCGCCTGGAATGGCCGGACGGTCTTGAGCTTGGCCGATGCATGATAGGCCGACAACGCGTGCAGCATCCACGCCTGTTGATCGTAGTTCGTCTCTTCTTCGACGATCTCCTTGTCGAGGTAGTTGACGCCACGCTCCAGTGATTCGCCCTTTGGATTGAAGCCGGCATCGCGCGCGAGCGTGAGACCCCAGACAACGTACGCGGTCATGAAATGATCGCTGTCGCCGCCTTTCCACCAACCCCAGCCGCCGTCGCCGTGTTGCATGTCGTAAAGCCGGTCGAGGCCCGCTTTCACCATCGCGTCGAGCTTCGCCAAATCCTTCTTTCCCTTCGGCTGCGTCTTGGCGACGTGCGCCTGTTCGATCCCGCCGAACACCTTGCCCATCACGTCCTCGGGATGCAGGCCAAGGTCTTTGAGTGTCTTGGTGGTGATCGCGGCGGGCAGGAATCGGCTCATGGTCTGTTCGGTGCAACCGTAGGGATAATCGGCCAGGTACGGCAACGCATCGAGCATCGTCACCGCCATGCTCGGCGCGACCTGCACCGTCAACGTCGTGCTCTCCGGCTTGCGCTCCTTCGGGATGTCGAGCCGTACCGTCACGTCGTCGCCGCGCACCTTGCCGGACTTGCTGAGGAACTTTTCGATGCCGTGCTCGAACACCGGATAGGTCTTCTCCATCGCGTCAGAGTAACCGCCGCCACTCGCCCCAACTTTGATTCGTGCATGTCCCGCTTTCTCGACAACTATCGTCCAGTCATACCGCTGTTCGCCATTGGCCGGCACGGTGATGCGGACCTTCTCGCTGGGGCTTGTTTGCGTCAGGCCTTCTACTTCCCAAATCGGAGCAACTTCTATCCTTTTGGCCGTATTGTTATTGATCACCGCCGAGATGGTGACGGTGTCGCCGACCACGAAGAACCGCGGCGCCTGCAAGCGGACGATGAGCGGCTGTTTGGTGCGGGTGGTCGCGTTGGCGATGCCGAACTGGTTGCCGGCAGTGAGCACGCGCGCGGTGGCCTTCCAACCCGTGAGCGAGTCGGGATATTTCACCTTCACCGTCGCCTTGCCGTCATTGTCGGTCACCAGATCGGGTTGCCACAACACCGTCGAACGAAAATCGCTGCGAACGACCACGGCGGGTTCCTGGCCGGCACCGAGTTTGCCGCCTGCGCCTCCGAATGCACCATCGGCTTTCTTGTCTTTCGCCAACTCACTCATCTGGCGCATGGGAGCGGATGCGGGCGCTATGGCATCGGAAGCTGATTCAGCAACCGCACCGCCGGACGCAAAGGCAGCTTTCGCTGCTCGACGGGAAATCCCCGAACCCAGCGCGCCTTCCTCCTTGTTCCGGTACCCCATCTCGTTTTGGTCGTAGTCGCCATAGTCTCGGCGTTCTCGGGAGCGAATCTCCCGGTCGTCGAACAACTGCTTCTCCGCCCCCTCCACCAGCCTTGCATACTGCTTCTGGTTGAACGTGCTCTGGGTCTGGATCGTCTGCGGACGTTTCGTGCCGAAATAGAACTGGCGCGGGTCGCCGGCGTACTCCTGCTGGATGGAGAAGACCGATTCGTCCACGAGACCGAACGCGATCTCTGCCGAGACGGGTTTGCCTTCGTGGTCGCGCGCGGTCACGGTGAGCGTGCCGTCCTCGCGCGGCTGGTATTGCGGACGGTCGGGCTGCACGTCCACGGTGAGAAAGTTCTTCACAGGCGGGACGACGATCTGTTTGGTGTCCACGAAGAATTGCCGGTCGCTGACCATCGCGGTGCTGAGGAAAATGTTGGGCACGTGTTTCTCCTCGATGGGCAACTCGACCAGCTTGGCTGTGCCGGTGACATGGACGAGTTGATAGCTGTAAAGGTCTTCGCCCTCGACGCTGAAGAGGACGTAGCGGTCGTTGGTGGGAACGCTCAACAGCACCGGCGCTTTCTGTCCCGCGCGGAAGGTGTCCTTGTCCACGATGATCTCGACGCCGCCGTGCCGGTAGCCGAGTTCGCTCGTGGCGGTGGTGCAGACCCAGACGGTGGTGTCGGAGCGAATGAGAGGGGTTTTCTGATTTCTGATTTCTGATTTCTGATTTCCGTCGCTCGTCCACGCCACCCGGTAATAGCCATCGCGCTCGGGGGTGAACGACAACTCCGCCACGCCATTGGTGTCGGTCTTCACTGTGCGCGTGAGAATGTCGTCGTGTTCGTAACCGCGGAACTTGAGTTGCCAGCCTTTGTCGCCCGGTGACTTCGGCGGGGGCGGGAAGATCGTCGCCTTGTCGCGCAACGCCTTGAGTTCGTCGCCTTTGATTTCCTTGCCGTTCGGGTCGAGCCAGATTTCGAACCAATAATCGCGCGTCACCTTCACTGTGCCCTCGGTCTGGACGGGCTGCTCATTGGCGTCGAGCGCCTTGAACTCGACCGTCACCTTGTCCTGCGGCTTGTAGAGGTTGTGTTCGGCGCGCGGATAGACGTAGTACCGCTGCCGGGTCACGCGGACGGTGTCGCTGCCGACGATCTCGCGCCGGGAGGCATCGGTCACGCGCGCCTCGATGCGAAACTCGAAATCCTGCCCGGCATTCTTCGGCGTGTCGAACGTGAGCGAAGCCTTGCCGGTCGCGTCGGTCTTGAGCGTCTCACGCTTGATGATCTGTCCCTGCCCGCCGTAGTAACCGCGACGCATTTGCCACTGCGGCGACATGTCCTCGTAGAACCACGGGTATTCGTACGGGCGATGCCAGTAATGATAGAACGGGTTCTGATAGACGAGCACCTCGACGTTGGCGTTGGCGACCGCGCCGCCGAAATAATAGTCGGCCTGGATGTTCACCTCCACCTTCTCGCCGAGCCGGAACGCCTTCTTCTTGCCATCCTCCTCGGGCGTCTGGATGGCGACCTTGAACTCGGGCAGCTTGTATTCTTCGAGTCGGAACAACGTCGCGTCGCCGATGCCGTTGTGCCGGCCCTCGTCCCAGAACGTGACGCGGTACTCGCCGAGGGGCATCGCCTCGGTCAATTCGAGCGAACCCCACGCGCTGCCGAAACCGTTGAGCCTGGCCTTGCCCTCGTGCACCTTCGCGCCGCGCGGGTCGGTGATCTGGAACTCGATCGTCTGGTCGGCGGGCGTCGAATAGGCCGAGCCGTTGTATTGCCGCGCGATGAATTTCCATTGCGCTGTTTCCTTGGGCCGGTAGGCTGGCCGGTCGGTGAAGGCGTAGATGCGCCACGGCTGATGGCCGGGATTGTAGTAATGGCTGTAGCCGAAACTGAACGCCTGCCGATCCTCGATGGCCGCCGCCACAAAAAGTTGATCGCGGCTCGTGGCTTTCGACAGATCGAAGACCGCCAATCCGTCCTTGTCGGTCTTGGCCTCGGCGTCGCGCCAATGCCAGCTTCCATCGTGATAGCGCTCCCACAGTTTCAGCCGGGCATTCGCGACAGGCGAGCCATCGAGCGCGTTGCAGAAATACGCCAGCGCCTGTTTGCCGGAAGTCTTGAGGACGAGGGAGGCGTCGGTGACGAGGATCAGATCGCGCGCTAGTTCGCCGCCGCCTTTGGCTTCAATCACGTACGCGCCCGCTGGGAGCTTCTTGTCGAGACGCATCTGTTCCTGGCCGGGTTTGTAATCGCCCTTGTCCTTGGTTTCCTTCGACCACGACGTGACCAACTCGCCAAGCGCGATCCGTTGCAGCCAGTTGCCGGTGTTGTCGTCGCCCGAGAACTTCACGTCGCGCGCAAGGTCCACCTTGTAGAGCGAAAGCTCGACGCTTTTCACATTGCGCCAGCTCAGGTAGTATTGAACCTCGGAGCCAGGCAGGAAGATGTTGCCGACGCTGACGCTGACGGTGGGCTTGGTGATGTTTTGGATCTGCGCCTGCGCCTGATCGAAGTAACGCGTCTCGCCCTTCTTGAACTCGCTGACGAGCCTGCGGAACAGTTCGAGCGCCCTGACGTAATCCGGTTCTTGCCGCCAGTTGCCGGCTTCGAGTTGGACGATGTGCCCGTAGCTGTTCATCCACTCGGCGTAATTGTAGAGCGCGTCGTCGTACCATTCCGTACCCTTGCCGGCCGCGAGCGCCGCCTCAAATTCCTCCGCCACGCGCGCACGCTGTTCCCAATCGCCGCCCTGATTGCGGATCGTCATCGCGATCAGGTAATGCGCGTGGGCGAGATCGTTCTTGTCCCTGGCGATCTTGAGGACGTTTTCGAGAATCGGTAGCGGCAGGATGTTGCCGTAGTAGCCGTAGTAATAGTGCTGCTCGTGCTCGGGCGGGCTGGCGATCTTCCACACGATCTTGAGATAACGCGCCCGGGCCTGCTCGATGTCCGGCGCGCCCGCCCACCAATCGAGCGCGTTGTTGTAATGCTGCCAGGCCGCGCCCCAGTTGCGGGCGTTGCGCCGCGTCCAATGGAAATCGCCGAGCGACTCCTGCACCTCGACCCAAACCGGGTCGCGGTCTTCGACGCGGGTGATGTCGCGGATGAGCACGGTGAGTCGCTGTTGCGCTTTCTCGAACCTGGTCGGATCAGAAGTCTGGGTGCCGGCTTGGGAACGCCACATCGTGTCAGCGATGCGGAACTGCACCCAGCGCAACTCGGCCGCGGAGAGCTTGTTGGTGTCAGCCTGGGAGTAGAGTTCGTTTGCCTTCGCGTACGAACCGTCCGCGTAAAGCTTCTCGGCTTCGGATTTGAGTTGGTCGTAGTCCGCCGCGAATGTGTGAGCCGCGAGCAGAAACAGACCGAGGGACGGGAGACGAGTTTTCATAGATTTATGTGACACCCCGCAGATTCGGGACAACCGCAGATTGGTTCTTCGGAATTCTTCATCTGCGGTTGTCCTGAATCTGCGGGGGGATTCCTAGTGCCTATTTTGCTTCCGTGTCGAACCTTAAATGCTGCCGCTCGGCCTGCGTTCGGATCGCGGCCAGCATCGCTGCATCGAAGGCCTTGTCGGTGGACTGGCCGGCCTTCTTCATCTCGTCGCTGATGTAGTTCTGCCGCTTCACATTCAGCTCGTTGATCTCCTTCTGAATTTTCGCGCGTTCGGCGGCTTTCTCATCGAGAAACTTCCTCTGCTCCTCGACCGACATCGTCTGCATCTCGGCCGGTAACTCCTCCTTCTTCACCTTCGACAGATCGAAGTCCTTCTGCTCACGCGCGTCCACGAGATCCCACCCGGCATTGCGGTACTGACCGCTGCTCTTCGCGACCGCCCGGCTGGCGGCAACGCCTGGGCTGGCCGCCGCGGAAGCGGTGTCCATTCGCAACTGAAGCTGGCGCTTCTCCCCGGCTTGGCGACCGTACGCGACGTACGTTTTGTTCACTTCACCGCTCAATTCAGCCAGCCTCGCGTCGAACGGCGTGCTGATGGTCACGATCCCCTTGTCCTGATCAATGCTCGCGAACTGTCCATCGGCGGCGAGCGCAGCCTGACGCCAACCCGCCGCCTCGGGACTGCCGGGCGGGTTGCAATAGATGGTGTTGACGATGATGCCCTTGGTGATCGCGTCCTTGCACACATCCACCGTCTTGAACTTCGGGTCTTGCGTGGCGGCCTCGTTCCCGGCGACGACGATGATCTTGAGCGCGTTCTTCTCGTCGCTCCAGGGCTGCTCGATGGTGCCGGCCCGCACGACGCGCGCGACGTATTCATCGCCGCCGTTGGTGCGCAGTTCGGTCAACTTCGCATAGATGGTGTCGAGGTCGTCAGTCAGGTCGAGCACCTTGCGAACGAACCCGCTCTCCGCGCCGTACGTCGGCGAGCCGTAGGCATAGAGCCCGACGCGCAGGTGCGGCTTTGGCTTGGCGCGGCCGAGCTCATTGACGATGTCCCAGAGCTTCGCTTTCGCCGCGCCGATCAGTCCATCCATCGAGTTGCTCGTGTCGAGACAGATCACGAGGTCGATGGGTTGTTCCTTGGCCGGAGCGATGGATTTGGCCTGCAAGTCCGCCGAAACTGTAACAATGAACGCAACGACAATGGTAAGCGCTTTCATAGTTTCCTTTCGTTCACTTTGCTAACGTTGGGAGTTCAAGCTTCAGCTTGTCCGGTCCTCGCAGTTCACAAAACACAAGCTGAAGCTTGTACTCCGAACGAAAGCCTGTGGGCGCCATTTCCGGTGTGTGGGTTTCCGTGGTTGTCTTCATGCCAAGTTAGACGAGAATGACGGCGGAAAGTTCCCGGATCACAAGCGTTGAAAAGCCAGGCCGCAAATGGTAGTCTCGGGACGGAATCGAGAAACGGTATGGCCACCACATTCGCAGAAGAGAAGATTCGGCTCACGTACGACGACTACGCCAAGCTGCCGAACGACGGCAAACGCTACGAGATCGTGGAAGGAGAAATCTTTGTGTCGCCCGCACCCCAGACCAAACACGAACGAATTCAAATGAACCTTTTCCGCCTGCTCGACCCCTTCATCCGCCGCCACAAGCTCGGCGAACTCTTCGTCGCCCCGCAGGATGTCGTGCTTGAGGAACACACCGTCGTGCAGCCGGATTTATTTTTCGTCACCCGGAAACGCATTCACATCGTCACCGAGAAGAACACCCAGGGGGCGCCGGACCTGGTGATCGAAGTGGAGTCACCCTTCGATGAGCATGCGGACTGGAAGCTGAAGTTGCGGGCGTACGACAAGTACGGCGTCGGCGAACTCTGGCATGTCCGACCCGATCCCTGCGTGGTGGATGTGTACCGGCGCGTGGAATCCCGACTCCTGCACGTCGAACGCCCTCTGGGCGCCGGCAAGTTTACTTCCCCGCTTTTCCCACGTCTGACGATCTCGCTCCGCAAGGTCTGGGTGTAATTCTCAAGCGTCAGCGTTCCGCCGGTTCGTTTTGGATCAATGCCCGCACTTCCCCTTGGGACAGCGCACGGTTGTAGATTCGGACGTCCCGGATCAGCCCCCGGAATCCTCCGTCGTCACCGGCCACGCACGAGCCGCCGATGTAGAGATCGCCGGAATGCAGGAGCCGCTCCGCGAGTTTCGCTTCACTCACCAGTTTGCCGTCTTGATACGTCTTCACCGTTCCCTCGGTACGCGAGTACGTCACGGCGATGTGCTGCCAACGTCGCGCATCGAAAGCACGGAAGCCGGCGCTGGCCATCCGTCCACCCGAGCAGGAGTTCTCGCCGCAGTAGTTGAAACTCGAGACGCCACCGCCGCGAATCGCGTAGCCCGGCTGGCAATGCGACATCTTGCGCAAGACGACGCCCCAGCCGTGCCCGGCTTCTTGTCCCGGCACGCCTTTGAGCCACATCGAAATCGTCAGTGCCTCGGCCGGCTCGAGCGACTCGGCTCGCCGTACCAGGACGTACGACGACGTGTCGCCACGGAAACGCAAGCCCCCCGCCTCGAACGTCGCGCCCACGACCTTGCCGTTGTTCTGGTGACCGCTGAGGTTATCGGCGTCGCCATCGAACGGGTAATGAGCGACCAACCCGGCCTTGAGGGACGCCGCGTCCGCCACCGGCTCCACCTCGATCGTCGTCACCATCGGCAACGGAATGGACACCTCGCCAAACGTGGTCTTCAACTTCAACGCCACTTCGCCGAGCGCGCCTTTCAGGCTGTCGCCATTGGCCAGCGTGACGGCGACCGACTCGTGGTCCTCGCTGAACTTGATGGATGAGATCTTCTCGAGCGGCACCTGCAACTTTCCCAGTCCCTCCGACCGCAACGGCAGGCTCGTCAGGCTAGTTTCGCCGATGAGACGCGAGCCGTCGGTGAGGCTGACGGTGAGTTGAATGGCTGGTGGCTTGGTTTCGGCGATTACGCCGAGCGGCAATGCCAGTAAAACAAGGAGAACGAACCAGTTCGGTTTCATAAAAGCTCGACATTCTCGCGCAAAGCTGCCAAGTCGCAAAGCATAATCGAAATCTTGTCGGCGTTGCGACTTCGCGCGAGGCTCAATCATTGCCGACATTCGTACACCGTATCGCCGATCACGACGTCCACGTCCGGGCCGACGGCGAACCACGGCAGCGCGTCTTGGTTCTTCGCGATGAGATCGAAATACTCCTGCGAATTGAACTTCACCTGGACGCGCTTGGCGGTTTGCATCTTCTGCACGTTTGCGTCGGTCCAGACCTCGCCGTTTTGGTAGAAGGTGCGACCGCGAACGAACTTCTGCTGCTGGGTGTATTGACTGACGCGATCGGCTGCTTCCTTCGTGGCCGGTGTGGCAGTCGCATATCCGCGCAGCCATTCGGCGTTGGCCTCTGATTGTGCGACGGGCGCACTCGGCGCGGCCTTCAAACTTTGGGCGGAACGGGCACCGCCGACAGCGGCGTCACCGGACTTCTCGCTCTTGTAGCTTTCCCAGCCTCGGCTCGCGCCTTCCCGGGCGTCGCGATCCTGATCGAACCGCTGCATCGAGCGCATCGCCATCGGGACGTTCTTCTTCGATTCATCCTCGACAATCAGGGACGCCGTGTAGGGCGTGACGATCCCGTACTCGCGTGCCAGATCGGTCACTTCGTCCTTCAACTCCTTGTTCTCCCCGTGCAGACGAATCTCATCGAGCAGGTAACCCACGCGGCGCGTCGCCCACAGGCGCGGGATGAAATCGCTGTCGCTGTCGCGTCCGTCGAGCTCGATGTCCTCGCTGAACTTGCGGGTTGCGCCGTTCACGCTTCCCTCGATGGTGACCGCCGCGCTTCCTTTGCCGGCATAGCGTCCGACGACCACGAGTTGTTCGCCCTTGTAGAGATCCGGCAACGGCGATGGATACATCTTGCTGGCCTTGATGTCGCCCGAGAACTTCAGCCGCACGTTGGTCAGCACGGGCGCGTTGATTTTGGTGAAGAAACTCGACAGCTTGACCTCGATGTCCTCCTCCGGCAGGACGTACGTGCTGAACGAGTGGGTCGCCTCGGTGATCTTGTCGAGCAGATGCGTGTTCACGTCGGTGCCGATGCCGAAACAAAAGACGCGCGTGTTGCCGCCGGTAGCCTTGTTGACCGCTGCGACGATCTGGTTCTCGTCGGTATTGCCGATGGTGGGACGGCCATCGGTGAGAAAGATGACGACGAAAGGCCGGTCACCCTTGCTGCCACGCAAATCGAGCGACTTGAGCAACGCTTCCTCGATGGCGGTGCCGCCGATGGGTTTGAGTCCCTGGATGAACTCATCGGCGCGGCGGCGGTTTTCCTTGTTCGCGTCCACGAGCTTCTCGAACAACGGCTCGACCTCAGTCGAAAATCGCACGATCTCAAATCGGTCGCCGTCGTTGAGATTCTCGACGCAGAACTGGAGCGCCTTCTTGGCTTGAGCGAGCTTGCTGCCGGCCATCGAGCCGGAGGTGTCGAGCACGAACGCCACGTCCTTCGGGATGATCTTCGCGCTCTTGGCCTCGAAGCCGGGCGATGCGAGCAGCAGAAAATACCCGTCGCCATCACGGTCCCGGTAGGTCATCAAGTTCACGCCCACATCGTCCTCCTCGGTGGCGAAGAGGAGTTGGAAATCGGTGTCGGGCCGAACATTGTTGCTCTCGAACCCGATCGTCGCGCGATGCGAACCCTTGCGCTTGATCTCGACGCTGTGGCTCGGCGAATAGATGGACTTGAGCGGCTTCTTCGATTCGAGGTCCACCTTCACGCTGACCGTCTTGATCGGCGCGGCGGAGAACTTCTCGGTGTTGAGCGGATAGACGAAACTCACAAGCCCGGCGTCGGCCTTGAGCACCTGCGTGTAGGAAAGCGTGATCCGTTTGGGGCTGCGCGGCTCGATGGGAAAGATACGCACTTTGAACGTGTCGCGGTCGGCGTATTCGAGCAAGGCCGGGTCGCGCGTCCTGCGGACAATGTCCTCGTAAATCTTGCGCGCCTTGTCGGCCGGGAGCAGTTCGGCTTCGACCTGTCTGCCGCCGATGTCCATGGTGAATTTGTTGAGTTGCGCGCCCTTCGGCACCGGGAACAGGTACGTTCCTTCGAGCCGCTGGTGGTTGGGGTTGTAAAACTCCTGATCAATCGAGGTCGTCGCAATCTGCCCGTCAATCTTCACGTTGACATGGTGATACGTCACTTCCAGCGGCGCAAACGGGTAATGCCCACGCGGCACCGCGACAGGTTCGTGGATCACGATCAGGCCGTCGGCGAAGGCGAGTGGGGTAAGCGCGACCAGAAGAAGCAGCCAGAGGAATCGTCTCATGCCTCATTAGACGGAACGCGGCGGGAAATGTTCCCAGAGGGCTGGGTGAGGCAGAATCACTCGCGGCAGAATCATTTTGCCCTAAATCATTCTCCCCGCTATAAGCAGGCGAGCGATGGCTTCGACTCTTGAAACCGAGTTGCTGGCCCGTTGTCGCAAGGGCGACCCGACGGCGTGGGATGAGATTTTCGATCTCCACTACGCGGCGGCGGGCCGATTCGTGTTCCAACTCGCGCCCGAGTTCACCACCGAAGACGTCGAGGAGATTTGCCAGGAAGCGTTTCTTTCGGTCATCCGAAACATCGAATCCTTTCAGGGCAACAGTCAGTTCCAGACCTGGGTGTTCCGCATCGCCGCGAACAAGGCGCGCGATTACCGGGCGAAACAACAGGCCGCCAAACGCGGGGGCGGACAAACCACCGTGTCACTCCAAGCCAACGACCCGCAGACTGACCTGCCCGTTGATCCGCCGAACCACGCGCCCGGGCCCGACGCGACCTTGATGACGGCGGAGAAACTGGCGCTCGTCCGCAAGGCGCTCGATCAACTCGGCGAACCGTGCCGCGAGGTGATCGAGCTGCGCTACTTCGGCGATCTCAGTTACGAGGAGATCAGCAAGATGCTCGACCTGAACCCGAAGACCGTCGGTTCGCGGTTGAGCAAGTGCCTCGATCAGCTCGAGGAAATCGTGCGGACTGTGTTCGCGCAGGAAAAACAACAGTTTCCCGTCTAATATATTGAGGCATATGCCAGACGAACCGAACAAACGCATGGACGAGCTGCTCAAGTCCTACGCGGCCAAGCGCCGCGCGGACGCGGGTGCGCCGCTCGAGATGCATCCCGCCACGCGGAAGATGTTGCAGGACGAGGTATCAAAGCTCGGGGAGCAGACCGACGAGTCCGAGTCGTGGGCCGAACTCTTCGAGCGGTACCGGCCGTTCGTGGTGTTTGCCGGAGCGTTTGCAGTGCTGGCTCTGATCGGGATGACCTGGATTGCAATTCGTTCCTCCACGCCCATGCAAATGGCGAAGCAGGAAGAGCAAGCCGATACGGCTCGACCCGCGGGACGGACGGCACCCGCGAGAATGGTGCAGGCGGCGCCGGCGGAGCCGAAGGATTTCCCTCTGCTCGCTGATGCCAACGCACCCTCTCGCGAACACGCAGACAAGAAGGCCCTCGGGCTTGGCGTGGACGGGGAGATGATTGCGGTCGCGCCGGCCTCCCCCCAGGCGATGACGGCGAACCACTTCTTTGCCACCGACACTGCCGGCGAAATGAAAACATGGGACGAAGCGTCGTCCATCGCGGGCGCAGGCGAGACGCTGGTCAAGGAGATAGACAAACTCGAAGCGCCCAAACTCCAGATGAGCAAGTCCGCCGAGATTCCCGCTGTTTCCGCATCCAAACCGGTAGCCGCGCCAACTCCCCCCCCTCAGATCGTGATCGCCAAATCAACATCCGAATCCCAGCCCACCCCCCAGTACAGGTATGCTCGCCAAGCTCCCCTGTTCGACTCGAGCGGAAGTCAGCGATTCCATCGGCTCGCGGTGCGACGCGACGCCGGTGGCGGTAAAGACGCGAGCGAGCAGCAGGTGCTGAATTCCTTCTCGTGGAACCAGTCCGGCAGCCAGGTGAGCGTACTCGACGAAGACGGCTCGACGTACGAGGGCACGGTGCTGGTGGCGAGTGAGGAAAGGGCGCGCGACCTGGATGACCGCAAGCGGGCCTACTTGGAAACCGAACAGATCGCTTCGCAGGCCGGTGCGACGGCTCGCGGCACGGCGCAACAAGGACAGGCCGTTACATTCCGCGTTACCGGCACCAACCGCACGCTCCGGCAGGTGGTCGTATTCGAAGGCAACCTTGTCGCCGAAACCAACATCGTGGCCTGGACCAAGGAAGATGCATCCGTCGCTGCAAAGCAGGGAGCCGTGGGCGGTCAGATGACGCTGCAGAACAGTCGCATCGAAGGGCGCGCGCGCATCGGCGCTTCACAGGAAATCGAAATCAACGCCGTCCCCGCGACGCGGTAGGCGACACAGAGCGGCTTGCGGTGGTACGCAGGCTACGTGTATCGCCGACCGAATCACCCATGAAAACCGAATCGAGCCCAATCGAGTTCTTTATTTCTCCCAACGGCAACGATCGCTGGTCGGGTCGCCTGCCCGAGTCGAACCGGCGACGAACCGACGGGCCGTTTGCCACCATCGAGCGGGCCCGCGACAGCGTGCGCCGACTCAAGATCAAAGGGGAACTACGGCACGCGGTTCGGGTCTGTTTGCGCGGCGGCGTGTATGAACTCCGTTCTCCGCTTGTGTTCACACCGGAGGACTCCGGCTCGCCTTCACTCATGGGCGAATGGAACGACGTGAAAGGGCCTGAGCGCGAGGTGACCTACGCGGCCTACCGGCGGGAAACCCCGATTCTCTCCGGCGGTCATCGTATCACGGATTGGAAAGAGACGACTGTCCACGACCGTAGGGCGTGGGTCGCGCATCTCCCCGAAGTCGCGCGAGGGCGGTGGTATTTCACGCAGCTTTGGGTGAACGGGCGCCGCGCGATCCGGCCGCGATTGCCCCGGCAGGGTTACTTCCGCGTCGAGAAACTCCTCGGCGAAGTGCATTGGAAAGGCAGCATTCACAAAGCGCTCTTCACCGGGCAGGATCGGTTTCGGTTTACAAAAGGCGATCTGGCCAACTGGCGCAACGTGCGCGACGTCGAGTTCGTGGCGCTTCACTACTGGATCGAGAGCCGCATCCCATTTCAGAGCATTGACCCGCGCACGCGCGAAGCGCGACTCCAATGGAAACCCCGGATGCGCCTGACGGACGATCACACGCAACAGGGTGCGCAATACTACGTCGAGAACGTGTTCGAGGCGTTGGCCGAGCCGGGCGAATGGTATCTCGACCGGCCGACCGGGAAGCTCTATTACCTGCCGCGACCGGGCGAGAAGATCACCACGGCGGAGGTATTCGCGCCGAGATTGAAGCAACTCGTGGTGCTGCGCGGCGACGCGGAGGCAGGAAAGCCGGTCCACCACCTTCATTTCCGCGGTCTGACGTTCAGCCACAGCGAGTGGGTACCGGGCGAGGAAGCGCACACGGCGACGCCCCAAGCCGCGTGTCACATCCCCGGTGCGCTGTCCTTCCAGCATGCCCGGGATTGTTCGGTGCGCGGCTGTCGGGTCGAACACATCGGCAGTTACGGAATCGAATTGAATGATGGTTGCTCGGATGTGGACATCGTCGGCAACCGCATCGCCGACCTTGCAGGCGGTGGGGTGAAAGTGTGGCACTCGATGGCGGCCAGGACTTCGATGGACAGCGAGACGCTCCGCAGCGACACCGTGCGGTGGACGTCCCGCCGCGCGAAGATCACCGACAACGAAATCTGCGACGGCGGCCATCGCTGGCGGCAGGCGGTCGGCGTGTTGATCGGCAAGTGCAGCGCAAACCAGGTCCTGCATAACCACATCCACGACTTCGATTACACCGGCGTGAGCGTCGGCTGGACGTGGGGTTACGCCGAAAGTTTGGCCTATGGCAACATCATCGAGCACAATCACATTCACCACATCGGCCGCGGGGTGTTGAGCGACATGGGCGGCATCTACACGCTCGGCGTTTCGCCGGGAACGCGATTGCGGTTCAACCTGATCCACGACATCGAATCGCGTGGCTACGGCGGCTGGGGGATTTACACCGATGAAGGCTCCTCGGATATTTTGATCGAATACAACCTCGTGTTCCGAACCAAGAGCGCGGGCTTCCATCAGCACTACGGGCGCGAGAACATCCTTCGCAACAACATCTTCGCGTTCGGTCGTGAGGCGCAGTTCACGCGTTCCCGGCTCGAACCGCATGACAGCTTCACGCTCACGGGAAACATCTTCTACGCCGACAACGACGGCACGGTCGCCAGCGGTAACTGGAAGGAACTGCGCGCGGTCGTGGACCGGAACCTCTACTACCACGCGCACAACAAGCGGCTCCGATTTGCCGGGAAGAATTTCGAGCAGTGGCAACGGCGTGGTCTGGACAGGCACGGATTGATCCGCGACCCGCGTTTCGTGAATCCCGCCCGGGGCGACTTCCGTCTCAAGCCCGGCTCGGCGACCACACGAATCGGTTTTGTTCCGTTCGATTTATCGAACGCCGGCCCCCGCAGGAACCGGAAGCTGTGATCCAACCAGATGGACCCATGTGGGAGGCGCCTCCGCGCGCCGACCGGCTTGGGCACGGCAGGCGGAAGCGGTCGGCGCACTGAGGCGCCTCCCCCATGGGCTGGTACGATGCACGGGCACAACGACGTTTCAATCTCGCCGTGTCGGCTCGCCGTTGACGCACACAATCGGGAAATGCGGTCCCGCGTTGCGCATGGCCTCCCCCGCCTGCACCTGGATGAACGGCCGCATCGGATGATCCTTGCCCGTGAACCTCGCCTCACTGGTCATGTAGTGGATCGCCAGCGCGCGGCGCGGACGCGGCGATCGGTTCTCGGGCGAGCCGTGCCACGTCAGCGAATGATGGTAGTGCACTTCGCCGCGCTTCACGGGACAGGGGCGCACCTCGATCTGTTGCGACGGATCCGCCGGCTTGATCTCCTTGAACTCGGGTAAGGCGCGCAGGTTCGATTGGGTGGCGAGGTGTGGCTGTTGGTTGCCCCACTTATGCGACCCCGGCACCATCCACATGCAGCCATTCTCGATCAACGCGTCGTCGAACGGCACCCATGCGCTCACGGGCGTCATCGGCTCGATGCTCGGCCACAGCGGGGCGTCCTGGTGCCACGTCGTCGCGCCGCCCGCTTCCGCGGGTTTGTATTGCACCTGGTCGTGCCAGACCTGGAGATCGGGAAACCCCGTGAGCCGGCTGACCGCACGTACGATGGCGGGATGATGCACGAATCGCTCGAACAACGGTGACGCTTCCCAAATGTTGACGATCTGCCAGACCGGCTTGCTGCCGACAGTGGTGTACGCATCCCCGGAAGGCTTGGCCAGGTCGCGGAACAACACCGGCTTGGGTTCGCCTTCGGCGAATCCATCCGGCCCCTTGGCGATGATGCGGTCGAGTTCCACCGAGAGTTCATTCACCTCGGCATCGGATAGGACCCGGCCGCCGTTGAGAAATCCGTCGCGCTCGAACTGAGCGACCTGCTTTTCTGTGAGAGTGTTCATGAGCATGTTGGGAGCATAGCATGACGAGTGGCCGGCAGCTTTCAAGTGCAAACTCAGGAGCAGGAATGCTCCCGCTCGGAGTACAAGCTTTAGCTTGCTTCCCCGTACGCAGTCGCTACAGCTTTTGCCCGCCATGAGGAAATTTCACGTCGGAATCGTCGGCGCAGGCCTGATCGCGAAAGACCATGCGAGATCGTTGGTGCGGAACCGGCTTGTGCGATCCATCACATTTTTTGACACGGACGCTCCGCGCGCTCACGAGGCGGCAGGCCAATTTGGCGCGTGTGTCGCCCGGTCGCTGCGCGAACTGGTGGCGGGAAGCGACATCGTCTGGATTTGCACGCCGCCGTTCGGCAGGCGCGCGGCGATCACCGAGGCGTGTCGCGTGGGCAAGCCCATTTTTTGCGAAAAACCGCTCGGCATTAGCGAGGCTGAGCTGCGTTTTGTGGAAGGTACCGTGAGGAAAGCGCGCATTCCGTTCTTCATGGGGCAGAGCGGGCGCTACTCGTACTTTTTCCAGAAGATCAAGGAACTCGTCGCCGATGGCGCGATCGGCAGGCCGACGATGGTGTGGTCCACGCGACTGGGCTATCTCGATCCCAAACGGCAACCGGCGTGGCGATTCGACGACAAACTCGGCGGCGGCGTGTTGATCGAACTCGGCGTGCATGAGCTCGATTACATCCGCTGGATCGGCGGCGAGTGGGAGAGTGTCTCGGCGGTGGCGTCATCGCGCATCCTCGCGCCGGGCAAGTTTCAGGACACCGTCGTCGGGACGGGCACCTTGCGAAGCGGCGCCATCGCACGCGTGGACATCAGTTGGGCCAACCCGCGCTATCTCTGGCAGCGTGGTGTCGAAGGCGAGAAGGGCAGCATCTTTTTCGACGATTGTCGCGTGCGCGAAGTGCACCTGCTGCGTCCCGGCAAGAAACCCGTGATCCATCGCACGGGCGACTGGAAGGATCACAAGACGGACGAGAATCTCTCGCTCAAAGAACAGGCCATCGCGGTGTTGAGCGCGCTCGCGAATCGTCGCAAGCCCGAGGTGACAATCGAGGACGGCGCAGCTGCCGTACGGGCAGCACTGGCGATGCGGGAATCGGCGGGCACCGGGCGAACGGTTCGCTTAGGTATCCACTGACGAAGAAGGCTACAGTCGTCGCTTCCACTCCCGGTCATCGCGTTTGGCATGGAAGACGGCGAAGACTCTCACGGCATTTCCCTCTATGTAGTAGATGATGCGGTGGGGAAACCGCTTGGCAAACAGCCAGCGCACTTCGAGCCGACGGTACCTAACTCGCACGCGATGTAGGTGCGGGTTCGCGGAAAGGGACCGTATCGCCCGGCGAATTTCTGTAACAAAAGCCTCGTCCAGACCCTCCCTCTGCAACTCATACCAGTCGGCGGCCCCCTCGATATCCGTCTCAACAGCAGGCCAGACGTCCAAGCGATAGTTCACTTCGCCTGCTTGCCTCTCCCAAAGCGAGCCTTTAGACGAGCTTCCACCTCTTTCCACGGAACAAACTTCTCCGGGTGCTTTTGGCAGGCGTCGAGTCGTTCAAGAATGGTCCGCCTTTCCGGCCCCGTGAGTTCTCCGTCGTCAAGCCACTCGACTCCGTCCAGTTCGTCGAGTTTGCGACGGATCGCGCGACGTTCTGTGGGCTTGAGCTTCGGCAACTCCTCAAGGATTTCGGCTTTGCTCATGACATTATGATTCTACTCGCTTCGACGCACCGTGGCAAGCGCGGGATGCCCCGCCCGAGTTGATTCTCTGGCTTGCAATTCGCGCCCATTCGTGTCATTCGCGGCGACTCAACTTTATGAAATCGAACCTCGGCGTTGGCATTATTGGCTGCGGATTGATGGGCGGGATTCACGCGGAGTGCTACGCGCGCGAGCGCGGTTGTCGGATCGTTGGATTCCAGAATCGCTCCCGGGACAAGGCCGAGGCTCTCGCCAAACGGTTTGGTGGACGGGTGTTCGACTCGGTTGCTCATTTACTGGCCGAACCGCGCGTGGACGCGGTCAGCATTTGCAGTTCGCAACAGGTGCACAGGGAACAAATCATTGCCGCCGCGCGTGCGGGCAAAGATATCCTCACCGAGAAACCCCTCGCTCTCACGATCCGGGAACTCGACGAGATTGAGCGGACGATTCGCAAGACCAAGCGTGTTCTCATGGTCGGCCACCAGCTTCGGTTTCATCCCGTCATCGAATGGGTGCGGGCGAAGATGCCGAAGCTCGGCCCGGTCTATCACCTCGACCTGGAGATGTGTTTTCGCATCAGCGCGCACCAAGGACGCTGCTGGAGCGACTATCGGTCGGGCGGATTCTTCATGGAGCTCGGCGTCCACCTCGCCGACTTGTCGCGGCATCTCTTCGGTGAGATCCGCAACGTCTATGCGAACACCCTGCGGCTGAATCCGAAACGGGTGACAGAGGATCTCACGCACTGCCTGCTGCAACACAAATCCAACGCAACGAGTTCCGTGATTGTCAGCGCCAATCACCGCACCACCCGGCAGGGTCTGCTCATCGGCCGTGTGCTCGGTGCAAAAGGAAGAATTGATTTCACGGTGTATCCATACCAGCGTGCGATGAACCACGCACGCCTCACGCTCGATGGCGGCAAGAGCGTGTTCGTGCCCGACGAAACTATCGAGCGGATGAAGCCGAAGTTCCCGCAGTCGTTGTTCCAAGTTTATCCCGGCTTCTTCGACGTGTATCAACGCGAGGTGCACGATTTTCTCGAGGCGGTTCGTCGTCGAACGCAGCCGCCCGTGACGCTTGCCGACGGCCGCTCTGCAGTCGAGGTGATCCTCGCCGCCTACGCCAGCCAGGGCGCGGCCAGCGATCGCCCGAATTTTCGCCGCGGCAACCTCCGCTATCGCGCCGATGGCGCGTGTCATCCGTTGTTGCGGCCATGATCTTCTGCGATGCCGGCGTTTGGAGTCGAGCGCCTGTGACCGTGATCTTCCTGAGTCTCGCGCTGGCAGGTTGTGCACACAATCCCGAACCCGTACGGGCATTGCCGCCGACCGAGTCCTCGGTCGAATACCACTGCCGGAGAGTTTCCGATCGTGCCATCCGCGTGGACGGCGACCTCACCGACAAGGCATGGGCGCGCGCGATACCGCTGGATCGGTTTCAAACTGCCGGACCGAAGCCGGCGCCGGCTGCGTTCGCGTCCACGGCGCGCCTGCTCTGGAGCGACAAGCGATTGTTCCTCGCGTTCGACTGCAAGACCGATGCGATTCGTTCGAAGATGACCAACCGCGACGACGACATCTGGAATGAAGAGTGCGCCGAAATCTTCCTCTGCCCGCGCGGCCCCGAGGCGAAGTACTATGAATTTGAATTCAACCCCCTGAACACCATCTACGACAGCATGCTCAGTTCGTGGCGCTACGAGGAGCAGGTGAAACACTACAAGGAATGGAAGCTTGCCTACAACGCGAAGATTGCCTCGGCGACGCGTGTGCAGCGCGACGCACAGGGCAAGGTGACCGGCTGGACCGCCGAAGCGGCGATCCCGTTCGCCGACCTCGCTCAAGCGGATCATGTTCCGCCGCGAGTGGGCGATGTCTGGCTCTTCAACGTTTTCCGCATCGCGCAGATCAACGAAACGAAATGCGAGTATTCCGCCCGGGTGCCGACGATGGCCGATTTCCACCGGCCATGGAAATTCCCGCGCCTGAAGTTCGGGGAGTGATCCCTTCGAGGTCGGCGTTCGGGGAACGCCTCCTACAACAAGCGTCGAAAACCCGTGTGCGCGGGCGGGCCTTTGAGTTGTTGCTTCACCGTCCCGGCAGCCAGCGCAGTGGCAATGATGCCGAAGACTTCCTCCATCGCACCTTCATATTTCGCGACGATCTCCTCGGTGTGAGCCAATGTCGGATAGATTGCTCCGCCGGCAAGGAAGCCGCGCTCGATCATCAACTGCGTGTAGAACGTGCGAAGTTCGTTCGCTTCCGGGTGATCGAATCGGAACCGCGCAAAACACGGATACCCCTGCTCCACGATCACCGGTAGCCGATGTTTCGCGGCTTGCCGGCGCCAGGCGTCCATGACCCGCGTGCCGATCCGCGCGACGTGCGCGGGCACGTCCACCTGCTGCATCTTGCGAATCGTGGCGAGCGCGGCGGCGGGGCCGACGCCTTCCGTCCAGTACGAACTGCTGATGAACGACCGATGCGCTCCGTCCATCGCTGCGCTGGTGCCGATGATGGCAGACATCGGGTGGCCGTTGCCGAGCGTCTTGGCGAAGACTGCGATGTCGGGATTTATCTTGAACAACCGATGCGCGCCGCCCAGGCAGATGCGGAAACCGATGGTGATCTCGTCGAAGATCAGCAGCGCACCAGCCCGGTGAGCTTCGTCGCGAACAAATTCGAGAAAGCCGGGCGCGGGATCATTGTTGCGGCACGGCTCCATGACGACCGCGGCGAGACGGTTGCCATGGCTGGCAATGATCTTCTGGAACTCTTCGCGGTTGTTGTATGTGAACGGCAACGCTGTGCCGCGCAATTCCTCCGGCACGCCGAACGGATCCAGGCCAGGAAGCAAATGGCCGCGAAGCGAGTTGTTGTCGCCGAGATTCGCCGCGAGATACCAATCCTGCCAGCCATGATAGCCGCAGATGGCAATGACAGAGCGATCAGTCGTGGCGCGCGCGATACGGACAGCCACGGCCATGGCTTCTCCGCCGGTGCGGGCAAAACGGGCTTGCTGCGCCCACGGATGGATTTCGCAAAGCAGATCGGCGAGTTCGACTTCCTCGGGCGGGTTGAGCGACGAGATGCTGCCGAGCGCGACCCGACGCTGCACCGCGGCGGTGACATCGGGGTCGCGGTACCCAAGCAGACACGCGCCGACGGCGTTGGTGGACATGTCGTAGTAATGGCGTCCGTCGAGGTCCCACGTCTCGCAGCCCCGCGCCTCGCGGAAGTACGGCGGCCATTGGTCGGGAGCGAGCATTTCGGGACGCTTGCTCAGAAGTTGGACTCCGCCCGGGATGCGCTGCCGGGCGTGGCGATAGAGTTCCTGCGTGCGGTTGCCGGTTTCCTTCGCCAGGCCGAACAGGCGCAACGCGTTGTTGCAGAAAATGTCGGCGAGGTCCTCCCGGTTGAGGCCGAGCGTCCGGGCGGCGTCGAGCGTGGCGCGGGTGGATTCGAGCCCGACCAGCAACGTGCTGCACGCCGGCGAGTTGTCATGCACATCAATCCGGGAGGGATTGATCCATGCGAAATTGTCGCCGATGGTCACACACTTGCCGCGGCGTTCCGAGATCGGAAAATCGCTGCCCCAGAGCAATCGTCGCGGGCCGAACTCGCGCAGGATGGCGACGTAGGCCGCCGGCTCGCAGATGCCGGAGGTGTCGAACCAGACGTTTTCGAGACCGCGCAACGAGGCGATGCCGTTGACCGTGTCGGCGGAATGGAAGCCACGCGCGGCGTGAGCGAGGATGAGTCGGGCGCTCGGATACTTCGCACACATGGCGCGGATTTCGCGCTGGTTGTCCGGGTCGGCGAGCGCGCGGGTGCGCACCATGTGCAGCATGATGAAGAATTGTCGCTCGTGCGCCAGTTGCCAGCACCACTCGGGAAGGAAGTCGGTGATGGGTGCTTGAAATGTGGGTTTGGTGCGGCTGAAGACATGGTAGGGTTTCAATCCGACGAACTGCGGATTGGCGAGGAACTTCTCGACGTTCGCGCGCGGATAATCGGGCGCAACAAGAATGAGCCCGCGGCTGTCGGGTGATTTCCTCAGTTCGGACGAGATGAATTGATTCGAGCCGTCCAGGTCGCAGCCGGCGACCGGATAGCCGAAGAACAATCCGGCGCGGAGCCGTCCCCGGCCGACCTGTCGTTCGACGTGCGTCCGCCATGCGTCCAGGCCTGCGACTTCGGGGCCTTCGGCGAACAGGCCGACCTGCTGACCGCGCGCATCGGCGAGCCGGTAGAGATGCGCGTGAAAATCGTAGAGCGCCTCGGGCAGGAGCGGTTGGAGTTCCGCCGCCACGCGGGCGTCGAGTTCGGTGAAAGACCAGTTTGTTTGCATGGGATTCGTTGTGCCTAATTTGACAATGTCACATTCGATCTCATGGACACCTCGCTTCAGTGGGGTGTTTGGGCCGCAGCGGAGAGCTCGAACCGTTTCAACGGTTTGCCCGACGATCCGAAAACCGTTGAAACGGTTGAAGCACGGTACGCCGCCCCCACACCCCACTGAAGTGGGGTGTCACTGAGAAAAAGACTCACCTGTGACATTGCCAGTCCAACTCTACACGCGCGTCGTCGTCCTCGCGAGCTTAATAGAGCGCCAGGACCCGATTCCAGGCGTTATTGTAATGCGCGCCCGTGTCTTTGAACGGATGCTGGAGGTAGCCCACTTTACCGTCCACGAAGAGAATGTTCGATCCGATGCCATCGTGACAACCGTATCGCAGCGATGGATGATTGTTCGGTCGCCAGTCCTGAAAACACATCAGCAGCCAGTAGGTCTTCTTGCTCTGCGGCGGCGCGTTGGCGGAGAGCTTGCCGGCGATGTTCCCCCCAGGCGGCACTTCGGGCGTGGTGAACACGTCCCACCAGGGATGGTCCTCGGGCGTCGAACACCCCGAGCGCCGGCTGGGCATGGTGTAGCTCGAGTAGGTGGTGGCAAAGTTGTTCGTGTAATTCTTGCGGAACGTGTCCGCCGCGGTGCGCGGACTGGCGAGGTAGGGGTTCGCGGCATTCTTGGGGAGGAACGCGTCCGTGCAGAACATCGCCTCCGCGGATTTGCCGAGATAGGAATACACCATGCCCATGTTGACGGGCGTGTTGTACCAGAGCAGTCCCTGGTTTCCGAAGGTGGTGCAGCTCGACGGCACCGGCAGCCAATCGTCGTTGTCGCTCGCGTACATGATCAGCGCCACGCCGCATTGGCGGAGGTTGCTCATACACTGGGCGCGCTTGCCGGCCTTCTTGGCCTTGGTGAGCGCGGGCAACAACATCGCGGCAAGGATCGCAAGGATCGCGACCACCACGAGCAACTCGATCAACGTAAAGGCATATGACTTCAAACTACGCATCTGGCGCAACCTCAGTTCGACGCAGCATGGCACATCGTATCCGCCGAGGCAATCCACTCTTGTTGGTCAGATTCCGTGGCCAATGCCGGCAGTCGGAAAGCTTGCTTTCGCCATGCGCCATTGCGAGTCCGGATAGTTCACACACGGAGTCGCATGCTGCCTCGGCATTCTCATTCACACCCCACTTCCGTGGGGTGAAAAGCAGACGCAACCTCACCCGAACCGCTTCCGCGGTTTTCACACGGCGACGAAAACCGCTGAAGCGGTTCGGTCTCCATTCCAGACGCACATCACCCCACGGAAGTGGGGTGTGAATGAGAGCGCACTGTCTGAGCGTCGAGAACTTGTGAAATATCCGGGCTAGAAGCTCCGCCTGCCAATTTATGGTCACGATCGTGAACGAGTTTTGGCCTGGCGCTCAACTCGCAGGAGTTGAGCCTGCCATGTCGGGGGCATTGTTCGAAATGGACGCCGGGTTCCAAAGGCCTCAACGCGCTCGGGCTCTGGCTTCGCGAAACGCCCGGAATGCCCGGCTGAAATCGTTCGCGTGCTTGTAGCCGAGGTGGAACGCCACTTCCTTGACCGGTTTGCCTGCCTCGAGGAGTTCCCGGGCCTTCTCCATGCGCAGACGCCGATGATAGCCGGAGGGCGACTCGCCAAACGCATCGTGAAACAACTTATCCAACGTCGAGCGCGCGACTTGCAGGTAATCACAGAGCAAGAACACGGGATGGGCGCATTCGAGGTGTTGACCCATCCAGCCCACAGCCAACTCAATCATCCTCTTGCGGTCCGTCATGCTCGCCTGCCCGGTCAGTTGTCGCGCCAATTCGGTCTCGAGCTGCATGCGGTAACCGCGCAACAACCTCGCCGTGAACTGGTCCGGCGACGCCACTTCGCGCCGACACGCTGCGTGGACGGCTTTGACTCGTTCCTTCGCCTTCGCGTCGAGATGGAACAGCAGGTAGCCCGATGCCGGCGGCTGAATCTCCGACAGAAGCGGCGGCGTTCGCCAGGTCCAGATCAACACCTCTGCCACCGCGTTGGGTTCGTCACGGAAGCCGAACTCGTACAATCGCGGCGGCGCGACCAGGGCGGCATGGTTGGGCGCGAGCCGATGCGGGCCGTCGCTCAACAGAATCGTCGGTGTGCCGCGCAGGATCAGGCTGTAACTCCAGGTGTCGCTGGTCGAAGGCGTGGTAGGGTGCCGCCCGTACGACCGCAGCCCCCAGCCGAGGTAGTCCAGGTCGCCGCGGCGGTCGGTGGACGCCCACTTGGGCCGGGCGACGTTCGGCAGGTCGGGAATCTTTCGCGGGCGATTCATCACGCGAGTGGGCGCAGGATACCGGCCATCCGCAACACGGCGCAAGTAGCATTATGCAGGCGAACTGACAAAGTGCTAGGTGTTGCAGGTTGTCCGTGAGCCGGATGTGGCGATATTTTATCAGCCGTGGTTCAGGCGACGCAAACCATGAGTGGCATTCGGCAACGCTCATTTACCTTGATTGAGTTGCTGGTCGTGGTCGCCATCATCGCGATCCTTTCCGCCATCCTCCTGCCCGCGCTCGCGACCGCCAAGGCGAAAGCGAAGCAGGCCCAGTGTATTTCACAACTCCATCAGATCGGCATCGCCGCCATCGGAATCGCGCAGGACAACAGCGACACCTTTCCCGCCGGCAGTGGCGGCGGCTGCAACGCGCTCTACAATTGCTCGCGCGATGAGTTCGACAAGGCGTTGCAGAAGAACAAGTACACGTTCTACTGCCCGAACTATGCCTGGGCGAATCCCACCAACTGGAACTACACGGCGCCGGGGTTTGTCGTCCTCGGCTATTACTGGCTCGCCAATCCGCGGACCGGCGGCTGCACGACCCCTTGGGACAACTGGTACCTGGACACCAATGGCAACGGATCGCTGCGCGACGAGTATTTGGTTACGTTGAAAGACCCGAAGCCCGAACAGATGGCGATTTGCGTGGATCAGACGGGCACGCCCTCGCCGCCGTGGCCTGACAACTGGTGGTTTCTCCACGGGAGCGGCCGCAACACGCGCGGCAGCGGTCAGATCAACGTTCTGTTCGGCGACGGCCACGTCGAGTCGCGAGGACCGAGCTCGCTCAAGCCGCGGTGGGGCAGTCCTACCTCCGCATTGGGCTGGTAATTCGCCCGCCAGGGATTCATTCTGGAGTCGAATCGTATGCAAACAATCTCTGCCCTTTCCGAAGAACGTCTCGCCCTCGAAGGCGGTCGGCCCGCGTTGTCCAAACCGGTGCATGACGGCTGGCGGCAGATCACCGATTGGGAAAAGCAGGCGGTGCTCGAATTGATGGATCGGCAGATCCTCTCCATCGCCTCGGGCGGCGTCCTCAAGCAACTCGAAGAGGAGTTTGCCGGGTTCATCGGACGAAAGTACGGCCTCGCCATGAACAGCGGCACCAATACGCTCCACAGCGCGTACGTCGCTCTCGGGGTCGGCCCCGGCACCGAGGTGATCGTGCCCGCCTACACCTGGCACGCAACGGTGACGCCCATCCTCCACGCCAGCGCCACGCCCGTGTTCGCCGAGATTGATCCGCGCACGCTCTGTCTCGATGCCGACGACGCCGAGCGCAAAATCACGAAACGCACCCGGGCCATGTGCGTGGTACAGGTGTTCGGCAACGTGCCGGACATGGAACGCTTCCGCGCCATCGCCGACCGGCATGGCATCGCGCTCATTGAAGATTCGAGTCACGCTCACGGCGCGACGTTCCGCGGGAAGAAAGTGGGCGCGTTCGGCGACATTGCCTGCTTCAGCCTGCAGGGACAGAAAGCGGTCAGCGGCGGCGAACTCGGCATGGCCGTGACCGATCGCGCGGACCTGTTCGACCGCATGTTGCTCGTTGGCCATTTCGGGCGCATCTCCGATGGCCAGGCAGGGCCAACGTTCCCGGGCTATGCCGACATGAGTCTCGGTGTGAAGTATCGCGCGCATCCCTACGCGGTCGCGGTGGCGCGGTGTCATCTGAAACGCCTGCCGGAACTCAACCGGCTGCGCACAAGGAACTACACGATTCTCAATGACATTCTGCGCGGCACCCCCGGGCTCACGGTCATTGATCCGCTGCCCGGCGCCGAGCGCGGCGGCTATCTGGAGTTCAAGTTTCTGGTCGAGCCGAAGGTGCTGGGCGCGACGCGCGAGAAGTTTGCCGAGGCATGTGCAAAAGAAAACGTGCCCATGACGGTGGACCGCTACTCGTCGCTGAACTTCACCTACGGACTGCTCCATCTCGCGCCGTTGTACAACAGTTTCGACCGCGCCCAACTCGGCGGTTGTTTCTACGACCCCACCCGGCCCGAGTTGACGAAAGGGCTCGGCTACAAGAAGGGAATGTTGCCGGTGACCGAGGATGTGTGCGAACGGATCGTGTCGTTGCCGGCGTTCGCCGATGTGCCCGAAGAGACGGTCGAGCAGGTGGGGAAGGCCATCCTCAAAGTCGCCACCCACTTCAGCGGAAAGGCGGGTCGTTCATGAAGAGAAATCTCCGAGTCAGTTGCAGTCAATCTGGGAGCGACCCCCGGCAAGGGTTCCGTTTCACGATGAACCTCTTCGATTCCAACTGCATGCTCGGGCGACTTTCGATCCACACGCCGCTGGGACAGCCCTTCTCCGTCACCGAGTTGCTCGCCGAGATGGACCGGCTTGGCATTTCCGAAGCGCTTGTCTTTCACGCCATGGCGCTCGACGGTCATCCTGCGGAGGGCAACGAGCGGTTGATGCGCGAGATCGAAGGCCAACTGCGGCTGCATCCCTGTTGGGTCTTGCTGCCAACCTGCGGAGAAATGCCGCCGCCTGCGAAGCTTGTTTCGCAGATGAAGAAACGCGGTGTTCGCGCAGCGCGCATGTGCCCGGTGAGGCATCGGTATCTGTTCACGAACGGCAACATCGGCGACCTGCTCGCGGAGCTGGAGCGCGCGCGCATCCCGGTCTTCGTGGACTTTGATATGCGCAGTTGGAGCGAGGAGAAGACCGACTGGCGTAGCCTCGACGAACTGTGCGGGCGTTACCCGAAACTGCCGTTCATCGTGGTGGGCGAAGGCTTCGGTGCGCCGCGGCGTGTCTTTCCTCTGTGGGAACGGCATCGCAATCTGTATCTGGAGACAAGCTACTACCAACCTCATCAAGGCCTGTCCGACGTGGCGCGACGCTTTGGTCCCGAGCGTTTGCTGTTCGGCACCGGCCTGCCTTACAAAGCGCCCGGCTGTCCGCTCGCGCAGTTGCGCTACGATTTCCTGACCGACAAGCAACGCTCCGCCATCGGCGGCGGCAACCTCCGGCGGCTGCTCGCCGTCTCACCGTCCCGCCGGGCCGCCATCTCCTCCACCGCCACGGAACTGCCCCATCACCCGATCATTGATGCCCACGTCCATCTCGGCACGTGGTTCAGCAGCTATGTGCACGAAGGCGAAGCCGATGGACTGATCCGCAGTATGGATCGCTTGAACATCCGGGCGATGGCTCTGATTGCTTTCGATTCGATCGCGGCAGACATGCGCGGCGGCAACGATCGCGTCTTCGCCGCGATGCAGAAGTATCCGGGCCGGTTTCTCGGCTACGCGACGGTGGACCCGAACGAACCGAAGGCCATGGCGAAGGAACTTGACCGCTGTTTCGACAAGCTCGGCTTTCACGCGATCAAGTTCCACTGCGGCACGCACGGCGTGCCCGCTGACCACGATGCTTACCGGGCCGCGCTCGAGTTTGCCAACCGGCACGGGCTCGCGGTACTCATCCACGGGCACATCACGGCGAAGATGCTGGAGATGTATCCGCGGGCGCAGTTCCTCTCTGCTCATGTCGGCGGCTGGGAAGGGCGCCAGCCGCACTACGCCGTCGAACTGGCGAAGCGGCACCCGAACATCCACATGGAGCTTTGTTCCTCGGCGGTCTTCAACGGCGTGATGGAAAGACTCGTCGCAGAGGTCGGTGCCGACCGGATCGTGCACGGCAGCGACGCGCCGCTGATGGACCCCGGCTTCCAACTCGGGCGGGTGCTCGCCGCGAAGATTTCGTCCGCCGACAAGAGGAAGATTCTCCACGACAACGCGGCGCGACTGTTCCATCTGAGTGAGCGAAGCGGAACTCGAGGCGCGCAGTAAATGCGAAGGTTCACTCTCCTGCTCTGCGTTCTTGCGTTGACCCCCATCCCGATGAGCGCCGGAGGCAACACCATGCATAAACCATCCCCAATCGAAATCTCGCTTGTGGACGATGACGCGATCGCTTACGCGACATTTACCAGCCACAACCAGAAGGTGGTCGCCAACCGCGCAGGAATCTTCCTCACGCACGTCCGCACCTCGAACCACGATTACACCGCGCAGCAATGGCGGTTGTCACGAAGCAAGGACGGTGGCCAGACGTGGCGCACGGTTCACGAAGCCGTGCACGCCACGAGCGCGCCCGTGATCGAGACCGACGCCGCGGGGAAACTCTATCTGGCGCACCCGGACTTCACGGGCGGGAACACGTACCTCCATGTGCTCGCGCCGCCATCGTATGCGTTCGGGGCACCGACGATCATTCCGAACTCGATGGCCGGGAAGTATTCGATGCGGATTGATCCGAGCCGGGGGCGGCTTTACTACGCCGCGCACGATACGGCAGCGCTCTACACGTTGGGCCTCGACGGGAAACTGCTTCGATCCAAGGTGCTCTTGAGCAAAGGGCCAAACGCGTACCTCCAGTATCCTCAGGTCGCGCTGGCCAGCAACGGCACATTGTATTTCGCGTGGACCTCGCAGAAGCATGGTTCGGTGCCGGCCTATCACAGCGTGCATGTCATGCGCTCCCGAGACGGCGGCAGCACCTGGCAGAAACTGGACGGCACGGCGCTGACAATCCCCGTGATCGCTGACGATACCGGCCCCGCCGATCGCATTTCGCGCGACGACGATCTCGGCAATACGACCTGGCTCGCCGCCGTCGCGCCGAAGGACGGCAAGCTGCATTGTGTTTATTGGGCGCAGAAGGAGAAGCGGCGGCAACTGCGGTACGTGCGGTACGATGCGAGGACCGGCAAGAAAGACCATGAGATCGTCTCGCTGCTCGATGGCCGCGACAAGCGGGAATCGAGCGAGAGCGGTTTCTTCGCATTCGACCCGAAGCGTCCGAACTCGACACTCTATTTCATCACGGCGATGGAAGATCGCACCCGGCTCGTCTGCCTCGCGAGCGATGACCACGGAAAGACCTGGCGCGATTACGCCGTCGGCGATCAGACCTACACCAAGACCTACGCGATCGGCGGCTTCCGGGAGGTGACGGGCGACGGCTACATCATCGGCACGTTCACCGACGTTGCCCCGTTCGCGACGAGCTACTACGAACCGCACAGCGGGAAAGTGTATTTTCTTCGCATCCGCGCGAAGTAGTGTGTTTCCTCACGGACGCCGGTTGATTTCCATCCGAAACAGGCTATGCTCGCGGCCACTTTATGGAAACGGAGAGCGCCGCCGCAGCCACCGACATCAGCGCCAAGCCCACCCGCAACCCATTGAAGAAGCTGTACGCCTGGGTGTTGCACTGGGCACAAACACGATACGCGGTGCCGGCACTGTTCATCATCGCGGTTGTGGAATCCTCGTTCTTCCCGATCCCGCCGGATGTGCTCTTGATCGCGATGTCCCTGGGAGTGCCGGCGCGGGCGTTCTGGTACGCCACGGTTTGTTCGGTGGGTTCGGTGCTGGGCGGGATCGGCGGGTGGGTGATCGGGTACTGGTTTTACGATCTCGTGGGCGCAAAGATCATCGCGTTTTTCCATTACGAGAAGCAGTTCGATCAGGTGATGGGATTGTTCCAGGAATACGCCGGCCTGGCGATCCTGATAGCGGCATTTACGCCCATTCCGTACAAGGTGTTCACGATCGCGGCCGGACTCAATGCCACGGTGCCCCTGTGGACGTTGATCTGGGCTTCGGCGGTGGGACGTTCCGCGCGCTTCTTTCTTGTGAGCGCGCTGCTCTACTTCTTCGGTCCCAAGATCAAGGTCTTCATAGACAAGTATTTCGAGCTTCTCACCATCGTGTTCTGCATTCTTCTGGTCGGCGGATTCCTGCTGGTCAAGGTGTTCATGAAGTAGCGGCTCGGACGCGCTCAGGCTTGCCCGAGCGAACCGATCGCACCTCCGCCAAACAAATCGCCAGTGAATCGCGCGCGGACACGGCGGAGATGAGTTTCGAGGGCTTGCCGCTGGCGATGGTGTTGACCGCTTCCTGCATCTCGGCCGCGAATGCTTCGGGGAAGCTCAACTTCGGATGGAACTTCTTCCCCTTCGCGTCCACGACCGTGACCTTCGGGCAATGCGTCGAGTTGTAGGCGATGGTTGCCTTCTCGAAGTAGGCGTCGTAGCCGTGCTCGAACGGGAGGCCTTTCGTCGCCACTGCGCCCGAGTACGCGCTGACGGCGAGATCGCGGCGGCCGAAGTCGTAATTGGTCGCGACGTAGATGGTTTGCCCGCTCTTCGACTCAATGACGCCGGTGGAACTGACGGCGCGCGGTTTGCCGAAGAGGAAGTTCCCAAAATCGCTGTCGTGGATGTGCAGATCAATCGCGGGGCCGCCGGTGCGGTCGAGATCCTCGTTCCAACTGCCCCAGTCGGGAGTCGAGATGATGCGCTTGAGCTGGAGCGCCTTGAGCCGACCGTAAGTGCCGGTGTCGAGCGCGGATTTGAGGTAACGAAACTCGGGAAAGAATCGCAGCACCTGCGCCACCATGAACTGCCGGCGCGCTTTCTTCGCTGCGGCGAGCATCTGATCGGCGGCAGCAAGCGAAACCTCGATCGGCTTTTCGAGCAGCACGTGCTTGCCGGCTTTGAACGCGGCGAGCGTCGCCTGTTTGTGCAGCGGTGTCGGCAGGCAGATGTCCACGAGATCAATACCGGGATCATCGAACAAATCGCGCATGTCGGCGTACTTGCGGATGCCGGTGAGGTCCTGCACGCCGCCGCTGCCGCCGAAGTTGCCCTGGACGCCGCGCCAGTCGCCCTCGAGCTTCTTCGGGTCGCGCGTGCAGATGGCGACGACCTTGCCGCCTTTGACCTGGCGCATCGCCTTGAAGTGCGTCACGCCCATGAAACCGATGCCGAGGATGCCGATGTGGATCATGTGATTGGTAATCGGTGATTGGTAACTGGTGATTGGCGATTGGCTGCTCTCGATCCAATTACCAATAACCAATTACGAATTACTTCTTTTCTCTCAGTTCCGCCACGTTGAATTTGCGTTCCACGACCAATTCTTCATCGCAGTAAAACTCGAACGAATACAATCCCGGCTTGGGGAACGTGACGCCCTGCAACGCGAAATGCATGTCCACCACCACGGTCGGGTCGGCGAACTCGATCGGACCCTTGGTTTGCAGGAGCGGTTGCGCTGTCTCCTCCTGCCGGCAAATAAGTTCGCACTCGTACCTGCCGTGGCCATCGGTGAGCGAGATGAACACGCTCATCATCGCATGCGAACACGGGAAGGTTTTCGCTGCGATGCTGTTGAACAGGCCGACGAGAGTCTTCTTGCCGGTATGACGGTCCTCGATGATCTGGTCGCAGACCACGATCGCCAGCGGAACGGGTTTGGGTTTGGCACTCATGAGAGTAAAATTCGAAATCCGAATATCGAAATCCGAAACAAAACCAAAATTCGAATCAGCAAACGATCAAGGCTTGCTTGGCAGGCACCGCTCCCGCGCATATTTTGTTCATTTCCCATATTGCTCCATTCGGATTTGTTTCGGATTTCGGATTTCGCCACGCGAGTTTTTTGTTCACGGCTGCGGAAATTGCTTGTTCAAGAACTTCCCGTTCCGCTGAATCAATTCTCCGTCCACCCAGATTTCGCCGCCCTTGCGCAGATCACAGACGATGTCCCAGTGCAGGCCGGAGACGTTCTTGCCGCCCGTCTCGGGATACGATTTACCGAGAGCCATATGGATGGTACCGCCCATCTTTTCGTCGAACAGCGTGTTGCGGCTGTACTGCTGGATGTTGTAATTGGTCGCGATCGCGAACTCGCCAAGATAACTCGCGCCCGCGTCGGTCCTGAGAATCGTCTGTAGAAAATCCTGTCCCTTGTCGGCCTCGGCCTTGACGACCTTCCCCTTGTCGAACGTCAGCCGAATCCCAACGACCTCGCGTCCAAGATGCACAGCGGGAAAACTGAATTTCACCGTCCCGCTCGCGGAATCTTCGACCGGGCCGGTGAACACTTCGCCATCGGGGAAGTTGAGTTTGCCGTCGCAGTTGATCCACTTGCGGCCTTTGACGCCCACGGTGAAGTCGGTGCCGTCGGCCTTGATCCGCACCGTGCGGGCTTTGTTGAGGCGTTTCGCGAGCTTCTCTTGCGACTTCGAGAGCGTCTGCCAGCGCTTGACCGGATCTCGGTCGTTGATGAAGCCGGCGCCGAAGACGAAATCCTCGTACTCGGCGAGCGACTTGTCCGCGTCCTGCGCGCTGGCGTGACAGGCGTACTGCGTCAAACACCAGCGGAGTTTCCCTTTCGCGGCGCGGTCCATGAAGACCTTCATGAGCGGTTTGCGCGCGACCTGCGCCCAGGCCATCCGTTTCGGGTCCACGCCGGAGAGCGCCTTGGTGTTCGAACTCGCGAGAATGGCGAGCCGGGCGTTTACCTTCTTCATCTTCTGCATCGCCAGCGGCGAGACGTACTTGATCTGCGCCTCGCTGCCGGTCTTGAAGAGAATCTCGTCGAGTCCCTCGGGAATCATGTCCACGAACGGATTGGCCCCGAGTTTGACCGCCTCGCGAAACACCTCCCGGATCAGTGGTTCACAGACCGGGCTGCCCTGGATTTGGAACAAGTCCCCCTTGCGGAGCGAGAGCGAGTAGTGCGTGAGAACCTTTGCCAATTTTTCAATGCGTGGATCGGGCATGGGAACGGATGGTGAATGGTTGATGGTCAATGGTCAATGGCGAAAGTCTCATGAACAGAAGCTGCTTGTTTCGGCAGGGCGTTCCGATCCACCCATGGGAGGTACGGAAGGAGAAACTGTCATCGAGACGAACTAACAAACCACAACCAAATTTCGCGTAGCTTCAGCAGCTGTCCAGTACGAAACCGGAAATTTCGAGCGACGAGCAGCGCATGGAAGCGCGCCCCCTTTTGTTTGGGCAACGCCTGAGTCGCGCGGCTCTGGAGGCCAACATCAAGACGCTCCGGCACGCAGTGGCAGATGCTCGATCCCCAAACGTGGATTCTTTTACGCTCATTGAATTGCTCGTCGTCGCTGCAATGATCGCAATCCTTGCGGCGATGCTCTTGCCGGCGCTGAATCACGCACGCGAGAAGAGCCGCCGCGCCGTCTGCGCCAGCCGCCTCCGTCAGATCGGCGTTGGCATCCACATATGCGCTGACGACAATCCAAGGCAAACTGCCATTTGCGGATACGGTGAAGCATTGGCTGTGGGCTGGTGAGGATTATTGGGATGGCGGCAGGCTAAGTAGTCAGTGATGATCCATGTCGTTGCAGGCCGGTTCCGGGAGGACATTATCTCACGTCGGCGACGGATGAACCTTCTTTCAGAAGCCGGCCCTCGCGCTGCAGTGACTTCAGTTCTGCCATGATCGGCTGCCAGTACTGGCGATCGCGTTCGCGCCACGATTCAATTTCCTTCGCCAGCGCGAGTGCCAGCCGCCGCCGCGATCTCTGCGTGGACCGTTCCTTCGCCAACATTCGCACTGCAGCCCGGTCCGGCAGGGCGCCGCTTCGCCAGGCAGGTTTACCCCGGTTCCAGATGGCGATCATGTCTTCCGCCTCGAACGTCTGGCTCAGAGCCCAAAACCACGCCTCTCTGGTTTGGCGCATCCGAGAGGCGTTCCGAACGAGGGCGGAAATCACCTCGTAGTCAGCGAGACGGCGGGTTTTCTTGAGCTCCACCAGATCGCGCACGCCGATGACCGGCACCCGGCCCCAGTCGGTCACAAACCAGCGCTTCCGCCGCGCGCATTCGTCGAATGAAGTGACTCGAGGCGGCGCTGCCATGACATCGAGATAGATCGGCGCCCTGCTCGCAGCCGGGACGGGGAGTAGAAAATGAAACCCGTGTCCCCGAATCGCATACGACATGGCGAGAGAAGGGGTGAGCTTGTACACGAGCGCCGAACGATCTTCCAAGGCATCGAGGAAACGCTGCCAGTTACCCTCTGTTGGTTGCACCCATAAATCGAAGTCCTCGGAAAACATGCTCGCCCCGTAGAGAACGGTCGCCTGGCCGCTGATGAGGAGATAACGAACCCGACGGCGTTCAAGAGCGCGGCCAAAGTTTTTCATCGTGCATTCGCTTGAGGACGGCTGGTGACAGGCGGCTGCGTAGCGCTGAACACCGACGCGATCGCTCGCGCGGCGTGAGTTTCTCCCAGACCATGGAGGCGTGAGTCGGGGGTTGATCGAGTCCCACCGGTTTCGAAGCGAGAACGCCACTGCGCTGCGTGGAACCTCTCATGTTCTGTCATCCCAACGCGATCACCCGCTTCTCCTCCGCGCTCTTCTCGGCGGCTTCGCCCATCATCACGGCGAGACGGCCGGCTTGAGAATCGGCGACCATGTGCCGGCCGCGCTTGAGGGAATCGAGGAAGGCGCGAATCTCGGCGTCGTCGGCCCCGCCGTGGCCGTCCGCGTCGTCGCGTGGAATGTCGTGCACCTCGGGTGGCGTGCCTTTGTCGAACATGACCTTCACCTGCATCGCGTTGTCGTTGGCCCAAAGTTGGCCGTGCTCGGCAAAGATCGTGATGTACCGGCCACCGGTTTCGCGGACGTTGCCGAGGAACGATTCGAGGTAGCTCACGTGGCAACCGTTGTCGTACTCGATGATGATTGAGCTGTGATCGCCGGTGTCCTTGTCGCTGGTGTAGATGCAGCGGTCGAGGTAGTAGTTGTCCACGCTCTCCGCTTCCTTGTAGAGCTTGCGGTAGTAGTCGAGCTTGTTGATGTCGAAGTAATCCACGCAATCGGCGGTGATGGAACAATCCCGGCATCGCACACCGGCGCCCGGGATGGGTTTGTATTTCCCGACGCCGCTGAACGCTGCGATGCTCGTCGGGCGCGCGCCGATGATCCAGTTGAAGAGGTCGAAGTCATGCGTGCCCTTGTGGATCAGCAGCCCGCCGCTGTTTTCCTTGAGACGGTGCCACCGGCGAAAATAGAAGTTGCCGCCCGGGTAATAATCGAGGAACTGCACCGCGATGGGCCGCCCGATTTTGCCGCTCGACATGATCTTTTGCACCTTCGCGAAAACCGCGTGATGGCGCATGTTAAACGCGATCATCAGCATCTTGCCGGACTCGCGCTCGGCCTTCATCATGCGGTCGCATTGCGCGGTCGAGATGGCCATCGGCTTCTCGCAGAGAACATTCTTGCCGGCCTGGAGCGAATCAATGGTGATTTCCTCGTGGGTGAAATCGGGCGTGGTCACGATCACCGTGTCGCAGTCGGCCTTCCCGAGCAGCGTTTCGTGGTCGTAATACTCGGCGCAATCCAACCCCATCAGGTCCTTCGACCCTTTGATCCGGAGCGGGTTTTTGTCGCAGACGGCGGTGATTTCGACCTCGTTTTGGTAGCGTTGCAGGCCCTTGCCGAAACTCAGCGTCCCGCGCGAGCCCGTGCCGATAATGGCGACCTTGATCTTCTTGTGCATGAATGGGCCGAATCTACGTACGCACCTGCCGGGTTGCAATTCCTTTCGCTGCAAGTGCAGGCCCAGAACTTCGAAACCACTGTGCAAAGTTTCCGGAAAATAGTTCTTGCAATGGGAGGGGGTGGGGGGCCGTACAAGTTCACGCGTTGTGAGCTTGGGACGCGTCTGGCTCTCAGCGATCGCGCTGACGATCATATCCATGTCAGCACGCCACGCTCATGCGCAGTTCTGGTCTCCCGCTCAGGCGACCGCGCAGTACCGGCAGGGCCATTTCCTGAACCGCTATCCGCTCATCGAAGTGTATCTCAGCAATCCGACGGGTGACCCGATCAGCTTCAAGCGCGGTTTTCTCAACAGCACGGAAATCAAACCGCTGACCAACGGCGTCGTCTCGTCGCAATGGTATCCGAGCCAGAACGTCGAGCCGAGACAGACGATTCTTTGTCAAGTGTGCCTCGAGGAGCATCCGAGAGCCGGGCAGTACCTTGAACTGGAAACCGACGGCGAAAGAGCCGGGACTGGTCGCCCTGGAATTGCCGTCGCCGTTGAAGCTCGGCCAGCCCGTTCATGTCGAGCTGCGATTCCTGAACGGCTCGAATGCGCGATGACTTCATAGCGTATCTCGCCTTTCCATTCGCGTCGCCCGCAACAGCCGCGGCCACGAGCCCACGGGCTGCCGCACCGCTCGCGGACAACTTCGTGCCCGACGCTCGGGCGTCACCAACGCCGTCGCACGCTCCAACGTCCGCGTCACCAATGCCCGCACCTGCCGCACCGTGTGAATGCCCTCCCCGATCTCCAGCAGCGTCCACAACGCCCGCACCAATCGCAACACCCTTCGAAAACTCACGCGCAACACGTCCACCTCGCCCCGGGCCGCCGCTTCGCAAGGCACTTCCACCAACACCGCCAGGGCCAACAGCAACGCCGCGATCTCCTGCGCCGCCGTCTCGGCCGTGTAACTGGCCAGCAAATCTCCGCCCCGCATCTCCACTTTCAATTCCTTGACCGTGATCTCCACGTCCCAGCGCCGCGCGTACAACGCCACCAACTCCCGCGACGGATACGCCTTCGCATCCAGCAGGCTCGTCCACAGCCGTACCCGCGTCCGCTTCCTGCAACGTGCCCGTGCCCATCAAGACATGATACACCAGCCCGAGCAACAACCGATCGAACGCGAGCGTCGGTTTGCGCCGACAGGTGCAATGCGCGCGCCAGATGCGTCGGAGCTTCGGACGGTCGAAGCGAGCGGCGAAGAGTTGGCGAAAGGTGTGGGGGTGTGCAGAAGTGTTGGCCGCACGACGACCGCCCCGGCGTTTGAGAGGATGCGTTTTTCGCATCCCGAGGCTGAATCAGATTTGATGTTATTCCGGAATAAAAAAGTGAAATGAAAATTTCAGCGTTCACTCAGATCGAAACTGGATTGACCCTAACCCGGATCTTTCACAATCAGGCCGCACGTTGTCTCCGAATTCTCATTCACACCCCACTTCCGTGGGGTGGTCAGCCGCTACAAGACACCGCGAACCGCTTCAGCGGTTTCGACCCGGTGAGGAAAACCGCGGAAGCGGTTCGATCCCGCCTCGCGACGCAAATCACCCCACTGAAGTGGGGTGTGAAGGAGAGCGCACGGTCTGAGCGTCCGAGAACTTGTGAAAGATCCGGGCTAGATCAGCGCCCACGGATCAATCTTCCGCCCCGCCAGCAGATCCTCGCGATGCGCGTAGTAACGCACCAAATCGCTCTCGGCGAGCCGGCAGGTTTGCCCGCCTACGCCGGAGGAGGGCAGCGGGCAATGCAGGAAGAGCTGGATCGCGGCGTCGAGCCGCCTCACATCGTCGGGCAGCAACAGGAACGCCACGCTGAAAAGGCCCCGCGACCAGAAACGTTGATCGAGGAAGAAGCGGTTGCAGCCGTCGAACGAGCCATCGGGTTGCTGACGCGCGAGCACCTGGTTGGTCATGCGGATGCACTGCTCGCGCAACGTCGCCCGGTAGGGGTCGCTCTCGGGCAACACCGCGCAGAGTTGCGCCATGCCGCGCAGCGTGATCGAGCCGTAACAGGTGTAGTAATTGTGCCCCGCGTGGAACCCGAGCGGCAACAAGTCCACAGCCACGCAGTGCTGGCAGTAATACAGCGCGTGTTCGAGCGCGAGGGGATCACGCGTCAGTCGGTAGTGCGTCACGAGATGATACAGCGCAAAGGCGGCGTAGTTGTAGTTGAACTCGACCCGGTAATCTTTGTACGCGTGGACCAATCGCTTCGAGGCTTCGAGGTATTTCTCGTCCTTCAACAACCACGCTGCCACGACCCACAGTTCGCCCGCGGGGCCGGTATCGTAGGCGCCGCCCTTCCAAGGCGCGCGTTTCTGGCCGGTGCGTTCGAGGTGCAATCCGGCGAATGTTCCATCCGGGCGCTGCAAGGTGAGCGCGAAATCGGCCTCGATGCGGAGCGCTTCGAGCAATCGCGGATCGGGATCGAGATAATGATGGATGCGCCCCAGCGATGAAGCCTGATACGTGCCCCAACCGCGATAGATCCGCGCGGCACCTGAGGCGGCGTCCTGCTTGAGGATCTTGGTCGCCGCGTCCACTTCGCCCCGAATTTGGGCGATCAGCCAATCGCGACTGCGGGCCGGCTTCGGCGGAAACGGACTCTCGCTGATTCGATTGCCGCTCCGTTTCTCCACGGAAATTCGCACGGCCGGGCCGCCCGTGTTCGCGAAGTCGAGGTGATTGTGTCCGTCGGCGAGCGCGAACTCATCCGTCTCCGCCGACTCGCGCAGGTCGAACATCCGCTGCTCGCCGTTCAACCGAAGCGACCACTGCAGCCACGGGACTTCCGGTGGGCGGACCGGATAGACCTTCACGTCCGTCTCCGATTTGTCGTAAATGCCCTCCCAGTTCGTGTGGAACGTCGCTCGTTCTGTCGCCGGATCGTAACGCATTACGGCGCGACGCAGTCTTGGCCAGAGCGGCTGCTCGCGTTTCTCCACCAACCGCAAGGTGCCAAACTCATCGGGACGCGGCCCCCACGTTGTGTGCGAACCCCACGCGACGGCTTCCATCGTTTCAAAACGCATATGCGAGATGGAGAGACGGACCGTGTTGCCAAGAAATGCGTCCGCGATGCTCGCACGCGCGATCCGCCAACAACAGAGGCGACCCTTCTCCGTGGGGATCACTTTCAGTTCCCACGAAAACTCCCGCTTCGGCGGTGCCGTCTGCCGCTTGCCATACACCACCGGGGCGACAGTGGCGGTCGGTTTCCCGCCGGCATCGAGCGCAAAGCGATAGGTGAACCGCTGGTCAGGCGTGAGCAACGCGAGGACGGGATAAAGGGAATTGACGCCCTGCAGTTGCGGGATGTGGGCGAGAACGCTCGAAGCCACGATGACCGGGCCGTCCTCCGCTTCGAGAAAGGCGTACAGCCAGTCCGCGTCGTGATAGAGCGCGAAACGGTACCGCCCGCGCGGCACCAACCGCGGCAAATGCGGCGGCACGGACGGCGTCTCGCTCAACGAATCACACGGCGCCGCGCGGCCGAAATCGTCGCACGCGTGCACGAGCTGCTCAGGTGAGCGAACAAAGTCGTCCCACGTTTTCCCGAACGGCCACGGGACCGCGTCGTAGTTGAGATCGTAGTAGATGATCCAGCTTTCCATATTCAGCCTTTGAACTCCCAGGGTCTCCCAAGCTCCTTCCGCTCGATGCGATACACGCGGAACGCCGACACGTCCGCCGTCACGTCGCTGCCGATGAGCCGAAAACCAAACTTGCCCGTATCCGGGATCGGCCCATGTTGCGTCGCATGATCCACGAACCCGTGCGCGAACGCCCCGTCCACGAAAAGCTGACAGTGGCCGTGACTTTTCGTGAGCCGAATGTGGTAGCTGCGATTCAACTTCTGCGCGGGATCAACTCCATGCCCGACGAGCAACGCCCCGGGGTTGCGCCGCCAGTTCGAGGTTTTCGTGTGTTCGCCCTTGTCGTTGAAACGGCTGATCGAGACGTGATAACTCTGCAATCCCCATTTCTCCGACCAGTAGTTCGCCATGATGCCCGTGCGCGGCGGGAGCTTGTCAAGATCCTCGATCAAATCCTCGCCACGAATGCCCCGACAGGCCAGGTAGTTGATCACAAGCCCGCCGTGCGAGCGCACGATCAAATCGTATTCCACTGCAATCTGATCCGGCAACGTCGGACGAAAGAACGCCATGCACCCAACGTCGCCCTGCTTGGAGCCGGTACAGCAGAGTCGCATGGTGCCGCTCCCAGTTCGTTCGATCTTTCCTCCGCCTTCATGATGCCACGCGTCCAGGGTGGCGAAGTCGTCGCGATGCAGCAAATCGAGGTTGGGATAATCAATGGGCATGATTCACGTTCCCGAGATGCGTTTGGTGTCGAACCGGTCGCTCTGCGCGAGCCGATCCACGAGACGGGCGAGCATTTCGGCTTTGCGGGTTTGCAGGCCGGGTTCGTTCCAGAGATTGCGCGTCTCGGCGGGATCGTTGGCAACGTTCACGAGCAACCCCTCGTCGTAGCCCGACCAGATCACCAGCTTGAAATCGCCGTCCACGATTCCTCGCATCCGGCAGGGCGGCGCGTCTGCGCTGAAATTCTCGTCGAACTCCAGGATCGGTTCGCGATTCGCCGCCGCGGGTTTGTTCTCGAAGAACGGCCGCAATGATCGGCCCGGCATCCCGAATCGGTTGCCGGCCATTCCACTCGTGTCGAAGAAAGCCGGATCAACTCCCGCGTAATCGGCAATGGTCGGGACGAAATCAAGCAGGCTCACCGGCTCGACGGGCGCGCGGCGGTCGGGCTTAGCGCCCGGCACGCGCCAGACGTATGGCACGCGGACGAGTTCCTCCCAAGCCCACGCGCCTTTCGCGATCAGGTGATGGCTGCCAAGATACTCGCCGTGATCGGAAAGGAAGACCACGATCGTGTTCGTATCGAAGTTACGCGCCCGCACCGCCGCCATCACCCGTCCCACGTTGTCGTCTATATGCGTGATCATCCCGAACGTCTGCGCAATCATCTCGCGCATTTCCGCCTCATCGCGCGCTTCGAGCCCGTGGGCGGTGGCGCGCCGCGCTTTCAAGGCCGGGCAAAGGTCGTTCTGCTCCGGCCAGTTCGGCGGCAACGACACGTCGCCGGGCGGATACAACTCGCTGTACGGACGCGTCGCCGCGAACGGGAAGTGCGGGTCCGGGAACGAACACCAGAGAAAGAAATTCTCGCCGTCGCGGAGTTGTTCGAGGAATGCGATTGAGCGGTCAGCGATCCAGTTGTTGTAATGCAGTTCCACGGGCACGTTCATCCGGTAGGCGCGACCGGACGAGTGGTAAGCGTTCTCAGGCCGGTAGAGTTTGCGCACGCCGGGCTGATGCTTGTCCAGCCAGCGAGCGTAATCACCGAACACATAGCTTACGTGGCCGCCGACGTAATCAACCGACTGGAAGCCGTAGTACGGCAGCGGAAGTTTCTCGACGGCGCGGTCGTTCCATTCCGGCTCGCCTTCATTCGACGCAAACCCCACGATGCGCCCCATGCCGCCCCACGGTTGTAGATGCAGCTTCCCGGCGGCATGCGTGCGATAGCCAGCGTTCGCTAACGCCTGCGTGATCGTCGGCACTGTGGTGGGCAGCGGGCAACCGTTCGAACGCAGCCCGTGCTGACGCGGCGTCAGGCCGGTGATCAGACTCCCGCGCGAGGGCATGCAGACCGGGTTGTTGCAGTACGTGCGCGTGAAAGTGATGCCGTCCGCCGCGATGGCGTCAATGTTGGGTGTGCGGACCATCGAGTGTCCATTGCAGCCGAGGCAGAACGACTGCATCTGATCCACGCAGAAGATGAGGAAGTTCGGCTTCACCTGTGCTTCCGTGGTGCATATGCGCCGAGCGCTGCGATGCGTTCGCGCTGGCCGCGTGGATCCTGAAACAACAGCCCTGCATCCGGGTCGGCCGGTACTTTCATCTTGGGGAATCTCTCCCAACCATTGCGTTGGAGTCGCTGCAACAACCGTGTGCGCAATCGGGCAAGATGCGGACTGCGCACCAGCTTGGTTTCACACGGATCGCGTTGCAGATCCAAAAGCCACTCTCGCTGATCGGGCGTGCAGTAGATGTATTTCCAGCGCCGATCCGCAATCATGTAGAGGCCATGCCGGCCATCTTGAAACTGCGAGATCACGTCCTCGCGAAGCCCCGGATGCTTGGCGAGCCGACGCAAGTCCACGCCATCGGCGCAGACCTGCGGTTCGTTTGCGCCCGCGGCGCCGAGGAACGTCGGCCACAAATCGAGCAAGGTTGCCGGGGCCGCACACTGCGCGCCCGCCCGGAAGGCCTTCGGCCAGCGAACGAGAAGCGGCACCTTCGCCGCCGCATCGAGCATGCAACGCTTTCCGAAGCTGCCGTAGTCACCAAGCAACTCGCCGTGATCAGACGTGAACACGATCAACGTGTTGTCCGCTTGCGCGCCGAGCGCATCGAGGATGCGCCCAATCTGAAAATCGATGAAGGAGATGCAACCGTAATATGCCGCGCGGATGGTCCTGTGGAGCTGCCGGTCGTAGCCGCCATCGCGGTACTTGTAGCGGTTCTGGTGGTGATTCCAGTAATTGAGCAGGCGCTCGAACCCATCCGGTCGAAACGGCGCCGGCATCTCAGCGCAGCGATAGAGTTTGTTCCACGGCGTCGGCGACTCAAAGGGCGGATGCGGTTTGATGAAGCTCGACCAGAGGAAGAACGGTCGGCGGCGGTCGCGTCGCTTCAGAAACTCTATGGAGCGGTCGGCGACCCATGTTGTATTGTGCAGCCGGGCGGGAAGCTGCGAAGGTTGCGGGATGTAGTAGAACTCGCTGCGCACGCCGTGCGGTTCGTCCACGTGTTGAAAGCCGTGCGCGTTGAGGAACTGCCGGTAGTCATCCGTGTCGGGCGGCATTTCCTCCGAGACATCGCGCGACTCGAATCCCCAGAGCCGCCGCGCATCGGGCGTGAAGTGCATCTTGCCAACGCCGCGGGTTTGGTAGCCGAGTTCGCGCAATCGCTCCATCAAACTGGGTCGGTCCTGTGGCATGGGTTGGTTATCCACGCATCCCGTCACGTGCGGCGGCAGGCCGGTGACGAGCGCGCACCGGGCCGAGACGCAGACTGGTGATGGCGTGTAGCAGCGAGTGAACGCCGTGCCCTCGCGCGCGAGCCGATCCAATGCGGGCGTGCGGATGATTCGATTACCCAGCGCGGCGATGGTGTCGGCGCGTTGCTGGTCGGTGAACAGCAGAAGGATATTTGGTTGTGTGCGCTTCATTCGAGGGGCGGCATGTATTCCTCTCGGGCAACGATGTCGGTTGGGATATGAAAATGCGAGCTTGACCGAGAGGAGGCTGCGGGAGCACCATTGCGGAGTTCGCGAACTCCGCAATTCTCTATAGGTGAACCATGGATGAGATCGTGATTCGACTGGCGCGCACCCTTGCCTGCCATGAGCGGCTGCGCGTGCTTTCTCTTCTCGTCGAAAACGGCGAGTTGACCGCCACGGCCATCGGAGAACGGATCAAACTCTCGAAAAACGTAATGTCTGCGCACTTGTCGAAACTGGCAACGGTGGGCCTGATCAAGCGGCGTCGATCGGCGGGTTGGTTGTATTGCTCGGCGGAGTCGCCCTACGGCAAGTCCACCTTGAGCGGGATGACACTGGCGGCGTTGCAGGAGTGGCTGGCGAGTCCGAGAGCTACCTTGCAGGCTTGCGGAGTTCGCGAACTCCGCAATGATTCGGACGAGGAGATCGCGCGCCGGCTTTACGAAATCGTGTTTGAAGCGGCAACCGCATTCACGGACCTTCGGCGGCTGCAAATTCTCCGCCATCTTGTTCAACGCGGGGAAATGTCCCCGGAAAGTCTTCGCTCGACTCTCAAAATGTCGCCGTGGGCGGCGATGCGGCACACGGACAAGCTGTTGCGCCGCGGTTACATAACCAGGGCCGGCGGGGAGGGGGCTGAATGCTACCGGCTTGGACGGGAGTTCAAGACGCCGATTCATGCCCGCCTCTGGAGAATCGTGCAAGGAACATGGCAGGAAGCAGCATTGCGGAGTTCGTGAACTCCGCAATCCATCCTTCCACTGCTGTCGCCCTTCACTGCGCGGCTGTCGGCGAATCGGGTTGCGTGCGTCACCGAGCCAATGACCCCGATCGCTTTTGAATGACTGAGGCGAAGACATCTGAAATGATTATTGCGGAGTATCGTGAACTCCGCAATCCACCCTCTCACCCCTATCGTCCGCCACTGCGCGGCTGTCGGCGAATCGGGTTGCGTTGACGGGTTGCGCGCACCCACGACAATGCCTCCCGATCGCCTCTGAATGAGTGAGGCGAACACAACAGAAATGATTGCGGAGTTCGCGAACTCCGCAATTCCTCCTGCGCCTGATGATAGCTTGCCCTTCGAGGTGACCCAAGGATCCGCAGTGTGCAGCAATGTTCCTGCATACGCGTGAGCCCCACGGTAACCATGCTCATGACCGATGACCATCCGTAAGGGTGCGACCAACGGAATTATTGAGAATGAATGCACAGAAGAAGGTTCTCCCTTCGGCTAGGGGCGGATTGGGATGTCGTGTGTGACCGGATCCAAATCGTAACCCCACCGACGCAAGTATTCTTCTCCAGGGAGAAATTCATCTCCGATCTCGGCCAGTCGTCGCACGAGTGCGGCTTCGAGTTCACGCTGCAATTGCCCCACCTCCGCACGGTCGCACAGGTTGGTTAGCTGGAAGGGATCGGCGATGTTATCGTAGAGAAGCCACGGGCCGTTCAGATCTCGGACGTACGTGTGCCGTTGCGAGCGCAGGCCGCGCCACTCGCGTCCGCCCCGGTCGCGCCGCCAGTCGTGGAACGGGAAATGAAACGACAGCAACGCCGGCTGATCGGGCGGCAGCGTTCCCCCGCGGAATGGTCCGGAGAAATCCCGCCCTTGCACGCTGTCCGGAATGGCTGCGCCGCACAATCCGAGCAGCGTCGGCATCAGGTCCACCGACTCGATGACGTTGGGAATACGGCTCGCCTTGCCACCCATCGCCGGGTGTCGGATCAACAGCGGCACGGCGATGGACTCTTCCCAAGGCTGTTGCTTGCGGCTGGGCGATCCTTGCGAGCAATGCATGTCGCCGTGATCAGACGTAAAAACTACGATCGTGTTCTTGTCGAGACCACGCTGCTGCAACGTGTCGAGCAGGTCGCCGAAATAGGTGTCGAGCGCAAGACAATGGGCGTAATAGCCCGAGAGACGTTCCCGCGCCTCCCCGGCCTTCGACGCTGGCACGTTCGGACGGAGCCGGATTTTCTCCTCTGGAAACTGGCGGAGGAATTCCGCCGGCACCTGCTCATACGGATCGTGCGGCGGACCCCACGAGATGAACAGCGCGAAGGGTTTGTCTTGTGGGTGCTCCCGAATGAATTTCTGCGCCTCGCGCGCTTGCGCTTCCGCATCGTACCCTTCCCATCGCAGTTTCTGCGGCGTGTCCGCGTAGTAGTCGGACTTCATGTAATTGTGCGTGCATTCCATCGTACGCCAGAACTGAAATCCCATCCGGCGTTCGGGCGGGATGAACGCCGAACGACCACGTCCGTCCACGTGCCATTTGCCGATCCACGCGGTGTGATAGCTGGCATCGGCGAGCGATTGCCCGAGCGTGACGCCTTTCGGATGGAGCGGCACGTCGTTGACGAACACGCCGTGGGTCAGCGGGTATTGACCCGTCATGAGAGTCGCGCGCCACGGACAGCACACGGGGGTGCTCGCGATGGCGTTGGTGAAGTGGACGCTCTCGGCGGCGAAGCGGTCAATGCGCGGCGTGCGCGCGTTCGGGTCGCCGGCGTAGCCGAACGCCTGTGCGCGCCATTGGTCGCCGAACACAAAGAGCAGGTTGGGTCGGTCGTGGCTCATGGGGTGCCAGAGTAGGGACGGAAAATTGGTTTGACAAGCTGCTTCCGATTTGCGAGCCTAAGATATGAAGGGCTTCATAAGTTTGATTTGCGGCCTTGTGGTGCGATGCGAACCGAGGCGTTCCCGGGTCTGGTTGTGGGACGCAATCCGAAGTCCGGGTCTTGAGAAATGGAGCATATCATGCATCGAACAGTAGGATTTCTTGGAAGCTATCGGCCGGGTTTGCTGGCGGTTGGCTTGACCCTCGCGGGCGCCCTGACGGTCCAGGCCCAGAACAATTCCTGGACCAACACGGGCGACGGTTTCTGGCAGGACGCGACCAATTGGTCCGCGGGAGCGCCGTCCATTACGCAGTCGGCCCTGTTGATCACCAACGCCGGCACCAAGACCGCCACCATTGATGGCACGACGACCAACTTCCCCGGCACGCTGACCATCAGCAATCTGACTGTTACCGCGCCGGTCGGATCAGCCAACACCTTGAGCATTGATGGAATCGGGAGTGCTGTTCCGTTCGTGGTCCTGAGCAACCTGACTGTAAACGCCCGCGGCGTCCTGACAGTCGCCGGCAGCGCCGTGAACGTTGGGAACAACACGCTGGTCGGCGCCGCAGCGGGAGTGGCTTCATTCCATCTGACGGGAGGCTCGTTCACCAACAGCGGGGATGTCACCATCGGCTCCGCCACAGGAGCCTCCGGCACATGGATCATCAATGGCGGCGCGCATCGGATCGGCGCGAACCTGGGCATCGGTTCTGCGTCCGGAAACGCCGGCTCCGCCGGCACGACCGGGCTGGTGGTGATCTCCGACAGCCAACTCTCCGTCGGCGGCAACATCCAGATTTCGGCAATCGGAACCCCTGCGGTTCTGATAAACTCAAACAGCGCTTTGTCGGCGGGTATCGTTATTGTCGGCTTCACCGGTACAAGAAACGGTCTATTCCTCGTCGCTGGCGGAACGAACACCTTTACGGACGAGTTGCGGGTGGGCGACCGCGGCAATTCGACGGGAACTGTGGTCGTGACCGGTGGAACCATGTATCTGACCAACAGCAGTGGGACAGGGATCGTGCTCGGCCGGTCGGGCTTTGGCAACCTGACCATCTCCAATGGCTTCGTGAGCGCCCTGGATGCGATCGTGGGTTCTTACCGGGCAGTCGGTGCGGAACCCGGCGGAGTCGGTCTGCTCACCATTGCCGGCGGCACCCAACAGGTCCTGCGCACGCTGTACGCTGGCTCGGGCACGAACACATCCATCGGCACCATCGAGGTCAGCGGTGGCGTGCTCGATGCGGGCTCGGGCACGATTGTGCTGGGCCGACACGGCACCGGCCTCCTGTCGGTCGCCACCGGCACGGTGCTCGCCAACAAACTGCTGGCAGGGACCAATCTCCTCTCGCAAGGGATACTCACTCTGACGGGCGGCAGCCTCTTTGTAACCAATGCCGCCGGCACCGCTACGACGGATGTCCGCAGAGCGACCTTCCAACTCGAATCGGGTGCGCTGGCCGTGCTGGACCGCCTCGTCATGACGAATGGCTCGTCCAGTGTCGCCCTGTTCAACGGCGGGACGTTGAGCGCCAAACAGATCACCGTCGCGAACAACTCGACGTTCCTCGTCGGCGACGGCGTCAGCGCGGCCACGCTGAATCTGCTCGGCGGCGCCCATTCCTTCGCTGATGGCCTCACGCTCAACACCAACGCCACGCTCGATGGCCCGGGGTTCAGCGTCCTGACGATGGCCGGCGATCTGGCGCTGTTCTCGAACTCGACCTTCGTGGTGGACCTTTCGACCAACTCGGTCACGCCCGGCACGGGCTATGACCGGGCGTTCGTCACGGGCCTGGTCAGCGTCGCTGACAGCATCCTCAGTCTGAACCTGACCAACTTCACCGCGGTGAAAGGCGCGAATTTCACCATCGTTGACAACGATTTATCCGACGCGGTGATCGGCGCCTTTGCGGGTCTGCCCCAGGGGATCGAGTTCCTCAGTGGGGGCCAGGAGTTCAAGATCAACTACCTCGGCGGCACGGGCAACGATATCGTGCTGACAGTTGTACCGGAACCGAGCGCCCTCGCGCTGTTCAGCCTGAGCGCGATCGCCGTCGGGTTCATTCGTCGGGCTCGAATCCGGTAGGCAGCGCGGCGACATAGTCCATACGATATGGAACGAAAGAAGGGCCATTTCGACTCGAGGCATCGCAAAGGGTCGCGCACGACGCTCATTCAGGTCGCCGCGGCAGCCGGCGTCGCCCCGGCCACGGTGTCCGGCATCCTCAACCATCGAGCCGACTGCTACGCGGCGGAAGCCACCCGGGAACGCGTGCTGGCCGTCGCCCGCCAGCTCGGTTATCGCGCTTCGCCGACGGCGCTGGCATTGCAGGGCAAATCCACCCGCACCCTGGGATTGGTCGTGCCGGGGATTGACATTCCACTGCCGATGTTTTCGGTATTCGAACTGACGGCGCGGCAGCACGGCTTCACCACACTCCTTGTCTGCACCGAGGACCAGGCCGATCTCGAAGATCACGCCATCCGCGGCCTGGTGGATCGCTACGTGGACGGCATCGCAGTGCTTCCATCCGAGACGGGACCTCACACTGAACTGCACCGGCTCGCCGCGGAAGGATTTCCCATCGTGACCTGGGACGGCGCGGGGCGGCTCGAGTTCGCGGTGGACGACGTCAGCATTGATCAATTCCACGGCGGCTACTTGCAGGCCCGGCATCTCGTCGAGATCGGACGACGCAGCGTGTGCGTGCTCAACACCGAGCCGATGCGGTACGTCAACACGCTCAAGGTCGCCGGGCTGGAGCACGGTTTGGCGGAAGCGGGCTGCAAAGCGCCGACGCGCATGAACCTTTCCATGCCCCTGCACACGCGCCAACACTGGGAGATCGGCGAGTTCGTCCAGATCCGCGACTTCCTCCGCGCGCACCGGGGCGAATTCAACGGCTTGGCCGCCATCGGCGACCTGTATGGCGTGGCGGCGATCCGAAGCGCGCTGGAACTCGGCTTGCGCGTGCCCGAGGATCTGGCCGTCATCGGGTTCAACGACATCCCGCTCGCGAGCCAGTTCGTGCCGCCGCTTTCCACCATCTACGATCCGATGGAACAGATGGGCGAGACTGCGTTCCAACTCCTCCGTGAACGTCTCACGGGAGCGCGAGGGGATGACAAACTGCGACAGGTGAAGATCAAGCCCGAGTTGCGCGTGCGCCGCTCGACCGCAGGCAACCGGGTCACGGACTTCCGTGCGCCTGTGGGCACGGTGCCGCTCGCCGTGGGAGGAACGTCGCCATGACCCAGGTCCGAGCGCGAACCGCGCCGGCGAGCCGGGCGGCGTTCACCTTGATCGAACTCCTCGT
>CAZOTB010000007.1:3081-74556 GCA_964582645.1 uncultured Verrucomicrobiota bacterium | reverse complement strand
GCAGCGGACAAAGCGACAGAGGGCGTTTGCGAAAGTTGAAGATGTGACCCTGCCGTGCCCAATCTGGTCGAAGAGCAGCCCCGTGGACTTGTCGACAGGGCGCGAGTAGCGACGGTGCCACCGGCTGTTCTTCTTGGTGCGCGTGACGAAGAACGCCCCACTCTGCTGGATGCGATGCAGCCGCGCAAAGTCCAGATAGCCGCGATCGAAGATGTAAAACGCGCCCGGCTCGAAGCCCAATTCGTCGAGGATGTTCACATCGTGAACCTTGCCGGAGGTAATAATCACAACGGTGGGGAATCTGCCGCGCAGCCGCAGCAAGGTGTGCAGCTTGATTGCGGCCTTGTGCCGCCGGAACTTCGCCCACGGGAACAGCGCCAGACACAAATCGATGGTGGTCGAGTCCAACGCGTAGGCGGCGTGCTGCAACTCGACGCCGAAATCTTCGTCGGCGTACAAGACACTGGCTTGGGCGATCAACACCTGAGCGAAGTCGGCGTAGATTTGCCACGGACGTTTCTCGTTGGCATCGGCCAGCGTACTGCGAGAGACGCGGGCGCGAATGCCCGCATGGTAGAGTTTCGGCCCGAATGCCCGCAGACAGGTTTCGATGTCGCGCAGGCTCTCGCGCCAAGTCAGTTGGGCAAACGCCATGATCAAGAACTGCTCGTAACAAGTCAGCGAGCGAACGTGAAAATCACCGCGATAGCGGCGCACAGATTTGTTGAACTCGTACTTCGGCAAGAAATCCATCCACTGAGCGAACACTGTCCGGCCTTCGTGCATGGTGGGAACCTCCTGAGTGAAGGCTGCCGGATACGCCCTCCCCGAGGTATTTGGAATTGAAATCGAAAAAAAACACGATTGAGGTTTCGCCCTTATTTTATCGGCAACAACTCAACATTGACCAAAAATTAGTCGGACAGTGGTGTGCCGGGATGAAAAAACAATTCGTTAGCATCCTCATCGCGATTCTCGCGCTGGCCCAGACCGCCCGCGCCACCCCCAGCGGCCTGAACAACATCCCCACGGCCGACACGCCACCGGACCGGGTGTTGGTGATCCAGCAATTCAGCACGTGGGGTGACGCCCGCAAACCCGATTACGGTGCCGGTTTCAAAATGGGCCTTCGCCCGTGGGGACAACGGTTCGAGTGGGGCTTGGATGGCCACCTCGCCCCTGACGATGCCGGGCCGGCGCTTTTTCAAGTCAAATACGCGTACCAGCCGGGCGAGAAATGGCCGACCCTCGCCTTGGGTGCGGCCAACATCGCCGTCACCAGCGAGGACCGCGACGACGCCGGTCAGGCGTTTAAGTACGGGGTGCTCACGCACGACTTTCGTTGGCTGCGTGCCCATGCCGGGTTTGGTTTCCAACAGAAAAACAACGCCGCCTTCTTCGGCCTCGACAAGACGGTGAAACTGTTCGAGCGTGACCTGATGCTGCGGACGGACGTGATTCAGATTGACGATCAGGACCAATGGCAGGGCAGCGTCGGGTTGATCTACTTCGCCCACAAAATGTTGGCCGTCGAAAGCTGGGTCTCCCAACCCTTCGACAACGGCAAACCGAGTTTCACCCTGAAGTTCAACTGCATCATCAAATTCTGAGGACCCCATGGCATCCATAGGACTACGCGAAATCCTGTTGATCACCTTGTTTGTCGTCTTGCTGTTCGGCGCAAAAAAAATCCCCCAAATGTTTCGCGGGCTTGGAGAAGGACTGCGCGAATTCAAGAAAGCGAGCCGAGGCGATGACAAGACAAACCCGAATCCTACCAATGGGTAGCCCGGTTTCACCGCGGCCCCCGCTCGATGAGCAGCAGTCGTTCATTGCGGCCTTCCGTGGTGACATCCAATTCCTGCGTACCCTTCCGATGTTCGCCAAGGTGGAAGTTCATGAGGCAATGATGGTCACATCTTCAAATTTCACAAATGGAAGGCAGCGGACAAAGCGACAGAGGGCGTTTGCGAAAGTTGAAGATGTGACCCTGCCGCGGCGTGCTCGGCGACACCGTGGGCGAGGCCGATGAGTTTTTCTTCGTGAATCTCAGCAGCGTGACAAACGCCGTGCTCACCGACAACCGAGGTCTCGGCGTGATTGTCAACGACGACTTTCAGGTCTTCCTGCCCGGCGACGTGAATCAAGATGTCCACGTGACGGATGCCGACTCGCTTTTTGTCAACCAAGTGCTGGTTGGCCTACGCTCTTACGTCGTGACCGGTGTTCTGCCCGGCTTGCACTCAAGCAACCAGACGACTGCCGTGACGATCTACGGCATAGGCTTCCCGACGAACGAGGTGCCGACTGTAAGGATCGGCACGCCTGTGAACCTGACGCTGTCCAGCGTGGTTGTGTCAAACCGCGAACAGATCACCGCGACAGTTCCCGCTAGTGGCGGCTTGGGCACGGGCACGGTCAATGTCATCTACGCCACGACCAAGGGTGTGATTTAGTTCGGGAAGTTCATCAACCAGTAGATGCAGAAAGCCCTTGCTAACCGCTCGCGTGCCGTCCATTTGTGAACTTGAACGCGTGAGCTTCCTCGCTCTGCGTGGTCCTTGTCCTGGCGGTGACTCTGTGATCGCCGAGCAATGAGATGAAAGAACTAGAAAATGGGACGGAATTGGGGTCAGGTCTAAATATTCAAGATTGTTCTTGATTCTTGGGGGCTGGCTTCTGGCAGGCCGAGGCTAAAGTTTGTCTGGAAACCGAAGGCTACGGCTTTGCACTATGAGCCGCGGTAATTCATGACTCCACGGCGGTCCCCGCCGGTCGCGCCCTATCTTCCGTGCGGTATGGGAGGATGTTCGCACGAGCCGGAGTCGCCTTCGCACGACACCGAGCGTTCATTGCTGGACGCGGAGACGCGTTTGCATGAGGCCGAGCGAAGGTTGCACGACGGGGAGAGACGTTTGCACGAGGGCAGAGATGGTTGCATGAGCCCGAGGGTTGATTGAACCGGCTGCCATGACGCCTGCTTCGCAGGCACGCGACGGCGCGCTCACGCGGCGAGGTCCGTTGCGCCACCCGTTCTCGATTATTGGTTGTCAAGGGGCAGATGCACAGCCAGCGTCAGCCTCTCGCGAAGAACCAATAACCAAACCCTACTTCTTCGCCAACTCTATCAGGAGATGACGCGAGGTCAAAATGCCTTTGCGCAGGCGATCCAGACCGAAGTGTTCGTTGGGGGAATGGGCGCCGTCGTCGGGCAGTCCCAAGCCGATCAGAATTGTGTCGAGACCGAGTTCCTTCTTGATCGTGGTGACGATGGGAATCGAACCGCCTTCGCGGATGAACAACGGTTTGCGACCGAACCCCTTCTCGATGGCGCGGGCGGCCGCCTGCACGAAACGACCGCGCGGAGAGACGAGATACGGTTCGGCGCCCAATTCGTGGGCGATCAACTTCCAGCGGACGGAGCCGGGGAGCACCCGTTTCAGATGCGCACGCAGCAGTCGAATTACCCGGTCGGGTTTCTGGTCGGGCACGAGTCGCAAACTGAACTTCGCGCCCGCCCAACAAGGAATGACCGTCTTGCTTCCCTCGCCCTGGTAGCCGCCGAAAATGCCATTGATGTCGAACGTGGGACGCGCCCAGCGACGTTCGTTGAGGCTGTAGCCGAACTCTCCCGCGAGGGCGGGCACTCCGAGCATCTTGCGATAGGCGGATTCGCGGAACGGCAGACGTGCCAGTTGACGCCGTTCCGATGCCGGGAGAGGGCGCACATCGTCGTAGAAGCCGGGGATGGCAATGCGGCCCTTCGCGTCAATCATCTCGCCGAGGACACGAGCAAGCGCGACGGCAGGATTGGTCAAGGTGCCACCAAACATTCCCGAGTGCAGATCGTGGGACGGCCCGTACACGCGAAGCTCCAGACAGACAATCCCGCGCAGGCCGTAACTGATCGCGGGCTGGTTCGGGCCAAACATGCTCGAGTCGGAAATCACGCAACCATCGGCACGCAGTTCGCGGCGGTGCGCCCGAACGAACGGCGCGAGATTCTGGCTTCCGATTTCCTCTTCTCCTTCGATGAGGAACACCACATCCACCGGCAACTCGCGTCGCTCGCGCAGCAGCGATTCAACCCCCTTGATGTGACACCAGATCTGTCCCTTGTTGTCCATGGCGCCCCGTGCGTACACCTGCCCCTTGCGGATCGTCGGCTCGAACGGTGGTGTCTTCCACAGCTCAAGCGGCTCCGGTGGCTGGACGTCATAGTGGCCGTAAATCAGAAGCGCAGGCCGACGGGGTTGTGGGCGTTGGCTGGTCGAGGCGACGAGGACGGGGTGGCCGCGAGTCGGGTACAGCGTCGCCTTGAGCCCGATCGAGCGGAGATGATCCCGCAACCAGATGGCGCAGGCGGCAACGTCGCGTTTCCGTTGCGGCTGGGTGGAGACGCTTGGGAACTTCAGGAAAGTGAAGTAATCCCGAAACACTTCGGGCTTGAGCAAACCAGCCATGGAAGTCGGTACCGGCTAGAGCACGCGGACGTTGACGTCGTCAACCGTGTTTAACGTGCCTTCGTTGTCGAGGTACCCTGGCAGTGCGCTGAACTGAGTTTCGCCTCCGACGAGGAAGTCGCCAATCAGATCCGCCCCGATCAAGTAGTTGCGGTCCATGAGGGGGCTTTCCGCGATGAGGCCGCCCATGCCGGGTTCTTCCTCGGGGTCCACCACGCCTCCCAGGCTGACGATACCGAGCGAACTGCCGACCACGGCGGGTGTATCATTGGAATTGCCGAAGATGCCATCCACCGGGTTGACGCCCGCGACCAGGTTGGACTGAATGAAACGTCCCTCGATCATGATCTTATTGATTGAAGTAATCACAGACGCCAGCAAGTCGTCGGCGGTGCCGATCATCAGGTCTGCGCCGATGTCGTACCCCGCGGCAAAGATGCTCCCCAAGACGCCGCCGCTGAGTTCAATGTTGAAGCCGTTCTCATTGCCTTCACCGTCTCCGATGTTGCCAATCGAACTGATGATGCTGTCCACAACGGCATCCTCGGAGCCGGTGGCAACGGTAATGTTGCCGATATCGCCGTGCTGATCGTCGTCATTGGCGCCGGTGGTGCGGAAGGAGGTGGCGATCATTCCCTCGCCCTGACCCACAGACAGGATCAGGATGTCTCCGATCCCGCCGGTGCCCGCGTAGAAGGTGTTCCCGTTCATCTGTTCGGAATCATTCTCCGCGATGATGTTTTCAACGGTGACAGTGCCGATCTTGCCGGTGGGGTCCACTTGTGCGGCGAGGAACTGGGTGTCGGACAGCGTACTTCCCAAGGGAGTGAACATCGAGTCCGGATCCTCCTGCGGTGCGGGCGGCTTGGTGTACTTGATTGCAATGTTCCCGATGTTCACCGCGGCGCTGAAGGTGGAATTATGAACGCCAATACCACTGCTGTTGTCTTCGTCCTGCGAGACATTGAGGTCGCCGATGTCGCCGGTGGTGGCGGTCACGGTGAACATGTCTATCGAGGAAACCACGGTGATTCCGCCGGAAACAGCCACGTTGTTGCCACTGACGGTTGCGTTCACGATGCCGCCCGCAGTGATGTCGAAGATGTCGCCCGCGTTGTCCGCATCGCTGTCCGCGAGGAACGTGCTGCCCGTGGTGATACCGGACGCAATGTTCAGATCGCGAATGTCGCCCGTGGCAGTGAAACTGGAAATGTACGACTTGGTGGTGCCGATGCTGCCGGCAGTAGTGGTGATGGTGCCGATGTTGAGATCCGGGATGGTGTCGGCCACGAAGGTGGCGCCGTCCACAGCCCAGAGGATTGGATTGCCTGCGGCGTCAAAGATGTCGCTCCCATCCACCTGGATGTTTCCAATCGCGAGGCCGCTGACGGGGTCGTTGCCGCCCGCGGAAAACACGTCGCCGTCCCTGAACAAGATCCCCATATGCCCACCGCCCGTCATGGATCCGGCCATGCCCTCGCGCACCAGCACGTGAATGCCGCCGATCGCGGCGATCGAACCCGTGCCGTTGTTGTCGAAATCCGCAATGAATTGGGAGTTGCCGATATCGCCTTCCACCTCGATGCCGATTTGCGACGGCATGGGCAGGTTCGTGCCGCCGCCCCCCGGCTCGCTCGAAGGACACAGCGCCGAGATGAACACGCCGCTGTCCCACAGGTGATCGGATACGTCCGCAACGGCGAACTTCAACGTGTGCTGGCCGGGAGTCAGGGTGCCGGGTGTGGACACGCGCAATACGGGCGTCAGTCCGTCGTATTGGATGTCTGTGATGTCCACCAACGTCGTGCCGGTAATGTCATCCCCGTTGAAATCGGTGGGCGGATTCTCGTCGGTGTTGTTGAGCAGGAAGAAGTTGTTGTTGACGTTGAGGATGTTGCCGTTCGGATCGTTCGAGATGTTCACGCCATCGAGGAACACGGCGAAGATGTCGTTGAACGGCGAGTTCACGAACTCGGCAAACTCCTCCGAGGCAAACACGAACAGCGCGCTGAACGACGCAACCGATCCATCGGTGGTGAAGGTGATCGACAGCGAGGAGGCGTCGGTGGTGTCGTCGCCGGGGTCCAGACCGTCCAGATCCGAATCGCCTGCCGCGTCCAGGTCGGTGGTCTCGCTTCCGGTATTGTTTGGGCCCAGTGCGTTCCTCGCCAGGCCGCTTGTCAGGAGGATGCCATCGGGTAACTGGGCGATGGACCCGAGCGGCAGGCTCGGGAATCCCTCGTACAACCCCACAGACGAACTGCCGGCGATGTCCGGGTCGCCAGGCGCAACCAGGGTGATATCGTCAATGGTGATGCCCGCGGGGATCATGCCCCCAAAGAGCCGGTTGACGAGCGCATTTTCGTCCGTGGTCTCCGTGATCTGCAGCGGCCCCGGACTGGTGGTGGTGACGCAAATCTCGCCTTCGAAAATGGTGCCGTTGGCAATGTTGCCCGTCGCCAAGAAGGAGCTGTCCGAGATGTCGCCGTCTGTTCGGATGGTGCCGATGTGCAGCGGAGTGCCCACGACGGTCGGGCTCGAGGCATCGAACAGCACGCCGTCAATGGCCGCCAAATCCGAGAAATCGTTCGAGGCTTCGATGTTGCCGATGGCCAACTCGGTGTCGGCCGCATTGTCATGGGCGATGAAGCTCGCAAATTGAATGGCGGCAGCGAAAGGCCCGTTGTCCACCTGGGCGGTGATATTCCCAATCGAGGTGCCGGCTTCGAAGGTGGCGCTGCCGATGGCGTTGAGGAGGTTGAGGCTGGTGTTGGTGTTGACGGCGCTGATGCAGGCGATCGAGGTGCCGGCGTGGAACTCACTCCCATCGCCAATCGCCTGGGCCTGCGTCCGCGTTTCAGCAATGATGTCGCCGATGCTGCCGACGGTGCCGTTGGCGAAGTTGGTGAACACCCCGATGGTGGCCGCCGCCGAGCCGGAATTGGGATCGATGCCGATCGCGTTTGCAGCCAGCGTGCCGATGGAGTCGCTCTGGAAGTTGCGGAGAGGCGGGCTGCCGGGATTGTTGACGTCGCCGGCGATATTGCTGGTGAGGAGAATGTTTCCGATGGCGCTGCCGGGCGCGCTCAACGTGTCGTCGCCGTTGCCGAGCTGACCATCGGCGCTCGAAATACCGGACGCCGCGAAGGAGTTGATCCAGTCCCCGGTGACCCGAATGCTGCCCAGCACGCTGGGCTGGAGGGCGGCAAACTCGGAGGCATCGTTGGACGTGCCATCGAATGACATGTCGGCGCCGATATCGTAGCCGGCGAGGAACTGGGAATCCCGAATGTCGCCCGTGACGCTGATGACGATCGGCAGATCGGAACCGTGGCCCTCGCAGTCGCCCGTCGGGATCGGGGGCGGTTCGGGAGTCGGCGGGGTCGGCACACCGCCCAACGTGGTGATGATCGTCGCGGTGGTGGCATTCGGATCCACGTCCCACGCCAGCACGGAGACAATGTCCGCAGGGCCGTTGACCGCGCCGAGAGTCGGATGCGTAAACGCCGGCAGATCGGTCAGATCAATCACACCGCCCAATGAGGCGCTCTGCCCCGAGCCTGTGATCTGGGGCTTCATGTCGTTGTATTCGTCGGCGGCCCAGCCGGCGAAGGCGGCGTTGACCAAACCCTGTGCGGTGGAGAGCGAGCCGGAGTGGCTGACGCCGTACACCTCGTCGTTGTCGAAGGTAAAAAGCTGAAGGTCGTTGTTGGCAGCCGAACCTGTGACGTAGAGCACATCGTCGCTGACGCCCTCGATGTCCTCATCCAGGTACTGCATGAAGCGGAACACGCCGAGGGTGCCGCTTTGCGCCGTGAACGTGAACGTGCTGTACATGACCGAATCGCCGTTCGCGATGGAGCTGGTGACGGTGTAGTTGATCGTGTTGCCGTTGGCGCCCGTGAACGACCCCGTGCTTTGCACCTTGTCCGGATCGCTGCCCACCTGTGTCGGGTCGGCGCCGCTGCTCAACTGGAATCCGCCGCCGTTGTTGCCAGTGTCCACGTAGCTGTAGTAGTCGAACAACACGTCCTCGGTGACGATGTCGCCACTGGCCAGCCGCGACGCGGTCAACTGCGCCGAGTTCGACTCGCCGCCCGTGTTCACGTCCACGTCCCAATGGCCCAGCGTGCCCAGCGGGATGTCGTTATCAATGCGGATCGAATCCACCAATGGGCCGGGTGCTTTGACCTGGGTCGGCGCCATCACCGGCTCCTCGGGCGTGGCGATGTTGCCCGCCGCACTGAACAGGCTCTCTTCGATTGCCGAACCGACGCCCGCTCCGCCGGTCACCCCGGTGGTGGCGGTGACTTCCTGGATGTCGCTCGCGGTGCGGAACACCGTGGTGTTGATGCCGTCCTCGTCCACGGTCGGGTTGGTGTTGTTGGTCGTGCCGACGATCAAGGCGATGCTGCCCTGGGCGGAGAAGCGGCTGCCCACGATCCCGCTGCCGAACTGACTCGACCCCTGGATCGAGCCGAAGCCAAGCCCGCCTTCGTTCTCGCCCGCAGCGGCGGTGACGTGGACCATGCCATCCCCACCGGCGCCGGCGCCGCCGCCCGTGGCGGTGCCTTTGAGCGAGGAGATGCTGCCGCCGGCGTTGAAGAACGTGCCCACTGCACCGGTCGGATCGCCGATGCCGCTCCCGCTCGCGCTGGAGCCGTTGACGTTGCCAATATTCTCCGAAGCTGTGAACGTACTGCCGTGGATACCGTCGCCCAGGATGCTGACTCCGCTGATATCGCCGAGGCTGCCGTCGAGAACGGCAAAGATGTTTGCTCCATCCATGGACGCGCGGAAGCCGTGCCCGGTCTGGGACGAGCCGGCGATGTTGCCAATGCCGGTTTCGGCGGTGAAGGAAGAATCGTTGATGCCGCTACCGGCCTTGGCGCCGGCGACGATCGTGCCGATTGTGCCCGCCGTGGCGGTGAAGCTGGCCTCGCTGATGGCGTGATGACCGCTGCCGATGCCGGTACTGGTGGCGTTGATGTTGCCGATGTTCTGCGCTGCCACAAACGTGCCCGCGATACCGACGCCGCTGACGGCCTTGGCGGTGACGGTGCCGATGGAGCCGGTCGTGGCGGTGAACAACGCGCCTGCGGCGATGGCGTCTCCCGCGATGCTGCGGTTGGCGAAGAGATCGCCGATGGTCGCGGCGGAAATCGAGGTGTTGCTCCCAAAGAATCCCGCCGTGATGGCGTTGGCGGTGCCGCTGGCGACGATCGTCCCATTGAACCCCGCTGCGGTGGGCAGGAATGTCATCGCCGCCACGTCGCCGCCGGGTTGCACCATGTTGTTGTTGGGATTGAGACCGGCGAAGATCGCGCCGGTGAAATCACCTCCACGGATGACAATGCCGCTGTTGACGCCGTTGCCGAACACATCCTGTCCCGCGGTGATGGTTCCCGAGAAGCCGCCGTTCGTCATCGCGAACGAGACATTGCCGGATGCAGCCAGATCCGCCGCGATGCTGAGCGCCTTGACTTCAAGATTGCCGGCGACGTCGTTATCCGTACCGGCACGGACGGTGGCCGTGTCGAGCAGAGCGCCCCCGACGCCAAGTCCGACACTGCCATCAGTCATGATGGTACCGGCGAAATTGCCGATGACGCCGAGCCGTGCGAAACTGCCGGCGTTGATGTTCGCGACCCCGCTGCCGGCATTACCCGTGATGGAAGCGGAAGATGTGACACTCCCGCTGATCAACAGCTCCAGAGTATCTCGTCCAAAGGCCACATCGCCGCTGAGATCGCCGGACAGGGTGAGTCTGCCCAGCGTCGTTCCGGCAGTGAGGTTGCCGGCCATGTTCCGTGCCTGGACGCTGGTGATGCCGTTTGTCGCTGTAATGCTGCCGAGGAGATCACCGCCCGTGGCGGTGACCTTGCCGATGTTGGCCGCGGTCAGATCGCCGGTCAGATCGCGCGCGTTCTGGATGACCACGCTGTTGAGGGTGCCGGCAACTGTGACATCGCCGAGGTCCCGATTGGTGGTGAGATTGCCTGTCAGCGAGCCGGTAAGATCCACGCTCGAGAGCGCGGCGCCGGTGGCGTTGATGCCGCGCAACGACTGACTGGCGTTGCCGCTGAGAATCGAGCCGACAAACGTGGTCAGGTCGCTCCCGCCGCCCTTGGCGGGTTTGAGACTGAAGTTGAGCTGCGAAGACGCGTCTGTGCCGTGCAGTGTGATCGTGTCAATCCCGACGATGTGGTTAGCCAGGTCGCGGTCGAACACCACGTCCATGTTGTCCTTGCCGCTGATGGACAACTTGACCTTGTCACCGTCGGCTTCGACGAACTTGACCTTGCGAACACCAAACACATCGGCGCCGCTGAGCAGGAGGCGTTCTTCGAGCGCCTCGATGTTCCAGAGCCGATGAAGCTGCCGCGCAGCGGAGGCGCGAAGAGGTTCGATGGTGGCTGCTTCTTTCATGTAACGATCTCCAACTCTGAAATCTCCCGTACTTATGCGACCACGGTGAATGTTCCGGTGCCGTCGTTTTCGAGGACCACCGGGGCCTGCGCCAGATCGGCGTTGGTCACCGCCAGGTCCACGAAGCCGTCGTTGTTGTAGTCCGCGCTGGTGATTGCCAACGGCGAGCCGGTCAATGTCACGGCGGTCGCCACGGCGCCGGTGAAGATGCCGTCCGTGTTCAACACCACGGACACGGTGTCTGCACCGGAATCGGCGGTGGCAAAATCAATCAGGTTGTCGCCGTTGAAGTCGCCGACGACAATCCCGCGCGGAGCGGCGCCGACAGCGAGGGTGACCGAAGCGCCGAACCCGCCGAGGCCGTTGTTCAGGAGGACGCTGACGCTGTCGGAGCCGAAGTTGACGACCAGGATGTCAATGTCGTTGTCATTGTCCACGTCGGCCAGCACGGTCTGCAGCGGCGTGGCGCCGACAGCCACCGTGGTGATGAGCTGGAACTGGCCGTCGCCGGTGTTGCTGCCGAACAGGACCGAGATGGTGTTGTCGGTGGCGTTGGCCACTACCGCGTCGGGGGCGTTGCCGGGCAGTTCGTCGAGATCGTCTCCGGCGTCAATATGGGCATCGGGTGATCCGCCGACGATCGTTTCCGGAGCGATGACGCTCAGGGGCGGCGTGACAGAAATGCCGGTCGGGCCGGCACCGACGGCGAAGTTGTTGGCGGCAGTGGGGAGGAAAATGCCATCGGCCACACCATCGTTGTTGGCGTCGGTATTCCGCAACAAGCGCACGACATTGTCGGTCGCGTTGGTGATGACCAGGTCGAGGAAGCCGTCGCCGACCGGTGAATTTGAGCTGGTGACATCCACGAAATCGGAGGCGGCGATCGAGGTCAATGTGCGTGAGCCGAAGCCGAGGCTCACGATCTGATGTCCGTCCTCGGAGAAGGTCCCGCCCACGGGATCGGCGAAGAAGATGTCTATGGTGTTGAAATTGGTGACGCCCGCGCGGCCGTCGGTGAGTGAGTTGAGCACGACGATGTCGAGCGCGGGGATGACGTTACCGCTTCCATCGAGGATGGGCACGCCATTGTCGTCGAGCAACACGTCGCCGTTGAAGTTGCCAATGACGGCCCAGACGGGCGCGTTGCCGACGCCGAAGACGACCGGGGACTCGAATGCGCCGATGCCGTTGCCGTAAAACACCTTCAACTGGTTGGTGCGGGAATCGAGCATGATCAGGTCGTTGTCTCCGTCCTGATTGAAATCCACTTCGCGGCCGGCGAAGTCGCGGCTGGTGAGGAATACAGGCGCGCCGCTGGGCTCGCCTTGGATCCGCACGTCGAGCGAGCCACCGCCGTTGTCGAGGAAACCGGGGAGATCGCTCTTGTGGGTGACGTTGTTGGGCTGCTGGAACGCGCCGATGAAGCCCGCTGCGATCGAGTGTTCCTTCAGATCGGTTCCCTGCGTGTAGATGCCGCCCTGCACCTGGATGGTGCCGATGCGACCATCTTCGGACGAGGCGATGTCGTCGGTGCCGAGCGGGTCCAACGGATTTCCCATCGCGTCGAGCATGAGCGGCGCGGTGTTACCCCAGGTGTCGTCGAACGTGCCTCCGCCGGTGTAGCCGGGATCAATGCCCACGATGATGTCGGACTCGATCAGGTTGCCGTCCACGCTGATGCGGTTGACAAAGACCGGTTCGGCGGTTGCCGCCTCGCCGCCGGCATCAACCACAAACTCCAGCGCCACTGCCTGCGGGCTGGCCGGATTCAATTCGTTGCCCTGAATCAGGTCAGCGCCGATGTCGTAGCCGGCCAGGAACCGGCTGCCGACCACGTTCCCGCGGACGCTGATGTTGTTGCCGACGTCGGAGCCGATGACACCGAGCGCGCTGAAGGTGGTGTTGACGACAGCGTCGGTCGAGGTGGAGGCGGCGCGCAAGAACAGGGCACCCATCGGGCCGCTGGTGCGGAAGGTGGAGTCGGTCACAATCGAACCGATCCCATCGGTTGTCAGGGTAACGTTGCCCAGCGAGAGCATCGAGGCGCCTGTCAGATTCGGGCCTGCGGAGAACGTGCTGCCGGTGATGACGTCCTGGGTCGAGGGAAGTCCCGTGAGTCGTACCACGATTTCGCCGATGCTGCCAAACTCCTCTCCTGCGGTCTTGAGGTCCGGTGTGGTGACGGCAGATTGTCCGCGGAACTCGCTGTCGCGAATACCGGAAATATCCTCGTCGGCATCGGTGATGTTGATCCGGAGTTTGACATCGCCGAGGTTGAGATTTGCGAGAATGTGGCTTTCCGCGATGCCGCCGCCGGCGTTGTCGCCCGGGCTCTGACCGATGAGGATGTGGCCGATCGAGCCGATGCCGGCGGTATTGTTTGGATCCGCGGCAATGATCATGGAATCGAAAATGGACAACCCCGCCTCGCCGGGTGCGCGGTTCATGGCGTCGCCGGTGTTGTTGCCGTGGATGGTGATGGCACGCGCGATGTCTCCGTCCATGCCGATGGCGATGTTGACGCCGGCGATGGTGCTGCCGCTGATCTCGGTGCCGACCTGGTTCTTGGCGAGCCCGGACGGGCCGATGGTGATCGAGCCGATATCACCGTCGTGCGCGAACAGGGTGCTGTCGAGCAGGCCGAAATCCTTGTGCACGGTGTTGCCAAAAATGGTGATGCCACCGGTGAGCGCGAGGTTTTCGCCAGCGCCAAAGAACGAGCTTTCCACCGAGCCTGTCTTGATGGTGATGCTGCCGATGCTGCCACCGCCCGGGATGTCCACAAAGGTGGCGAACTGGCTGTCGGTCACACCGGCACCGGCCTCGTTGATGCCTTCGACGAAAATGTTGCCGACCCCGGCGAAGCCAATGAAAATGCTGCCTTCGGCAAACCCGCGCTGCTCCTCGAGTTCGGCGATGGTGATGCCGCCGTTGACGGCGAGGGATCCGGTGCCGGCGATGATGGAGTCAATGATGCTGCCCTGGACGTTGATCCCAGCGCCGCCAGTGAGATTCCCAATGTCCCCGGCCGTAATCACGCCCTGGGGTCCGAGTCCGAATGTCGAAGATTGAACATCGCCGATGGTGGTGATGGCGCCGATGTGGATGATGTTGTCACGACTGCCGGTTCCGAAGAAACTCTGCTCGATCGCCACCGAGCCAGCGACGTTGGCGGCCACCGCGTTGATGTTGCCAATGCCCAGGTCGAAGTTATCCGGGTTGCCTTCGTCGAAGAGGAACATCGATCCTGAGATCGGCACGGCGTCGGTCGAATTCGGAGTCTGCGCGTTCACAGCAAACAAATGGTCCGCATCCCCGAAGAACGAGCTTGTGAGAATCCACGCACCGAAGCGACTGTTCGAGATGGCCGTTTCTGCGGTCGGACTCAAGTTGGTCGCCTCGATGAAGCCGAGCGAGGACCCGGGGGTCACCAGCGCGCTATCGCCGATTGCATGGGCGCGGGAGCTGGTGTGGACAATGATTCCGTCAATGACGCCCGAAGAAATGGTGTTGAACTTGGTGCTGATGCCGACCGAGGCCACCGCGCTGCTATCGGAGTCGCTCATCGAGATGGCATCGGCCGTGATCAGACCGATGTGGTCCGAGGAGAACGCCGACCGCGGTCCGATGCGGAACAACTCGTCGAGAGGAATGAACCCGGCTTCACCCGCAATCACGCCCGCCACGGTGATGTTGCCGATGGAACTGTTCAGCGCGTTCAGGAAGTCATCGGACGCGAACACGATGTTATCGCCGATGATGTTGTTGTCGGTGCCGACGCCGCTGGCAAAGAAGCTGCCCACGATGTCGCTGGTGGAGGTGATGTCGCCGATCTGCACGGGCGTCATCGCATCGCCCAGGATGTCGTCGCTGCCGAGGCCGGCGAGTCCATCGAGGGCGAGATTGCCCCCAATATCGTATCCGGCGAGGAACGTACTGAACTGAATGTCACCCGTGGCAATGATGGTGGCGCCGCTCGGGGCGAGGATGTTCACCAGGGCGCTGAACACCGAGCCGTCCATCGCCTCGCTCTCCGTGGCCAGCGCCAACTCGCCGTCATTGACCCCTGTGCTGCCGGTGATCTTGAGGATCGAGGCGTTCGTGCGGAACACCGAATCCTGGATGCCGTCCTCGTTCACGGTGGTGTCGGCATTCGTCGTCTTGCCCGTGATGGAAGTGATGTTCCCCTCGGCGGAGACTTTCGTGTTGGCGATGCCGCTGCCGAGCTTGGCGTCGCCGAGGATGTCGCCAATGGTCGAGCCCGAGGTAAAATTGCTGTCGGAGATGGCGTCGGCACTCGACGCGGCGCCGGAAACACGGCCGGTGATGTTGCTGATGGTGCCCGTGTCCGCGCGGAAGGTGCTGGCGTTGATCGCTTCGCCGGTGGTGCTCGTGCCGCTGATGACGCCGATGCTGCCCGAGGCCTGGAACGTCGAGCCGTCAATCGCCACACCGCTGACGCTCGAGCCCGTGATGGTGCCGAGGCTGCCGCCGATCGAGACGAACGAACTCGCGTCGAATCCGTCTCCCGCGCCCGAGGTGGCGGTGATATTGCCGAAGTTGCCGCCCGCCTGGAACACCGCGCTGGCGATGGCAGCGGACGAGACCGCCTTGGCGCTGATGGTGCCGATGGTGGTGCTGGCGCTGAAAGCCGGGAACGGGGTCGTGCCGCGGATGGCGGATCCCGTGCCCGTCGTCTCAGCCGTGATGGTGCCGAGAGAACCGTTGCTGACCTGGAACACGGACTGGTCAATCGCGGTGTCGCCGCCGGTTTGTTTGACGGTGATGTTGCCGATGCTGGTCGCCGCGGTGAAACTGCTGTCAAGGATGGCGGTGCTGACGCCGCCGTTGCTGCCGCTGTGATCCACGTTGAGGTTGCCAATGCTGCCCGCGCTCGTGCCAAAGCCCGCGATGAGACTCGCGCCATTGAAGAAATGGGTTGTGATGTTCCCAATGTTGCCACCGGCGGTGAGCGAACCGGTGATGCCGAGCGTGTTCGGGTTCAAGGTGATGGCGGAAATGTCGCCGCCGGCGTTGATCTGGCCGCTCAGGTTGCCGCCGCGAATGACAATCGCCCCGCTGGCACCGTCGCCGAACACGTCGTCGCCGGCGGTGACCGCCGTGGTGAGGCCGCCCGTCTTCATGGCGAACGTGACGTCGCCGTTGATGGCGAGCAGATCGGTTTGAATCTCGTTGGCCTTGGCGATGAGGTGGCCGGACGAGGAAATCGAGGCACCGGAGACGAGGTTGCCGTTGGCGTTGATCGAGAGCAAGGGCAACAACCCCGAGATCAAGGTGCCATCCACCTGCACGTTGCCGGTGACGTCGCCGTCCACGCGCGCAATGGTCAGCGTGCCGAGATTGAGATTGCCGTTGTGGACCACAAGCGAGCCGTCGAGATTCCGGCCGATGACGGCGTTGACGGTGCCGCCCGTGGCTTCCACGGCGCCGTCGAGGTCCTCGGCAGTGGCGAGCGTGCCGATGGTGCCGCCCGCGGTGACGCTGCCGGTGATGCGGTTGGTGATGATCTTGGTGATGGCACCGGTGGAGATGACGTTGCCGGCGATGTCGCCGCCGGTGAGCGGGCCGATGTTGGTAATGGTGCCGATGCTGAGGGCGGAGATGGTGCCGGTGAGGTCGTGGTTGCCGATGACCATGCTGCCGAGCGCGCCTGCGATGACGACGTTGCCGAAATCGGTGTTGTTGGCGGTGAGCTTGGTCAGCCCGCCGGGCAGGGTGAGTTCGTCCACCAGGGCGTTGTTGAGCGTAATGGCACCCAGGCGCTCGGCGCCCGCCTGGTCGAGCATGGTGAGGTGGGCGATCTCGGTGGTGCCACCGCTGAATTTACCGGCTTTGACCTGGACCGTGAGCGAGGCGTTGGGATCATAGACGCCCGTTTTTCCCGGCAGGATGGTGATCGTGTCCACGTCGGCGTTGTCGGTGGCGCCACCGAGGAGCGAAATCTGGAACAGGTCGCCCTTGGCCTTGATCGTGACCTTGTCTCCGTCGGCATCGAGAAACGAAACTTTCTTCGTGGGCAGAAGCGTGATGCCGCTGGGCAGGACGCGCTCCTCGAGCGGTTCGACGGCAAAGGACCCGCGCGTCGTGGGACGGGCGCTTTGCAGCCGCTTGAGGTATGACATACCAACCCGGGATCGTTTGCTGAAAGCCACGGTCTAGTCTCCTACACGTGCGCCGAACGCCGCATTGGGCCCGGCAAAGTCACTTCCTTGATCGAAGGCGCTGAACAACCCTCCTGAAACGCCGGCCCGCACTTCGAACAGCGCCCGTGAATCCGAAATGCGAACCGCGTTGGCCACCACGTCCAAAACTCCGTCCCCGTCCACATCGGCAGTGAATACATTGACGCTTTCCACGTCGTCCGATTCAAACAAATTCGCCAGGTACAACGATCCACCCGTGTTGGCGTCGAGCGCGATCAGGACCGGCTTGCTATCGCTCACGCGGCTCGCGGAGACGATGATCTCATCCCGTCCGTCCCCATTGATGTCGGCCGCGACCACGGCGAGGGGGCCGGTGACCTGCGTGCTCAGTCGGAACGAACGGATGCGTTTGCCTTTGCCGGTGGTTACCTCGAGCACGAGTTCGCCCGCGTCGGTCGTGCCGAGCAATACGATCTGCTGCTCACTCGAAGGCAGTACGCGCGCAGCGACGGCGTGAGCGTTTCCTGTCGCGTTCTTGAGGACGGTTTTGGTCTTCGTCTTGCCCGTCAGTCCATCCACCAGCGCCAGCGCGTGACGGTTGCTTTTCCTCGCGAGGATGGCGATCTCCTGCCCGGGCGTGCTGTTGAGCTGGGCGGCCAGAGCCGAGAACGGCTGCGTCAGCGACTGCAGTTTGGGCGAGGCAATCAAGGTGCCGGTCGTGCCATTGTGCAACCCGGCGACCAGTTCGCCATCGGCTGATTGCGCGCCGATAATGGCGACCTCGTCCTTGCCGTTGCCGTCCACGTCGGCGGGGACTATGGCGTACTGGGAGTAAGATTGGCCGCTGTTAAGCACGTTGACGGCCGGCATGGTCGCATCGCCGGTGGCGGGGTCCACCACGCTTAACACCGTGCCTCCACCACCGGGCGCAACAAATAGCAATTCGTCGCCTGCGGAGCCCGAAACATCGGCGGCGGTGGATTGATACGGCGAGGTGAGGAACGCGAGTGCGTTCGAACTCAACAGTGCCCCCGTGCTCCCGTCGCGCACCTCGAAACGGACCTGCCCGGCGCTGTTCGTGGCAGCGACCGCGACGGACTGGATGCCGTTGCCTGCGGTGTCCACGGCGAACGATCGGAAGTCGCCGTGCGGTTCGTTGGTCAGCACCGATTGCGTCAGGAGATTCGCACCGTTGATTCCGTTGAAGGTCGCGAACACGCCGGTGCTGTCGCCGACGGTCGTTCCCTGCGATACAATCTGCCCTGCGCCGCTCAGATCGAGCGCGCAAGCGAACGCCTTGATGACGATGTCGTCCACGTACCAGCCTTCGAACGCATTCGACTGATTGTCCACGGTGTCAAAGCTGAAGCGCAGGATCACTTCCTTGTTGAGGAACGGGGTGAGGTTGACGGTGGCCTGGCGGAAGCGCGCCTTGCGGAACAAGATGACTTTCGACGTGGAGGCGTACGGCCCGCCGACCGTCACGAACGATTGCCCGCCATCGGTGGACGCTTCCAGTCGGGCGATGTCGTAGTTCGGTGATGAGGTTTCGCGGTCGAGGAACTGATTGAAAGTCATCAGCACCGTGCCGTTGACGCCCAGAAGGTTGAGGGGTGGCAGCGTGAAGGAGCCGCGATTGGGCGAACCGACGAAGCCGAGGGCGTTCGTGCTGCCGGTGTTGTAATTGCCACCTCCACTGCCGGTCTCGCCCTGGCCGTAATACATCGAGTTGGTCTTGCTGTGCCCCGGCTGACCGCCGCGGCCGGAGCTCAAGTGCCAGAGGTTGTTTCCGTCGTTCTGGATGGTCACACCCTGGAGACCGGTCTCGAAGTTAAATGCAGCGACATTGGTGCTGATGCCGACGTCGAGGATGAAGTTCACGCTGGCGGAACCAATCGCGTTGGTCAGGGTGAGGAAGAAGGTGATCTGCGAACCGCACGCAACATTGGTGCTGATGCAGAACTGGAACGGTGTCAGGTTGGTCGAAACACCCTCGGCGGGAAAGTCCGCGTAGGCCGACACTCCCTGGGTGATGGTGACGCCGGGAGTGCTTGTCGTCAGCGTGGCGCCGACGCCGGTGACCTCGTTCGTGCTCAGGTTGCCAGCGACGATGTTGAGATTGAGACACTCTCCCGAATCAACGAATCCGTTGTCGTTGCCACCGGAGACAATCGCTTCGTCAAACGCCAGGCTCAACCGCGGTCCTGCTTCGCAGTTGCCGAGGCTGAAACTGCCGATCCGAGTGTGCCAGTTGAACGAGCCGTCCTCGGGGATGTATTGGCTGGTGAACCAGAACGTGCAATCGTCGGCGGGGTCAACGCACATCGCGCTGTAATCGCCCCAGCGGTTCAAGCCGTCCGTCTGCGAGCCCGAGCCCTCGAACAGGATTGCCTCGCCCTGGAACAACCCGTTCGCCGGATCCGTCGCGAGCCGCGCGGCATATCGAATGGCCGGATGCGTCGTGGCGCTCGAGACGCTGTAGCCGACGGCCAGATTGCCCGAGGCATCCATCGCCGCGCTGCCCATCCAGCGGCCGTCGCTGTCGGGTGCGAACGTGGCCTGTTCGTTGACGATGAAATCGCCGCCGGGGAGCGGACGCCGGAGTTCATAGTAGCGTACACCAGCCTGGCCGCTGCCGTTGGCGTCCACGGTGTGACAGACGACCAGCGACTCGTGCGAACTGAAATTGCGATACTGCAACCGGAACATCAGCCGATCGGGAATGGAATCGAGAGCGGTTCCGTCACCCGGCGGCTGCGGCACATCGGGCACACCAGGGTCGAACGCGGCCACGGCCACCGGACTGTCCGCTCGTTCCGTGAAGGTGGACGACGCCGGCGTGGTGAAGTTCGGCACAAACTCGAATATCCGCAGCCCATCCAGCGAGTCGCCGCGCTCGGTGGCGATGAAATACATGAAGTAGTTCGGCGTGCCGTCGGGCGGGGGAGGACCGTCCAGGTCGGAGGGAAGCATTCCCCCGATGTTCGGGTCCACATCCTCGAGGTCGAAATAGATGAAGCTGGCGCTCGGATCGCCCACGAGCATCTTGGCGCGGTCGAACGCAAACGCACCCGCGCCGGCGAACCCGCCAAAGATGCTGGCGAACTGATTGTCGGTCATGTAGTAGGCATCGGGCCACACGCCGAATTTCGGGTAGTCGTTAAACTTGCTGTTCGGCATCTGGAAGCAATACACAAAGTACGCGCCCGTCGGATCGCCCGTCTGGGAGACCGCGATGGTTTGAAAGAACGGCGGGCCGCTGAACACACCCGCGAACTGAGTCAGAACCCAGCGGTCGGCCAGAGGATCGTACAGCACAATCGGGTCGCCATCGTCGGTGTCGGCGCACGCGCCGGGCAGCGACGAATACAAAGAACTCAACGCCGTGGGAGGTGTCAGCGGGAAACCGGTGTTCTTGTCGAACACCCGGAAGAGCGTGTTCACCATCTGCACGTAGTGGTCGGGTCCGACGTCCCCGACGGTGTCGGGAGGCGCACCGGTGCCGCCGAATACGTCCAGGTTGTCGCTGGAGCTCAATCCCTCAAAAGTCACGTTGGGCACCGGCGTCAGAGGCGTGGGCATCGTGCTCTGAACCACGGGATCGTGCGGGGACTGGGCCAACGCCACCGCGCTGGCCACGACTTCCTGCGCGCTGGGCGCCGAGATGCCGGGCACACCGAGCGGGACAATGAAGTTGCTCCTCGTTCCTTCGTGCGCGGGCAGATCGCGAATCGGAGGCGTGACCGCAAAACTCATCGCGCGCTGCGAGATGGGGGTGGCCGCATCGAGGCTGGCGCAGAGGATTGCGAGTAGGCTCAACGCGATCAATGTCGGTCGGATCGTCATGCTCTACACGGGATGTGGGTCAATGTTTCCAATCGGAGGTGGATTGCTGACTTCGTACGTGAACAGTGGCAGGACGCCCTGCGGCAGATTGATCGAGCCGATCACATCCGCCAGAATCAACCCGTCAATCGGCGTCTCTGCGGGGTCGGAGTCGGGGTCGGCGCCGAGCGTGTACAGACCGTCGTCGTTCAAATCAATGAAGTCGAACGCGGGGAACACAAACTCGCCCGGATCGTTGGGGTCGGTGTTGGCGCCAATGGCGTTGGCGGTGATCTTGTCGAGGAACGCCACCGGCACGGGACCGACCGCCGTGCCCGCGACGATGGCCGCGATGCGACCGGCCGTGACGTTGGTGATGCTGCCGTTGGTGCCGTCTGCGGTCTGGCCGATGCCACCGGCGCCTGCGATCAAACCGCCCATCGAGTTGTAGCCATAGGTCAACGTAAAATCGCCGATGTCGCCCAGGACGTTCACCTTGTTGATCGAGCCGCCGTTGCCACCGATGCCGCCGAGGGCCAGCGCGTCGCCGCCGTTGCCCGCCACGATCTGGCGGATCAACTGGCCGGGATTGGCGGCCTGGAAAATGTCGTCCACGTTTCCGCCGGCGCCGCCAAACCCGCCGAGGCCGGTCGCGTTGCCGCCGTTGCCGGCCTGGAAGAGCAGCGCCTCGGACGAATTCCCGGTCAGGCGGATGAGATTGCCTCCCGCGCCTCCGGCGGTCGAGCCGGAGCCGCCATCTCCCGCCACGTAGGAGATTTCGGTCTCGAGGCTGGCGACATCAATGTTGTTCACGGTGCCGCCCGCGCCGCCCGCGCCGGAAGTGCTGGCGCCGCCCGCGCCCGCCAACAGCCGCAGGCCGGACGTGTCGGGGATGTCGGCATGGTCCACGACGCCCTGGAACTCGCCCTTGATGGCGCTGACGTCGCCGGCCCGTCCGCCGTTGCCGCTGGTAGCACTGCCGCCGTCGCCACTGCGCACGGTCAAGGTGCCACCGATGCTGACGATGATTTCGCCGTCGCCGCCCTCGGTCGCGTCGGGTGGAATCTGGTCCACGGTGGAAACGCTGCCGCCCCGTCCACCGGAGAGGCCGTTGCCGCCCCGGCCATGATTGCCGCCGGTGACGTTGTTGATTTCGAGGTCGCCGTTGACGCCGCTGACATGCAGGCCGGAAAGCGAGCCGCCATCGCCGCCGGCTCCTGAGGTGGCGTCGCCGCCCGCGCCGAGATCCACGTAGAGGTTGGTAAGCGAGCTGTCCTCTTCGCTGGTCGAGGTCAGTTCGATGAACTCGAGTTCGCCGCCCGCACCGCCGCTGGTGATGCCATTGCCGCCGCTGCCGGTTTCGATCTGCACCGTCATCTCGAAGCCCGTGGGCGTTAGTTCGATCACGTCGCGGCGAAATTGTCCGCCCACCCCGCCGGTGGTGCCGCTGCCGCCGTCGCCGAGGGTGATCAGCACGTCCACCTCCTCGGCCGTGCTGCCCGAAATGATCAGGGTGGAATTGAGGAGCGAACCACCGTTCCTGCCAGACTGTCCTATGCTGTCGCCGCCCTTGCCGGTGGTGATCAGGGTCTGGCCGGCGGAGGTGATTTCGGAGTTGTTGATATTGCCGGATTCTCCACCTCGACCGGAGACGGTAGCGTCGCCACCACTGCCGGTGGCAACTTCCATGTCGCCGTCACTGCCCACTTGCGTGTTGGTGAGGTGTCCACCGTTACCGCCGGCCGTGGCGCCATCGCCACCGCTACCGGTGTGAATCGTGGCGTTCCCGCCGCCGGTGGTCACCGCCACGTCAAACGAAGGTGCACCGCGCCCGAGAAGTCCGCCGTCGCCGCCCTGGCCGGTCTGGCCCTGGCCGCCGTCGCCGGCCTGGATGAGAACATTGCCGGCCGCAAGCAGGGTTACGGAGGAGATGGTGCCACCTTTGCCGCCGTTGATGAATCCATCGCCGCCGTCGCCGGCGCGAGCGACCATGAGGGCGCCACCAAGCGCGGAGATTTCAACATCGGGCGATTGAATTTCTGGCTGGGGCTTGTTGGGCGCAAGTCCGAGATTTCCGCCATTGCCGCCGTTGCCGGTGCGGCCGTCCCCGCCGCTACCCGCCTGGAGGATCGCGCCGGCGGTGTCCTGGCCGGCGACCTCGAAGGTGCCGTCGCCGTTGCCGAACAGAAGGCTCAGGTTGAACGAGCCCGCGTTGGCAGTGACCACATCCTGGTTGCCGTCTCCGTTGAAATCGCCGGTGGTCAACGAAACCGGCTCGGCACCGACGCTCCACGAGGTAGGCGTCGCGAAGGTGCCACCGCCCTGGTTGAGGAGCACGGAGATGGTGTTGTCGCTGGAGTTGGCGACGACGAGGTCGGACAGTCCGCCATTGAGGTTGACGATGCCGACGTCACTCGGGGCATTGCCGACGGTGATGTTGACGGCGGATTGGTAGCCGATCTCGGGGAATACGACCGCCGGGTTGCCGAAGAGAATGCTGATGTTGTCGCTGCCTTCGTTCGCGGTCACGAGATCCGGACGGGCGTCTCCGTTGAGAAGACCACTGGCGAGCGCGGATGGCAGGTCGCCGACCAGGAAATTGGTGGGGCCACTGAAGGTGGCGTCGCCGCCCAGGAACACCCCGTTGCCGACGAACACATAGACGCTGTCCACGTCGGCGTTGAGCGTGTCGGGGTTGGCCACAGCGATGTCGGCAACTCCGTCGTTGTTCAGGTCGGTGGCAAGGAGCACGTTCGGATCGCCCAGGGTCGCGATGTCGAGCGTGGTGATGCCATTGAGATTGAACTGACCGCCACCCGTGCCGAAGAAGATGCTGATGGTGCGGTCGAAGGAGTTGACGACGAGGAGGTCGAACAAGTTATCGCCGAACGAATTGACCTGGGCGAGAGCGACACCGATGGGCGCAACGCCGGTGTCGAGAAAGACAGGCGTGTCGAAGGTGCCATCCCCGTTGCCGAGATGGACGCCCACGGTGTCATCGTCCTTGTTGGTGATGAAAAGGTCGAGGTTGTCATCCCCGTCAATGTCGAGAATGGCGGCCCGCTGGGGATTGAGCCCGGTGGAGAAGATGCCGCGGGGGACGAAGTTGCCGTCGCCGTCGTTGAAGTAAATCGTGAAGTTGTCGGACGTGGCGCTGAGGACGAGCAAGTCGAGGTCGCCATCCTTGTCAAAGTCGGCGTTGACGACGGAGGTGGGCTGGAACAACGAGGGAATGTTGCCCTGGTTGTTGGACAGCGAGACAGAGCCGCCCTGGCCGCCGTGGCGGTCGCCATCGCCACCGTTGCCCGCGATCAGGGTGTAGCCGGTGCCGTTCTCGAGGCGGATGGCGCGGATGTTTCCGCCCATGCCGCCATCAGCCTTGCTGACAACGAACTCATCGGAGCCGCCTTCGCCCCCTTCGCCAGCGAGAAGGGCGTACTGGCCACTGCCGTTCAGCGAGAGAGTGTCAATGCTGCCGCCGGCGCCGCCGGACTTGGTGAAGCCGTCGCCGCCGGAGCCGGCGCGGTAGAGAATCGCGCCATTCACGCTGCCGTCGGTCTGGATGATATTGAAGATCGAACCGCCTGCGCCGGGTTTGGTGGCGCTGCCGCCGTCGCCCGCGATAATGGCGTAGGGGGAGCCGGCGCCCTGGATGAGGATGTCAAACACCTGGCCGCCGCGTCCGGCGGGTCCGCCGTCGCCGGCTTGGATCAGTGTCAGGCTTTCGGCAGCCTGGATTTCAATGCCGGCGATGCTGGGTCCGCCTTTGGTCTGCTCGAAGGCTTCGAGCGTGACCGGCCCGATGTTCACGCCGGCGACGATGGCATTGACGTTGGCAAAAATATCGCGTCCGCCCGCAGCGGTGCCGTTGGCGATGACGTTGGCGCTGCCGGTGATGGTGATGTGAAACTCGGCGTCGAGCAGGCCGCTTTCCTCGGTGAGGATTCGGGCCTGGCCGCCAATGTTACCCGTGGCCAGGATTTGGCCATCCACGGAACCGTTGATCGTCAATCCGGGGATGGTTGCCTTGGCGACCAGGACGGAGCCGTCGCGGTTCTCGCCGCTGAGGGTGCCGTTCTTGTTGAGGTTGGTGACGATGTCGCCGTGGATGTCCACGTTGCTGGTGAGATTGGTGCCCTTGCTGATGGAGATGCCGACGATGTCATCGGCGTCGAGCCGGTTCGGATCGCCGATGCCGGTTTCGGTGACATAGACGATGGCCTTGCCCGAGGCGAGTTCAATGAGTTTATTGCCGCCGAGGGTGAGCGGGTCGCTGGGCGTAACGACGACGGCGCCGAAATTCAGCGTGGAGGGACAAATCCTGGATTCGAGAGCCTCCAGTTCCAGCCTCCTTGCCGCCAACTTTGACTGCTCGCCGTACCGCGTTCGTGTGCGCACTCTCATGTCTCCTAAGGACAACAAAAACCCATCATTGGTTGCATTCGTGGTGTCTCGCCCTGGTCACCAAAAGCACTAAGTAGCATTTGTTTAGAGCACGACTAGGGATGAGTCAATAGGAAAGCCATGAAAAAGTTTCGCTGGATGGTCGAGAGGGAGCCGAGACCCGCCTCCTGAAAAGGGACTGCATTGCCCGCCTGAGAAATCGGTGGACTTCGGAGGTCACGTGGTATCCAAGGGCTCTTCAGCGCGCCCGGCTGGGCCGGTTCGCACGGTCGCACGCCGGATGGGAACCGTTCCGTGGGGGAGCGCGACACCGGCCCGCCTCAGCAAGTCACCGAGCACCTTGTCGGAATCGAAGCACATTTCGGCCAGCCGACGCGCGGCGCGGGACTGCCGCTCATAGTTTTGACAGATGGCGGCGACGGCTGGCTGAATTTCCTCCGCGCTATCGAAGCAGAACAATCCTTCGCCGCAGGGAATGGATTCCTCGAAACCGGTGGCCTGCACCACAGCGGGTTTGCCGAGGGCAAGGTAGTTGGCCGTGCGCTCACTGAACCAACCACTCCGCGTTTGCACGTAGGCGTTCTTGGCCACGCTCCACTCGCCGCGAGACTGCTTGAGGAATTCAACGTAGCTGGCGACAGTCTTTGTGACCTCGCCCGCCTCGCGCACAATCCAGCCTGCGGCCCGCAAGGCACCGACAGGGCAAGCAGTCCCGCTGACGGCGACTTCGAGCGGGACAAGCAATCGTTTGGGCAAGTCGAGGAACCGGAGAAACTCCACGTCCTTCTGGCCGTAGGGCACGCCGTGGAAAGCGATCGGCTTGCGAGCGTTCCAGTTCATGACCGTGGTGAAGTTGGTGGCGGCCGGGCGGAATTCATACGGCAACAGATCCAGCACCACCGGAGGGAGGGTCGGAAGCCAGCGGAGACCGCAGGGTGGAATCACACAGTCGTTTCGACCGATGCGAGTCCCGTAGCTGAAGTGAAACTGAAAGTCCTGGGGCGACGCCCAGCCCGAGCACGAGCCACCGGGTTCAGCGGGAAGATCGTACTGCGTGAACCCCGGATCCGTGTCCACGTAGATACGCGTCCGGCATTCGTGAAACTCATCCAACCAGGTCACGCACGCGCGGCTGAACAGGAACGCGGCGTTGCGGCAGAGCGATCGCAGTTGGTCCCGCGCGATGCCGTGGTACCGGCGCTCGCTGTCCACGAAGCACCAGTTGTCCTCGAGCCCGAACGGCCGGAGTTCGTTCCGCAACACTTCGATGCCGTAGGCGGGATCGTGGGTCATCTCATTGCGGAGGGGATGATAACACGGCGCCCACGCCGAGCCGCTTTCCTCGACCACGATCACCTCGAAGCCAAGTCGTTGCAGGCCGACAATGTGATGCAGTTCGGCCAACACGTGCCCGCCCAGGGGGTAGCGGACAAAGTAGCAGGCGTAAATGGCGATCGGTTTGGTGGTGTTCACAATTCCCTTCCTGCTGCGAGGATGTGCTCGGGGGGAATCCCGATTCGGCAACGGGGATCCCCCAACCGCCCCGACACTCCGACAGGCCCCGAGGTGTGCCGGTGACGAGTCAGGAAATACCCCCATCGCCAATCCATGGCTACAGCCCCTCCCGGTTTGCGTAAGCCGTCTGGTAAGCCGCGCCTCGGTTGCGAGCGGTCTCCTCGCGGAGGCGTGCCTCGCGTTCTCCGTACAGAAACGACAGCAAGACGAACCGCCGGCCCGCTGTCACATCGGTCGCCTCGTGCAGCAATGAGCAGGAAAAAATCACCGCCTCGCCAGTCCGAGGGCGGTACCGATGAGGGCCGTATTCGGGAAATCGCAGGTCGCCGCCCTCGTATTCTTCCTCGTTCAAGTTCAGGCTCATGGCCCAGCGACGATGTGCAGTGTCGTCCGTGGTGTTATCCCGATACGCGCGAAAATAGCCCCCACGCGTGGCCTCGTAGCAGGCGATGCGAAAGTCCTCGAACCGAGTAACCTCGAAGTGGAAGGCTTTCTGGATCTCCGGCTTGACCCGATGGTAGAGGATGTGCATCAAGCGCGTTCGCATTGGACCTTCCTTCAGAAAATGATCACGGCGTATCTTGTGCCCGTAGTCATACACGCCGACTGTCCTGCCATCCACCTGTTTCATAAAGCCGGAATCGTCATTGCCCTCGGTTTTGCAGAGTCGGGTCAGTTCCACACACAGTTCTCGAGACAGAACGCGCGGAATGAGCAGTACGGGGGCTTGCATGAGCACCCGGGCCGGCGGCGTTTCTATCAGATGGTCACGAAAAAAGTCCAGTGCCGCCCGCACCTGATCGGCAGAGTCGCTTGCTCCATAAATGCGCAGCACGCGGAGATTCGTATCAACCAGGACCGTTCTGCTGCCGGCTGCTTTGCTCGGACTCGCGCCACCCGATGCGGGCAAGACCACACCGTAAGCACGACTGACATCCCCATGCGTGTCCCTGAGAATTGGGAACGGCAGCGAGAGTTGTCTTTCGAGTTCTGCGTTGACTTCCAGGGAGAGGCGGGTAATCGCCAGCAGGTGGACGTGAAGTTGTTGAAACGCAACGTACGCCTCCCGCCACTCTCGGGCGAGCTCCGCCACGATGGCCGGGTCGGGGTGAGACCATTAGGTCATCACCAGCGGTTGGCCGACGAAATCGCCAAGCTCACATGCTGCATTCAATGTCCTGGGCATCACCCAACTCGGAACACGGTCGCCGACGCTGCGTTGCCAAGGGAGGTGGAAGGGACGCTTCAGGGGCATTGCCAGGCACTCATTTCCGTCGCTTCGTGAATTCTTCCCACGCCCACAACAGCAGCATGAACACCAAGAAGGTGATGCCAAGGTTTGCGATGAAGCGAAACATAAATTGCTTTCCGTGTTAGCCGCGCCACCTGGCGTTGCCCAGGCAGGATAGTCGTTTGCACGCGACATGGCCTCGAGCAGCTTCTGCGGTCCTTCCAGTTTGGTGACATAACCGTGCGCGCCCGCGCGGAGCGCGCGTTCCGCGTACAGCAGTTCGTCGTGCATGGTAAGAACCAGGATCAGGATTCTCGGAAACTGGGACCGGATATCCTTGATGAGTTCGAGGCTGGGCGGACCTTTGAGGCCCAAATCCACGATCACCAGATCAGGATTCATTTTCGCCACCACCTCGATGGCTTCGCGGGCATCGTTGGCCTGGCCGCAGACGCTGAGATCGCTCTCCTGATCGAGCAGCAGAGCGATGGGTTCGCGCATCATGCGGTGGTCGTCCACAATGACGATCCGATGAGCCTGGACTTTGGCCTTTTCAATTGGAGGCTTGACCGACATCCTGAGCCTCCTCCATGAGCGGACACGAACAGACGACGCGAGTCCCGCCGTTATCAGCCTTCGCAAACACCAAGGTCCCGCCCAGCAAATACGCCCGGTGTTTCATGGTGTTCAAGCCCATCCCCTGGATTCCCGACGCAGGTTCGGCCATGCCCACTCCGTCATCCTCGACGGTCAAGGTCACGCTGCCGTTGCGGGACGCAAGCCGGAGCGCAACGCCTTTGGCCTTGCCGTGCTTGATAGCATTGCTCACCGCTTCTTGCGCGATCCGGTACAGATGTAGCGCCCGGGTGTGATCGGGCACCGCCACGGGTTGGGTACAATCGAAACTGCAGGTGACCCCAAACAGTTTTTCCACGCTGAACGCCAGTTCCGCGAGCGCCGCCTGCAATCCCTCCGAGTCCAACGTGACGGGCGAAAGACCCCGGGCCAGCCGGTGGGCGTGTTCGACAGCGTCGTGAATCAGACGCGCGATCTGTCCGACCGCGGAACCGTCTGCGGGCGACTTTTTCGTGAGGCTCGATTGGAGCATGCTGGCGCTGACAGCCGTCCCGGCCCGATGCTGGCAAAGGCTGTCGTGGATATCCTCTCCGATGCGTTGTTGCTCCCGCTCACTGACTTCCAATATCTCCGTTTCGAGACGCCGACGCTCCGCGATCTCCGACCGCAGCGCCACGACGCTTTCTTTCAGCCGCTGGTTCGGGCGCTGCAACACAGACAGGAGAAACACGACCAACAGGAAAAACATCAGGCGAATCGAAGCATTCCAGTAAGGGAATACCGGATGCGAATAATGGGACCGCTCAACAACTCCGCCGCCAGCCACGTGCCACACCCTACGAAGGCCACCATCGTCCCATACCACGGCCCTGCGAACCACAACACCACACACCCGGGAACAAGCTAGAACACCGACAGGGAGATTTCCGGGTCGAGCAAGTAGTCAACGGCCGCGAGAACTGCGATCAGGCCAAGACCTCCCATCGCCACAAGCAGCTTGGGAGGCAAGTCCGTGGTTTCACCGGTCGTGGCAAGCGATTCCTCGTGAGTCATGCTCTTCCTCTTGCGCTCCAACCAAACAACTGCAACCGTCTGTGGGCAGGCCCATACTCCTCCACTTGGATCACGGACTCCTCGCTTCCCACGGTGCGCTTGCCCCAGGGCGCAGCAACAGCATCGTGATCCTCAGCGGCAGCGCCGCGGTGGGGTTCAAGCGTGGTGCGACGCCGTAAGTGCGCGACCGTGCGATGCCTCTGGGTTTGTTCCGTACCGAACCCCCTCAAGCGCGAGCAATCGATTCTTCCAATGTCGCCCGGCGGAGAACCCACCGAGCTTGCCTCCGGAGGCCACGACGCGATGGCAGGGCACGAGAATCGGGACCGGGTTCTTGCCGCAGGCCATTCCCACGGCGCGCGCACCTTGCGGCGAACCGATCTCGCAGGCGATTTCGCCGTAGGACTTCGTCGTGCCAAATGGGATGCGTTGCATTGCACGCCAGACCCGGCGTTGGAACGCCGTGCCCGCGCTCAGATCGAGCGGGAACGAAAACTTCCTCCGTCGTCCTCGGAAGTACGCAGCAAGCTGGGCGCGGAGTTCGCCGATAGAAGGGTCGGCATCTTCGGTCCGGTCCGGTCGGCGCACGGAGGCGCCTCCCACATGGGGTGAACTCGGGAAATGCAATGCCGCGAGCTTCCCCTCTCGGAACTCGGCTCGGAATGTTCCCGCCACGGTTGGGACGCCGGCCGTCATCGGATGCATTTGACCAGCAGAAATGCAATCGCCAGCACAATGACCGCAACGGCGATGAACCGGTTGCGCGCGATGCGACGCTCGTACTTGAGCGGTTTGAGCCGCTGGAAGCTGCCAGTTGTCAGGAAGCTCGCGAACTTCTCCTGCTCCTGGCGGGGCTTCGGGGCGTTGAACAGACTCAGCAACGCCTCCCACAGACCCGGCCCTGCGTGAGTGCCGTGCGGGCCCACGGGCTTCTTGTCGTCCTTCGGTTTCGCGCCCGCGACGTGCCCGGGCTCGCTGAAGTCCACGGGCCTGTCGCGGCGGGCGAAAAAGTCAAACTCGTGCGGTTCGATACCGTGCACCGACGCCGTGCCGCCGGGATTGACCGTGGTGCGGATCCGCGGCTTGCGGGTCTCCCGAAACGGCAAAGCCGGGCGCTCGCCCGGTTGCTCCTGACCGTTCTCCTGGCCAGGCGCGGGTGTGGCCGCGCTCGCAGCGGCTTTGCGACGCTCGGTCTCCTCAGCCTGCCGGCGCTGCTCTGCTTCGAGCGAGGCGAGTTCTTGGTTCAACTCCTCGATCCGCTGGTCAATCGGACTCCGCTTTTTCTTGAACCACGGCATGCACGAAGTCCCCGCGCTAGTTCCTCGTCGCCAGCACGATCAGCAAAATCACGCCGACCACGATCAGCGGCAATGAGAGCGCAAAGCCGACTTTGATCAGATCGCCAAACTTGAGCCGGGAGAGCACGTCCTCGCGCGGCGCGAACGCCGAAAGCGACCCGGTGGCGATGGCGGCGTCGGGGTTGCGTTTCTCGTCGAGCACATCGAGCCGGGCGCGGTAATGGTTGAAGTCGTTGCGCGCCGAATCCACGATGGCCAGCGCCCTTGTCAGTTCGGCCTTGAGCGTGGCATTGTTCCACTGGTCTTCGCGGATGGCCTCAATCTCCTCTTTCCGCGCCTTGAAGCTGACGAGCGCGTTCTGGATATTCTCGCCCTTGCGTTGGGTTTCGATCTGGTCGTGCTCGAGGAGCACCAGGCTGCGGTTGAGCCGTTCGAGCATCTCCTTGCGGCCGAGTTCGTACTCGTCCTGTTTGCGACGCAACTCTTCGAGTTCGGTCTTCTCGCGCTCGAGTTCCTCTTTCTTCCGCTGGAGTTCGGCCAGTTGCTGGCGCGCCGCGTCCACGGTCTGCGTCACGTCTTCCTTGGTGACGGGATCGTCGGGCGCGCGGTTCGGCAACACGGTGTGGCTGCTCGATCCGTGGGAACCGGGCGCGCTCTTCTGGGAAAGCAAACCGTCTTTGCTGGATTCGGATTGTTTCATGGACAATGACCTCTTGCCGGTGACCCTAACGAAATCAGCAAAGGGTGTAAAGAGCTAGAATCGATGCGTGGTTGCGGTGGGCGCATGCCGAAGTTGTTGGTTGGAGTGTCCCCGACGAAATGTGCTGAAACAAGCGGAAGCTTGAACTCCCAACGAAACCCTCTCGAAGCTTGCGTTTGGAGTTCAAGCTTCAGCTTGTCGGAGTACCAACAACCGGCAGATGCGCCCGGTTGCTGTGCGAACGGGCGACTGCAACCCCGCAGGCAACACACCATCCTCACCATATTTGTGTTGCTTCGCGTGGAGCGTGGCAGGACATTGCGTGGCCGAAATGAAACAGGTCTGGATCTCGGCAACCGGAGAATTGGCACTGCGGGAAACACCGACGCCTTCGCTGCGCGGCGAGGGCGCGCTCGTGCAGACGAAATTCTCCGCGATCAGCGTCGGCACGGAAGGAACGGTGCTCAAAGCGCGCCGCGCCAAGGCGGATCCAAGCGCGGGCGAATGGGCGCCGGGTTACAGCAACGCGGGGGTCATTCTCGAGACGAGCACTGCGCTGCAAGGATTTCGTCCTGGCGACCCGGTGGCGTGCGCCGGTGGCGGCCACGCGTCGCACGCGGAGCAATGCTACGTACCGAAACACCTGTTGGCACGCGCTCCCGGTAACGTGGACTTGCGCGAAGCGGCGTTCTCAACGCTGGGTGCGATCGCGATGCAGGGCTTGCGTCGAGGCCGAATCGAAGTCGGCGAAACCGTGGCGGTCATCGGTCTCGGCATGATCGGTCAACTCGCCGTACAGATCGCAAGGGCGGCGGGAACACGGGTCGTCGCGGTGGACTTGAACGAAGGACGGTTGAAGCTCGCGTCGCAACTGGGAGCCGACACGGTGATCAACGCGCAATCGGCGAACGCGGCTGAAATCATCCACGAATTCACACAGAAGCGCGGCGTGGATCTGGCCGTCATCACGGCGAGCACGCCGAACTCGGGAGCGCCGATGGTACAGGCACTTCAGATGGTGCGCCACCGGGGCCGGGTGGTCGTGGTCGGCAACCTCAAGTGCGAGTTCCCTCGCGACATCTGGTATTACAAGGATGCCGAGTTGCTGATCGCCACGTCGTACGGGCCCGGCCGATACGATCCTCAATACGAGGAAGGTGGCCATGATTATCCCATCGGTTACGTGCGCTGGACTGAGGGACGCAACGTGCAGGAGTTCGTTCAGATGCTCAGCGCCGGGCAGGTGAAAGTTGCGCCGCTGATCACGCACGAGTTCCCTTTTGCACGCGCGGCGGAGGCGTTCGAACTCGTGCTCAACAAGCCCGGTGAGTGTCTGGGCGTGGTGTTGAGGTACGGGACTTGACCGTTCTCGTCCTCGTCCTCGTTGTCGGTCATTCGCGGCGTTCGATTACGAGGACGAGCTAATCGCACGAGAACACAGCCAACTTCCTTTGTTGACACACTCAGTCATGCAACCTAATCTGCAATCCCGGACAGCAGCCCATCCCGTCAGATCAACTGCGGGGATGCTGTGTGCAGAAATGAGACCCTTATGGCATTGAACACCGTACTCGTGGGCGCCCAGTGGGGCGACGAAGGCAAAGGCAAGATCATTGACGTGCTGACCGAGGACGCGGACATCGTCGTCCGCTATCAGGGCGGCAACAACGCGGGCCACACCGTCTTCATCAAGGGCGAGAAATTCGTCCTCCACCTGATCCCGTCGGGCATCCTCCGTCCCGGCAAGATGTGCATGATCGGGAACGGCGTTGTGGTGGACCCGATCTCGTTGCTCGCAGAGATCGAGGGACTGCGCAAACAGGGCGTGAAGATTAACGGCAATTTTTACCTGAGTGAGACGGCGCACCTGGTGTTCCCCTACCACCGCCTGCTCGACGAGTGGCGCGAGCATCACAAGGGCAAACACAAGATCGGCACCACCAAGCGCGGCATCGGCCCCGCCTACGGCGACAAGGTCGAACGTACCGGCATCCGCGTCGGCGATCTGCTCAACGCCAAGCTGTTCGAGTTCAAGCTGCGCCGCAAGATTCAGATCAACAACGAAATCCTGCGCGCATGGGGCGCGAAACCGTTGAGCTTCAAGAAAGTGTTCGACGAATACAGCGCCGCTGCCGAGAAGCTGCGCCCGTTCATCGTCGCCTCCGTGCCATTGCTGCACAAGTGGATCAAGGACGGCAAGAGCATCCTGTTCGAGGGAGCGCAAGGCACATTCCTCGACATTGACTACGGCACCTACCCCTACGTCACCAGTTCGAACACCACCGCAGGCGGCGCTTGCACCGGTACCGGCCTGCCGCCGCACCGGGTGGATCGCGTCGTCGGCGTGATGAAGGCGTACACGACAAGAGTCGGCGAGGGGCCGTTCCCGACCGAGAACGCGGAGATTGCCGACATGCTCCACGCGATGGGACGCGAGTTCGGCGCGACCACGGGCCGCCCACGACGCTGCGGCTGGTTCGATTCTGTCGCCACTCGCTTCTCGCAAATGGTCAACGGGATTGACGACATCGCCGTCACGAACCTCGACGGGCTCGACACTGTCGCGAAGATCAAAATCTGCGTCGCGTACAAGGACGGTCGGAAGGCATTGGAGTGCATGCCCAACGACCTCGAACAACTCCGTCGCATCACGCCTGTGTACAAGGAATTCGAAGGCTGGCTTACGCCAACCACGAGCGCCAAGACCTTTAGCGATCTGCCGAAGAAGGCTCAAGTCTATCTCAAAGCCATCGCCGAGTTGACCGGCGCGAACTTGAAGATCGTCTCCGTCGGCGCCGGCCGCGAGGCGACGATCGTGGTCAACTAGCCACCGACGCCGGTATCCTGTGGTTCTCTCACCATCGCCGATATATCTCATTCCCTTGCCGCCGCAGCTTACAATGCGGCGGCGGACTGCTACGACGATCCCGCGCTTTCGTTTTCGGATCGTTTCGATGGGCGCACGGTGGACCGGCTCGGTTTGACTCCGGGGGCTGCGGTGGATCTCTCGGAACAACTCATCGCGCTCGCTCGCGCCAAGTGCACCGCCCGCGGTCTCCATCAGGTTGAATTCCGCGTCGGCGACATGGAACCGCTCAACCAGCCGGGAGGGAGCTTGGACGGGGTGATCTGTGTGTTTGGAATCTTCTATGCGCCCGACATGGCGCGTGCGATTCGGGAACTCTGGCGGATGGTGCGCCTCGGCGGTCAGCTTGCGATCACGACGGGGGAGGCAGAAGCTGTTCGAGCCTGCCAACTCAGCATTCTGGGAAGCGATTCGTGCCGAGCGTCCGGACCTCCACAAGAGCTCCAACCCTTGGGACACCATCAACGATGCTGCGAGCCTGAAACAGTTGCTCCGTCGGTCGGGCGTGGAAACAACCGATGTGGAGTACGAGTCCGGCGAACATCCGCTCGGTTCGCCCGAGGACTGGTGGACGATCGTGATGGGCAGCGGCTATCGCGGCACCGTGGACAAACTCGATCCCGCCGCCCGGGAACGCGTGCGCGAGGCAACACTTCGTCCTCTGCGCGAGAAGAACGTCCGTGCCATCCGCACCGACGTGGTGTACGCGGCGGCACAGAAGCCGGGTGGTTGAATCATAATGCACTTTTATGTCGGCCCAAACGAGTCGTTAAGCCTGAAGTTTGGAAGGCGCACTTGGAGAAGCACCGGCTCGGTGAGAGGCTTTCCCAGGACGCGATGGGAAATCCGTCGCTCAACCTGAACAATCCAGAGATCCCTGACTTGGTACTCCTCAAGGGCATGCCGTTGACCGAGTTCATGCCCATCCCAATGCAAAGACATCGCGTTCCTGCGCTCGTTGCCGAACTTGAAGCGACTGTCCCATGAGTTTACGGAGGGGAAATGGGAGAAAGTACAAACCGCTTCGCAGTTCTGGAACGAGCACGGAGACGCCATGGCGGAGGATGGGATGACTCAACCAGAGCCATCCGTTACAACGCAAGCAGCACCAGCGACAGTCGGCATGTCTGACACGGTTGATCTGGCGACCTTGGCTAAGAACCGGCAGGAATGGTCTGCAGAAGTGGCTTTGAGGACAAAGGTGTCCATCCCCGTCATCGTGAACGACAAGCAATACGGTTCAACCGAGCTGGCGCCGGGGACGATGCTGAGACTTGTCGAAGTCAGAGGTGAACAACCCATCGTCTCGCGAGGACAGACGATGATCACCATCCCTGTCAGTTCGACCGATGTCGTCGATCGGGTTGTGACTGCCCGCAAATCCAGGGCGAGCCAGTAAATCGCCTTGCCTTCAACAACGATTCCGCAAATCGTGTCCCACCTCACGGTGAAACGAGTTTGCATCATCTTCAACCCAAACGCGCGCGGCGCGAAATCCCGACATGTGCTCGATTTTCTGGCGGGGAAGGCAACCCCTGATGGGAGCATTCAACTCTCGCCCACCCAATTACCGGGCGACGCGACCCGTCTCGCGGCAATGGCCGTCGCCGACGGTTGCGAGGTCATCGTCGCCGCGGGAGGCGACGGCACCATCAACGAAGTCGTGAATGGGATCGCGCTTTCAGGCGTGCCGTTGGCGGTGGTCCCGACCGGCACCGTCAATGTCTTTGCGCGCGAGCATGGCATCCCGCTGGAAATGGAAGCCGCTTGGGAACGACTCGCTGCCGGCGCGACGCGGACAATCGACCTCGGATGCGCGGAGTCGCACGGCGCGAAGCGATACTTTGCCCAACTCGCGGGCGTGGGCCTCGATGCGGTGAGCGTGCGCGAGACGAGCTGGGAGCTGAAGAAAAAGATCGGCCCGTTGAGCTACATCTGGGCGGGACTGAAAGCGATCGCCACGCACCGCGCCGAGGTGGATGTCCACGGCGGAAATGTGGAAGCCCGCGGCGGTTTGGTTCTCATCGGCAACGGTCGTCTCTACGGCGGACAGTTCGCGGTGTTCCCCAAGGCTCGCACCGACGACGGCCTGCTCGACGTGTGCGTCTTCCATAATCACGGCTACGGAAACGTCCTGCGCTATCTGCAGGGCGTGATGCGCGGCGTGCACACCACTTTCAAGGATGTGACGTACTTTCAGTGTGAACGGATCGAGTGCACGGCAGCCGAACCGGTACCATTCGAGGTCGAGGGCGATCTCGCCGGGGGAGTGCCGGCGACATTTTCGATCGTACCGCGCGCGTTGCGAATTCTTGTGTAAGCCAATCACCGTCCTGGATCGAGTGGCCATGAAGACGTCCGATCGTACGTCTTCGTGGCCATGTGTGATCGCGGCTTGATTTTTGCCGGTGGGTCGCGGAATCTCCGCGCCTGACATGAAGAAACTGCCCAGCATTCACCGATTGACCGAACTCAAAGGATCGCCCCGGTCGTGCGGACGTCACTATGGCGAACAACACGCCGAAGCGATTGATGCATTCCTCCACATGGAAGTGCCGCCCAACCCGGAGCGGCTGCGCTACGCGAGCCGATGCTGGAAGGTGTTCAAACGCTGGGAACGGCACGTCGTCGAGTTCGTGCGCGGCATGGCGGAAGGGTCGGGACGTTCCGTCGAGGAAATCACGCTCGTCCTTCTGCACGAAGAGATCGTCCACACCAAGCCCTGCACCGCCATCGGCGCCACCCGCGGCGGCTCGAAGGACGGCAACGCCATCATCGGACAAAACTGGGACTGGGGTTCGCACCTGTACACATGGTCAAGTCTGACGCGGCTACAAATGACGGGGCATCCCGCGATGCTGCTCTACTCCTACCCGGGCCTCTATGCCTCGGCGGGCATCAACGAACACGGCATGTCACTCGTCTGGACGGGCGCGGGGTATCTGCCGAAGATCAAACCCAAGGTCGGCATTCCCACGTACGCGCTTATCGCGGGTATCCTCGGATGCCGGAACTGCCGGGAGGCGCTCGCGTTGCTAGGCCGAACAAAGCTTGCGGGCTGTTACGTGTTCTTCATCGCCGACGCCGAGCGCGAGGTGTGGGTGATCGAAGGCCTGCCCGGTCGCTTCGAGGCGGTGCGGTGCGAGGACGTGATCACACGCGCGAACCACTACGAGTGTCCGAACATCGTGCGGCTCGCGAAGCAGGACATTGATTACAATCCCAAGTCCAACACCAAGTACCGCGGCCCGCGCATGGCGGAATTGGGGCGACGTTATTGTGGTCGCATTGACGGCAAGATCATCGAGAAGTGTCTCTGCGACGAAGGTGTCGGCGAGGGCAAAAACATCTGTCAGCGTCCGAAAGGGGAGCGTCGCGGCCTGGCGATTGACAGCTTTTATTGCCTTCCCGCCAAGCGAGAGTTCTGGATCGCACGCGGCATCCAGGCGCGACACGAGTTCCAACGCTATCGCGTTTAGACAAAGCACTCCCGCATCACACCGTCTGGCTGTGCGCATCTACCATGAAACCCGCTCCGCTTTCCGTTGATCCTCACAGGCACTGCCTTCATTACACGTCCCCGGTCTCGCGCTGGGACGAAGCCTTGCCGCTCGGCAACGGCCTGATGGGGTTGCTCGTGTGGGGCGACGGCCACCCGCTCAACCTGTCGGTGGATCGCAGCGACCTCTGGGATAACAGGGACGATCCGGGCGTGTTTCATCCTGACTTCAACTGGAAGACGCTGCGAAGGCTCGTGGACCGCCGCGATGTGAAACGGATTGTCTCGATCTTCGAGAAGAACCGCAAGACGATCGCTTATCCAACCAAGCTGCCTTGTGGGCGGATCACGCTCGATTTTGCTCGTGGCAACGCGGGGCCGTTTGCCAGTCATCTCGACTTCGCGACCGCCATCAGCCGCACTCGAATCGGCAAGCTCGAGGTCACTGCTTATGTGCACGCACAAAGCCCGCTTGTGGTGGTTCGCGTGCGCAACGGCAAACCACGAGTTGGTTTTCTCTCTCCGTTCGACCGCTCTCGCGCCGTCAGTCCATCCGATGGGACGCTGGCGGCGGGGCAGATTCGCAGCCTGGGCTACCCCGCTCTCAAGAAAGGCCGCACACGCGGCGGCATCGAATACATCGTGCAAGAATGCGCCGAGGGGATGTCGTACACCGTGGCATGGACCAACCTCCGCGTGCGCGGCGAGTGGGTGCTCTACGCAACCGTGCAACAGGCATACAACGGCAGCGATCCGTTGCCGCTTGCGATCGGTGTGCTCGAAGATGCCAAGGCGACCGGCCCGAATGCACTCGAGCGCACTCACGTCGCTTGGTGGCGGAATTATTGGAAGCTCGCCAACATCCGCCTTCCCGACACACGCATCGAGCATCTCTGGTACGCCGAGATGTACAAACTCGCTTCGACCGCGCGGCGTGGCACACCGCCCATTTCACTGCAAGGCGTGTGGACGGCGGACGAAATGGCGCTGCCGCCGTGGCGCGGCGATTATCATCACGACCTCAACACACAGATGAGCTACTGGCCTGCGCTCACCGCCAATCGTGTCGAGCAGAGCCGGGCGTTTGCGGAGTGGCTGCTCGAATTGCTGCCGCGCTACCGGGATTTCGCGCGGAAGTTCTACGGTGCGCCCGGCGCCAACATCCCGTGCTCACACGGTCTCAACGGCGCGATAGTCCGCGGTTGGGCGCCGTACGTGTATAGCCGCTCCAACGCCGCGTGGGTCGCGCAACAAGTGTGGTGGCATTACCGCTACACGATGGACAAGGGGTTCCTCCGCAACGTCGGCTATCCATTTCTCAGCGAGGTCGCGCGGTTCTGCGTGTCCCAACTCACGCGTGACCGCAAGGGGATCTATCACGTTCACTACTCCAGTTCGCCCGAGTATTTCCACAACTGGATTGAAGCGTGGGCTAAAGACAGTACGTATGATCTCGCTAACATCCGGTACGCACTCGAAGCGGCGAGCGCCGCGGCGAAGGTTCTGGGCCGGGATTCCAAGGAAGCAGAGCATTGGGATCGCGTTCGTTCCCGGCTGCAGCCGTACCATCTCTCACCAACCGAACCCAAATCACCCGCGCCCGAGGGTGGACTGGCCATCTGGCAGGGGCAGCGATTGACTGAGTCGCACCGTCATCCCGCGCAATGCATGCCGATTTTCCCGCTCGGCGATGTGAACATCGAAGGCAGCGATCGCGACCGGGAGATCATCCGCAACACGATTTCGGAGATCGAATCCATGGGCACCGGCTTCTGGTGCGGCTATTCGTTCTCCTGGTATGCGTGTATCGGGGCTCGACTGCGCGAACCGAACCGGGCGCTTTGGGGATTGAACAACTATCTCGACTACTGCGCGTCGCCCAACACATTTCACCTGAACGGGGACTACAAGAGCGCCGGTGCATCGCGCTTCCACTACCGGCCGTTCACGCTCGAAGGGAACTTCGGCGCCGCCCACGCCGTCAACGAGATGCTGCTGCAAAGCTGGGGCGGACGTCTGCGCCTCTTCCCGGCCGTTCCGGAGGCGTGGGGCAATGTGGCGTTCACAAACTTGCGCGCGGAGGGAGCGTTTCTGGTATCGGCCTGGCGACGCGACGGCGCATTCGCAAAGGCCGAGGTTCAGAGCGAATCGGGCGGCCGGCTCTGCATCGAGCATCCGCACTCGACGCGGCCGGTCAAGGTTGGGCAGCGTGTGTTCCCTCCCGGCTCAGACATCCACTTCGTGACAAAACCAGGCGAAACATACATTCTCTCTTTGGCGTGACACCTTTATGAAACGAATCGGTTTCGTTGACTATAAACTCGACAACTGGCACGCCAACCATTTCCTGCACCTGCTCCGTGACGAACCCGCGTTCAAGCATTGCGGCTGGGAAGTCGCGAAGTGCTGGGCCCTGGACGAAGTGGGCGGGCGGAAGTGGGCGGCGGAGAAGAGAATCCAGTACGTGGCCGACCCGCGCGAGATGTCCGATTGCCACGGCATCATGATCCTTGCGCCTTCGAACCCGGAGACGCACCTGGCGCTTTGCCGGAAGGCGTTTCCGATCGGCAAGCCCACGTACGTGGACAAGACTTTCGCGCCGAGCTTCCGGGTCGCAAAGCAGATCTTCGAGCTGGCGGATAAACATCACGTGCCGGTGATTTCGACCTCGGCGCTGCGTTGCGCGTCCAGTCTGACCAATGCCGCGGCAGAACTCGGCCGGGACAAAGTGCGTCACCTTCAAACTTTTGCAGGCGGGGGCAGCTTCGAGGAATACATCGTCCATCCGCTCGAGATGGCGATCAGCGTGATGGGAGACGACGTCAAGGCGGTGATGCGTCTCGCCGACGGGGCGCACCACCAACTGATCCTTCGCTTCGGAGGCGGACGCACGGCGAACGTGTTCTTGCACACGGGCTGCGCGTGCGAATTTCAGGCGATGCTCGTCAGCGATGCGAAGGCCGTGCACGTGAGCTGCCAGAAGGATCCGTTCTTCCACGAGTTGTTGCGTCGGATTTTCACCTTCTTCGAGACGCGCAAGGAAAGCGTGCCGCGCGCAGAAACCCTCGCACTGTTCCGGGCGCTCGATGTCGCGTTCAACAAGAAGGCATTGGGTAAGTTTGTGAAGCTGTAGCCTGCGGAGAGGATTCGTGAAATCATGCAAACGATTCCGATGGCCCCGCGGAAAGAAGGCGGCGGTGAGTCTGACATTCGACGACGCGCGATTGTCGCAGATTGATACCGGTATTCCCATTCTGACCAAGTTCGGCATTCGTGGCACGTTCTACGTGAGCTTCCATGCGATGCAGCAGCGACTGGATGGTTGGCGGGAGGCAGTCCGCGCGGGACACGAGGTCGGCAACCACAGCGTTCATCACCCCTGCACAGCCAACTTTGGCTGGGGCGCCAGCCATGTGTTGGAGGATTACACCATTGAGCAGATGGAGTTCGAGTTGATCGAGGCGAATGCGATGATTCAGAAACTCCTCGGCGTCACAGCGCGGTCGTTCGCCTATCCGTGCGGACAGAAATACGTCGGCCGGGGGCTCGGGCTGCTGAGCTACGTCCCGCTCGTGGCAAAGCATTTCCTCGTCGGGCGTGGATTCCCGGATGAGACTGCGAACGATCCGACCGTCTGTGATCTGGCACAAGCGATGGGTGTGGACTCCGACTGCAAACCGTTCGGCTACCTAAAGGACTGGATTGACAGCACGCTGAAACGGGGAGGGTGGCTGATCCTGGTAAGCCATGAGATGGGGCCGAGCCGTCGCCAATCTATCTCGAAGAACGTCCTCACGCGCCTCTGTCGTCACCTGACCGATTCGGATGAAATCTGGGTGGACACCGTGTCGAACATCGGCGCCCACATCAAGACGGCACAGCAGAAGTAGTCACCACCTCGGCTGCTCACGCCGAGCCGGTCATCTGCTTCAAGTCGGCGCGCGTCGTTTCGTACGTCTGGTTGAATGCAAGCTCCTTCGGGTCGGGTTCGATGCCCCAGACCTTGCACGCGTCGCGATACACATCCGGCCACCAGTTGCGATGCTGCGTCAGCCCAGCCTCTTTCCACCCGCGCCAGTTGCTCAACACCTTCGACCAGCATTCGTCGCCGTACTTGAGCGCCTCCTGCGTGCTCTTGAACTCCGGCACGTACCACGTCCGCCCGATCTGCGCGTGCAACACCTCGTCCGCCCAATCGTAGTCCTGAAATAACGCCGAGAGCGGGTTCTGCGAGGCCACCGCCGTCTCCCATTCGTACCGCTTGCCCGTTTTGGGCATCAGGCCTTGTTCGATGAAATAGAGCACCGCATGACGCTCCCATGGTTTGAGTTGCGTGTTCAAACCCAGCGACCAGGTGAAATTGATCATCACCTTGCGCCAATCCACTCCCGACGCCACAAACCCCACCTCCCCCATCATGCCGTGCCGCGCTTCGTCCCAAAGCTGGCGTGTCATTTCCCGGTAGTACTCCCACGGCTTGCCCTTGGTCTCGGTGAGGATGCTGGCCATCATCTCGGGCACGTCAATCTCCCGGATGCGCTTGTAGAACATCATCAGCGTTTTCGCCCGGGGCGAGAACTCCGGTGTGTAGAGGAACGTCTCCGCGTTCACCCCCATGTTGTACGGGTCGGGAAAACGTTCGTCGCGCTTTGGCGTGCCGTCGAACTTGTAGGGTGTGGCGGAATGCTGGCGAACAATCGTGCGGGTTGCGGTGGCGGCCGTCCCGGCGGCGGAGCGCCCATTGCCGCCGGGGACGGCGGCCGCCACACCATCGAGCCCGCCGGCGGCAGCCAGACAATCATCCAGCAACTGCAGCCAGCCGGCGACCCGCTGGCGCGTCTTCGCATCCACGAGGCACTGGATCGTTTTCCTCCCGAAGTCGGCCACTTCCGCCAGTTCCATCAATGCGAATCGGCACACCCGCACCGACGGATGGTCCGCCAATCGGTTCGTGTCGGCGAGGTGTCGCTCGAGGCCGGCCTGCAAGGCCGGTACCGCCTTCTCGTACAGGCCGAGCACTAGCTCCTCAGTCGTCGGAGCGCAGAGGATCTCGTCAAAGAAGACGTCGAGGTTTGCATCGGGACATTCTTCCAACCCAAGCGGCGGCTCGCGCATCTCGCCGACGCGTTTCCGGAGGGCGGCGGTGTGTTCGGCGCAGAGATGCGCGTGCAGACTGAACGCCATCTTCAACTCATAAATCGGCTCCGCGGGGATGCGCGCGGTGAAAATCTCGTGCAGCCGTCGAAACGCCCAGTGGTAGCGTTTGTGCCGTCGCACGCATTCCTCAACCGACAACCCGGGCTTCATCGCATCGGCCATCGAGCAAACGCCCGCGATGGATGGAATGCCCTTGTAAGATTGGTAATTTGTTGTGCTCATCGGGATTTCCTGTACCCGAATGAAGCTCGAAACTCAAGCACGGTGGAATCAAGGTGAATAACTTCCCGGCGAAAAATCTTGCCTCCGCTTTTTGCTCGCGCTTTTAATCCGTCATGCAACACGCGGACTTCGTCCACCTGCACGTTCACACCGAGTACAGCCTGCTCGATGGCGCGTGCCGCGTGGACAAGCTCGTCGAAAAGGCGGCGAAGCTGAAGTTTCCCGCGTTGGCTATCACCGACCACGGGGTGCTGCATGGCGCGATTGATTTCTTTCAAGCGGCGCGCAAGGAGGGCGTCAATCCGATCATCGGCTGCGAGACCTACATCGCGCCGGGAGACCGACGGGAACGGAAAGCGACCAGCGGACGCGACGCGTACAACCACCTGCTCCTGCTCGCCAAGGACGATACCGGCTATCGCAATCTCATCAAACTCGTCACCGCGGCCCACCTCGAAGGATTCTACTACAAGCCGCGCATAGACAAGGAACTCCTGGCGCAACACGCGAAGGGGCTGATCGGATTCTCGTCGTGTCTCAAGGGCGAGGTGCCGCAGAAGATCACCAACGGCATGCTCGATCAGGCCAGGAATGCTCTCGACCAGTTCCGGCACATCTTCGAGCCGGGCGATTTCTATCTCGAGTTGCAGAACCATGGCATCCCGGCGCAACGCGAGGTGAACCGTCACCTGATCCAGTGGGCGCGCGAGTTCCACATGCCGATGGTCGCAACCAATGACGTGCATTACCTCGACAAGAATCACTCGCACGCGCACGACTGCCTCGTGTGCATCGGCACGCAGACCACACTGGCAGACGAGAAGCGGATGAAGTACGTCGAGCAGCAGTTCTACCTGCGGTCTGCGGAGGAGATGAAGGCGCTGTTCGCGGAAGTGCCGGACGCGGTCAGCAACACCATCGCCATCGCGGAGAAATGCAGCCTCAATCTCGAGTTCGGGAAACTGCGTTTTCCCGTCTTCGATCCGCCCACCGGGTTCTCGCGCGAAGGCTACTTGATTCATCAGTGTCTCATCGGCCTCAAGAAGCGATATGGCATCGAGACCGAAGGCATTTTGGATCGTACCACGCCAGGCCGGGACTGTGGGAGGCCGACTCCGTCGGGCGACCTCGATCAGACAACTGAAACTCATGGTCGCCCGACGGAGTCGGCCTCCCACGCTCATTGCCCTGCTCGTCTGGGCCCAACGCTGGCTGATATAGCTGATTGGAAATCAACGCTCCCGGAGTCCCAGCGCAAGGTCGTCGAGCAGATGGAGCACGAACTTAGAGTCATCGAGAAACAAGGGTTCGTCAGTTACTTCCTGATCGTCGCCGATTTCGTCAGCTTCGCCAAACGCAACGGCATCGCGGTGGGTTGCCGTGGCTCGGCAGCGGGCTCGCTCGTGACGTATCTGCTGGAAATCTCCGTTGTGGACCCGCTCCGGTATGGCCTGCTCTTCGAGCGATTCCTGAATCCCGAACGCATCAGCCCGCCCGACATTGACATTGACCTTGCCGACGACCGACGCGGCGAAGTCATCGAGTACGTGCGCAAGAAATATGGCGAAGCGAATGTCGCGCAAATCATCACCTTTGGTACGCTCGGGCCAAAAGCCGTGGTGCGCGACGTGGCGCGCGTGATGGGTCTGAGCTTCAGCGAGGCCGACCGGCTCGCCAAGATGATTCCCAACGATCCCAAGATCACACTCCACAAGGCGCTCGAGCAGGTCCCCGAGCTCCAGAAGGAATACCGGAGCAACCAGACCGTCACGGACCTGATTGACACCGCGTTCGTGCTCGAGGACATCTCGCGCAACGCGAGCACACACGCCGCCGGGGTCGTGATCGGCGCGCAACCGCTCGTGGAACTGCTCCCGCTCCAGAAGGATGAAAACGGCGGCCTGGTCACGCAATACGCGATGAACCCGGTCGGCGACCTCGGCCTGTTGAAGATGGACTTCCTCGGGTTGAAGACGTTCACCGTGATTGACGAGACGGTCAAATTGGTCAAGCAAACGCAGGGCGTGGACGTGGACATCCACAATCTTCCGCTCGACGACGCGCCGACGTACGACCTGCTCAACAAGGCAAACACGATCGGCCTGTTCCAGCTTGAGTCCGGTGGCATGCGCGACCTGTGCCGGAAATTCCAGATCAGCAGCCTCGAACACATCATCGCGTTGATCGCGCTCTACCGTCCCGGGCCGATCGACCTGATTCCCGACTACATCGAGCGGCGCCACGGTCGGAAAAAGATCGAGTACGAGCATCCGCTTCTCGAATCGATCTGTCGTGAGACCTACGGCATCATGATCTACCAGGAGCAGGTCATGCAGGCCGCCCAGGCGCTTGCGGGCTACACGCTCGGCGGAGCAGACCTGCTGCGTCGCGCGATGGGCAAAAAGAAGGTCGAGGAGATGGCCAAGCAACGGGAGACGTTCCTCAAGGGCTGCTGGGAGAAGAACAAGATCCCCAGGGAGAAAGCCAACGCGATCTTCGATCTGCTCGAAAAGTTTGCCGGGTACGGATTCAACAAATCGCACGCTGCCGCCTACGCGGTCGTTGCGTATCAGACCGCCTATCTCAAGGCGAATTATCCGGTGGAGTTCATGGCCGCGTTGATGTCGAACGATCTGAGCAACACCGACAAGCTCGCGTTGTTCATCCGCGAATCTCGTGCGATGGGGCTTGAAGTGCTGCCGCCGGACGTGAACACGAGCGGCATCCGATTCACGGTTGAAACGGCAGTTACTGGTAATCAGTCATTGGTCACTGGTGACTCGACGACCAATTCGACCCATAACCAATTACCAACAACTAATAACGCGCTCCGCGCCATCCGCTTCGGCCTCGCCGCCATCAAAGGCGTGGGCGAGATGGCCGTGCAATCCATCCTCGATGCGCGCGCAAAGGCCGGGCGGTTCAAGACGCTGTATGATTTCGCCGAGCGGGTGGATACGCGACTCTGCAACCGGAAAGTCGTGGAATGCCTCATCAAGTGCGGTGCGTTCGACTCGCTCGGGCAATCGCGCGCTCAAATGGCCGCGACCATTGATCACGTGCTCGGCCGCGCGGCCAGCGTGCAACAGGACAAAGCACGCGGACAGGTGTCGTTGTTCGGCGCATTCGACTCCGAACCCGCGCCGCCGCCATCGAAGGCCCCCCACGTGCCCGAGTGGCCGGCGAGCCAGCGGCTGGCGTTCGAGAAAGAACTGCTTGGATTCTACGTCACCGGCCATCCGTTGGCGCAGCATGGCGACATCCTCGAACGCTACGAACTCACGCCCACCTCGAAGGCGCTCGAACTGACCGACCGGCAGATGGTCCGTGCGGGCGGGATTGTCACCGCCTTACGGAACACAGTCACCAAGGCCGAGCAGAAGCCGATGGCCTCGTTCATTCTGGAAGACATGGAAGGCTCGATCGAGGTCGTGGCCTTCCCGGATTGTTACGCCAAGTACGGCAAGCATCTCCAGACCGACGCCGCCGTGTACGTGTGCGGCAGCATGAATTCGCGCGATGAAAAGCCCAAGATCGCCGCACAGGAAATCCTGCCGATCCAGGAAGTGCGCGTGCGGCAGACCAAACAGGTCCACGTCCGCCTCCAGGCCGCGCACACAACCGAGGCAACGTTGCAGGAGTTGAGTGCCGTCCTCGAAAAGCATGGCGGACGAACGCCGGTGCTCCTGGTGATCGAGTACCCGAGCGGCGAGCTGGTGTTCCTCGACACGAACCAGCATTTCTGCATCGCGCCCACCGCGGAGTTCATCCGCGAAATCGAGGCGTTACTCGGCGAGGAGACGGTGTTCGTCAAAGCCGACACCGCGATGCCCAAGCCCGAGCGTCGGCAGTTCAACGGTGGCTTCGCGCGGGAGAAGGCGGCGTAGCCGCGAGCGTAAGCGAGCGGAGAGCGCCTGGTTGCCGGGGCCACTCGCTTACGCTCGCGGCTACGAGCTTCACCCGTACGCGCCCTTCGGATGGAATCCCAACACGCGCTTGCGACGTTCATCGGCCCGGGCGAGGACATGGGCGGGGAGTTGGTAGTTCACGAACGGATAGAACCGCTGCGAGATGAACCGCATCCCATACGCGAGCTGCAACAAGTACCGCGTCTGACTCGATGTGTTCGGCGCGCCGCGATGCCAGCATTGGCCGTTGTGCAGATAGATGTCTCCCGCGTTCCCCAGCAGCGCCACGGGGCCGCGTCCCTCAAACGTCGGCTGCTTGGGATCGTTGGGCTGGCGTCCCGAGTAATGGCTGCCGGGCACAAACTCGGTCGGGCCATACTCCATCGAAGGCACGTCGGTCAGGAGAATCTGCACCGTCAACATCAGGACCGGCATCGTGATTCGCGGATCGTGACGCGCGATGCCGTCGGGCAACGGGAAAAACACCAGTTCGTCGGCGTGGAAGTTGTCAATGGCCTGACCGGGCGCGTTGCGGACGATGTTGTTGGCCACCAGGTGGCAATTCTTCCCCAGGATTTCCTCCACGAGGCTGATGATCGGCTCGCGCGTGGGCAGATCCTCGAACACGGGATCGTCCTCGAACAGGCGCACCGCGATGAACGGGCTGTAACATTTGTAAGGGTCTTTTGACTTCACCGGATCGGCGAACACACGGTCCACGGCCTCACGCAGCGCGATGACCTCGCCCGACGTGAGCAGTCCGCGAATGATCCGGTAGCCGTCGCGATGGAACTCCGCCTTGATCCGGGCGGTCTCTTCGGCGCTGTATGGTTTGGCGTCGGCAACGATGGCGGTTTTCATAATGGAATCTCCCAAAGATAGCTGCTTCGTCGCGGATGATCGTTCTCGCCGGCGAACAGGACGCCGTCCGTGGTGACGCTCACGTCGTGGCATTGCCACATCGCGACGCCGTCTTCGTCCACGATCTCGCGACCGAGTTCGTAGGTGTCCGTCTTGGGATCGAACCGCAGAAGCCGGCATTTGCCGTCGCGCCCGGTGACGCCATACGCGTACCCGTCGTGCATCACGAGCGACGTGAGCCGCGACCGGGCTTCCCGGATGGGAGTGCCAAGATAGGTGGCCTTTGCGGTTTTCGTTTCGATGCGGTAGAGCGAACCGTTGTCGCCCGATGCGTAGAGACAGCCGGTGCCGAAGTTGAAGAGTCCCTCGACTTTTGCGAAGCCGAACGCCCCGTCTTTTCGGGGCAGTCCCGTCTTGAAGAAGATGATCTGATCCTTGCGCGGGTCGTACTTGCATAGACGAAACGCATCCGGCCCGGGGCCGTTTTGCCACGCGCGCGTCAATCCCCAACCCACCCACGCGCAGCCGTCGTCGTCGAGGCAGACGTTCTCGCCTTGCGCCATGAAGAACCCGCCGCCCAGCGGGCCGAGGTCGCGCGCGGCCCCGGTCTTGATCTCGAACCGGCTGAGGCGCTCCGGCGTGAAGTGCATCGAGTAGATCACCCCCCGCTTCTCGTCCAGGGCGATGGACTGAATGTAATTGTGCGGAAGCGGGATGCCGAGCTTCTCGGTTTTGCCGCTCTTGATGTCGTGACGGAAGATGCCGCCGCCGGGCGCGTCCCAGTACCGGTCCACGTCGTGCAACAATGCGGTGGCCGTGTACAACGTGCTGCCGTCCTTCGTGAGTTGCATCGCGCGATGGAACTTCGCGTCGTACGGGTTCGCGACCTTGGCGAAGTCGGTGTCCACGAACTTGCCGGTCTGGCGGTCGAACACCTTGAAGATGTCGGCATCGAAACTGGTGATGCCGCAATAGACCCGGTCGGTCGCCGCGTGATGGACGACTCCATCGAAACTGATCCAGTCTTTGCGCCACCGTTTGTCGGCGATGAGGTCGTCGTAGTTCAGCCGATCCTCGACGCGGTCGAACCATTCGCCGCCGAAGTGGCGGTTCTTGAGTTTGTGAGAACGGATTGATTTCATGGTGCTGATTGGGAACGGTACGGATGCCTTGCTGCAATGCAATGGAAAACCCCGCTCGGGTTGAACGAGGAAGTTCTTGAATTCCGCCCCCGGCTGCCTCTAAGTGGCGGGCGGCTAGGGAAACGAACCGCACTTGGAAGGATGTTCCTATGGCAATCAAATCAGAATTCAAAGTCAACGCGCCCCGCAATCGTCTTGTGGGCGCAAACCCGAAAATTGGCATTCGCCCCACGATTGACGCCCGACTCGGCGGCGTCCGCGAATCGCTCGAAGGGGCCGTCATGGGCATGGCGCGTAATACCGCGCGGTTGCTCAGCCAGAAGCTGCGTCATGCCGACGGCACCAAGGTCGAGTGCGTGATCGCCGATCGTTGTATCGGCGGCATCGCGGAGGCGTCGGCCTGCGCGGAGAAGTTTGCCCGGGAGGGCGTCGGCGTCTCGATCACCGTCACGCCGTGTTGGTGTTACGGCTCGGAGACGATGGACATGGACCCGCTTGTGCCCAAAGCCGTCTGGGGCTTCAACGGCACCGAGCGTCCCGGCGCGGTCTATCTCGCCGCGGTGTCCGCGGGTCACAACCAGAAGGGCTACCCTGTTTTCAACATCTACGGTCGCGACGTAAAACCGCTCGGCGACCAGACGATCCCCGAGGACGTGCAGGAGAAGCTGCTGCAGTTCGCCCGGGCGGGCATCGCCGTGGCGACCATGCGCGGCAAATCGTACTGCGCCATGGGCGGCACCTCGATGGGCATCGCCGGCTCGGTCGTGGACCCGGCATTCTTCGAGGCGTACTTGGGCATGCGCGTGATGAACGTGGACATGACGGAGTTCACTCGTCGCATCACACGCGGCATTTACGATCCGAAGGAATTTGCCGCAGCGCTGAGGTGGGTGCGGGCGAATTGCCGGGAAGGCTTCGACCCGAACAAGCCTGGCAGGCGTCGCTCGCGCAAGCAGAAGGACGCGGAGTTGGAGTTCTGCGTCAAGACAGCGATGATCGCGCGCGACTTGATGATCGGGAATCCCCGGCTCAAGGCGCTCGGCTTCGGTGAGGAAGCGCTGGGGCACAACTCCATCGCCGGCGGATTCCAGGGGCAGCGCCAGTGGACCGACCATTACCCGAACGGCGATTTCCTCGAAGCGATCCTGTGCACGTCGTTCGACTGGAACGGCATTCGGCAGCCGTACATCGTCGCCACCGAGAACGACGCGCTCAATGGCGCGACGATGCTCTTCGGTCACCTGCTCACCGGCGGCGCGCAGGTGTTCGCCGACGTGCGCACCTACTGGAGTCCCGACGCGGTAAAAGGAGTCACCGGCCACGATCTCGAAGGCGAAGCCGCGGGCGGCATCTTGCATTTGATCAACAGCGGTCCCGCCGCGCTCGACGGCACCGGCAGGCAGGAAGCGGACGGCCAACCCACGATGAAACCGTGGTGGCAGATCAAGCCGAGCGAGGCGGCCGCGTGCCTGAACGCCACCGAGTGGTGTCCTGCCGTGCTCGAATACTTCCGCGGCGGCGGGTTCTCGACGCGGTTCCGCACCCGCGGCGGCATGCCGATTACCGCGGCGCGCATCAACATCATCAAGGGACTCGGCCCCGCGTTGCAGATCGCCGAGGGTGTCACGGTCGAGCTACCCGATGCCGTGCACGACGTGCTCGATCGTCGCACCAACCCGACGTGGCCGACCACTTGGTTCGTTCCACGCGTGACCGGTAGCGGACCGTTCCGCGACGTGTACACGGTGATGAACAACTGGGGCGCGAACCATTGCGCGTTCAGCGCCGGGCACATCGGACACGAGTTGATCACGCTCGCCGCGATGCTCCGCATTCCCGTCTATATGCACAACATCGAGGAGGAGCGCATCTTCCGTCCGAGCGCGTGGACGGAGTTCGGCGCGAACGAACCGCAGGGCGCCGATTTCCGCGCGTGCGCCAACTTCGGGCCGTTGTACGGGAAGTACTGAGCGACTTTTTGAACGACGCCCGTCGCTTACTCGCTATCCAAGGTTCTTCTCCGTTAGGGGGTGAGTTGTTGTTTCCGGCTCCTGATTTTCGCCGTGGACGCAGATGAAGCCGGCAACGAAATGAAAGCTCCCCACAAGCGCCGCTTCGAGCCGCCCCTCACGCGACGGCGGTGAATAAGCAGCCAACAAAGGGCAGGTCAACTCCGAAAGTGCAGAGATTGGCGCTTCGGCGTCAATGCTCACCCGACTGGTGAGGAGTTAGCGTGCAGCGGCCACCGGCTCGGGCTCCTTCCTGCCCTTCTGCGAAAGCGCGACTTTGACGAGGTTGGTGCCGAGGTCCCACATCGGGCCGGGAAGTTTGTGGCAATCGCTCAAGATATCGTCGAGCGCGTTCACGAAGTACTGGATGTCCTCGTCGCTGAGGACGAACGGCGGGAGGATGCGAATGATGTCGCCGTGGTTGCCGCTGACCTGCGTCAGCACGTGATGCTTTTGCAGGAGCGGCATCACGACCATCTGCGCGAACAAGCCGTCGTGCGCTGCGTGAATCATCTTCCAAGCCATCTTGAGCTTGAGGCTCTTCGGTTCATGGAATTCGATGCCAATCATCAACCCCTTGCCGCGCGCTTCCATCAACACTTCGTGTTTGGCTTTGAGGCCGTTGACGGCGTCAATCAACTTCTTCCCTTGCGTCGCGCATCGCTCAATCAGGTTTTCCTCGTCGAGGACGTTCAAGGTGGCGAGGCCGACGGCCATGCCGAGATTGTTGCGTCCAAAACTGGAGGAATGAACCCAACAGCGATCCATGCGATGAAAGACTTTCTGGTAAATCCAGCGCCTCGTGATCATCGCCCCGACGGGAACATACCCGCCGCTGAGAGCCTTGCTCGTGCTGATGATGTCGGGCTCGAGATTCCAGTGTTGAAATGCGAACAGCTTGCCCGTGCGACCGTAGCCGGTCTGCACTTCATCGCACACGAACAACGTCCCGTGCTTGCGGCAGATCTCCTGTGCCGCGGGAAGGAAATGGTCGCTCGGAATTCGCACCCCCTTGCCCTGAACACACTCGACGACGAACGCAGCGACATCCTTTTGCGACAAGACACGATCCAGTGCGCCAAGATCGCCGTATGGAACGACTTCGCCCGGGAGAAAATCGCCGAAGCCCTCCCGGAACTCGTCGTTGCCCATGATGGAAAGCGAACCCATCGTTAGTCCGTGCCAGCCATGATCGAGGTAGGCGAACTTGCTGCGGCCCGTCGCGGCGCGTGCGAACTTGAGCGACGCCTCGACCGCCTCGGTGCCGGAGTTGCAGAAGAACACCGCCTCAAGATGCGGCGGGCAGCGTTTGATCAGCGCCTCGGCCAGCAGGCCGGCGAGGAATGCGCAGTCCATCTGGATCATGTTGGGCAGGTCCAAGTCGAGCACGTCGCGGATGGCCTGGGCGATCTTCGGATGGTTGCGCCCGATGCCGAACACGCCGAACCCGCTGAGCATGTCGAGGTAGCGATTGCCCTCCTTGTCCCAGAGGTATTGTCCCTTCGCCTTCGTGTACACCTTGTCGAACCCGATTGTGCGAAACACCTTCACCAACGTCGGGTTGATGTATTTCTCATGGAGTTCGTAATTCTCGCCGAGTCGCGCGGCGACCGCTTCTTTGATGTTCAACGGCATAGCGGCGGCGAGGGTACAATACCGACGGCAAGTTGCAAGAGCGGAGCCGCAGCAGCAAAGCACCGGCTGACACAATGACCGTCAGGAACAAGTCGATCGGAAACTCAGCACATCAGTCCCACACTTCGATCGTGTACGGCGAATTGTCCCGGCCCGGGATCGGCACGGAGCATGTCGAAACCGCGATAAGCGCGTCCATCTCGGCGCGAAGTTCCACGACATCGCCCGGACGCGAGGACGGCGTGCCGATGCGCAGCGAACCATCCGTGTTCACTTCAACATGGAAAAACAGGTTTAACGGATCGGGCACCTGCGCGATCGAAATGCGCCACGGCGCGAGCGCAACGGCCAGATGTTCGAGGCATCCATCGCGCGAGACGCCGAACCTTTTCGCCAGCGCATACCGGCAGCAGGGAGTGTAAAGCAGGTCATGGTCGCCCACCGTGGCGTCGGTGATGGAGAACATCACGCGCGGCGGTTGTGCCTCGCTCCAGAGTTGATGCCCGGCGCGGACGCGGCAGGTGCGATTCTCGACCCGGGTGCGGGCCTGGCTGAATCGCTCCGCGAGGTCGTGGGCATTGAACGCGACCAAATCGCCCGGCTGGCCTCCGGCTACGTCCACGATCCGCACCCGCTGTCCCGCAGAAACCGTGAAAGCCCGCGCCGACATTGCCGGGACTTTTGTTTGTTGAACGAGTTTGCTCACAGCAGCCGTTTGAGCGTCTCGGCGTCCACTTCGCCTGTCAGCAGGTAGAGTTTGCTGCCCATGACCCACGCGGCGGTGGGCAGTCCTCCCACGTTGTCGAATGCAATCGAGCCGGTCGCGAGCGGATGAGGCACCGCTGCCCGCTCGACGACGAAGAGCCAGATATCTTTGTGGTCCGTCGTCTCGAAACACAGCAGGCTGACCCGATGGCCCCGCCATGTGTGGGCGCAACCGCCTTCGAGCGGCACTGCTTGGAGCGGTTTCGGCACCTCGTACTCGAATGGCCAATGCTTCTCCTTGAACACGCGTTGCAGCGCCGCGAAACTCTCGACCTCCACATCCATCTTGTAGCCCTGCGCCACGAACCGGACCATCTCGCTCCGGTAGGAGTTGAAGTCGGACGCGGAACGCACGTTCAGCAGCATCATCGCGGCACCGATCAACAGGACAAAGATCGCCGCCGCAGCCAGCCAGACCGGGTTGCGTCGCCAGAACGCGACTCGGACAATCTTTCGACTCGCGAGGATTCGCTCTCTGAGATCGTCCGGCGCGCGCCCGGCCTTCAGTTTCGCCCGGATGCTGCGGTACAGCGCATTCTGTTCTTCAAGCCAATGGGCCAGCTCCGGATCGCGCCGGGCCAGGTCGAGCGCTTGGGCCACGCTGGGATTGTTCGCGTCCGACGTGCCGGCACGGTAGGCGAGCAGGATGTCTCTGGCTTGTTGACTATCCACGTTGGCTCTCCTGTGCCGGCTTCGCCTCGAGCAACATCCGCTGCAGTTGTGCACGTCCGCGTGCGATGCGTGACATGACCGTACCGATCGGAATCTCCAGCGTCTCGGCGATTTGCTGATACGAGAAATCTTCGAGGTAAAATAATGTGAGGGCGGCTCGATAGGAATCATCCACTCGGCCCAACGTGTCCATCACGGTCTGCGAATCCATCTGGTCCACCATCGCGGGCGAGACGCTGGGCAACTCAGACTCCGCCGCGCTCAGTTCCTGTTCCGGAAATCGGTTCTGCCGCCGCCGCGACTTGAGGAAATCCCGGTGCAGCGTCGTGAACAACCAGGACCGCACCTTGGAAGGATCACGCAGCATGTGCCCCTTCGTGCCCCACAGATAGAACGTCTCTTGCGTCAAATCGCTCGCCTCCGTTTCGTTGCGGGTCAGTCCCATGGCGAATTGGTAGAGCACGTGATAGTGCTCCTGGACAATCCGCTCAAAGTCCAGCCCTGCCGAACCTGTGTTGGTGTCACTCATCAGAGCCACGAAACCCGACTTTATTCCCCAGGGCAAATCCAGCCATCGCTTGGCGGGAAATTACACAGAAGGGCTTCGAATGACCAGTCTGCAGAGTGGACCCAAGTACACCGGGAATAAATCCTCCATTCGAGACTCTGTATTACAAAGGCAGGCGTGAGCCGCCCGAAACAAAGCAGGAACAGCAGCATTTAGTGCGGAGGATCAGAATCATGAATCAGCAATGGAAACTCGGATTGGTCTGGATGGCGACGGCGCTCCTTATCGCGCCCGCGGTCTCGATGGCCCGCTCGGTGCCGGAGAACTCGAAGGTGCGGATGACGTTGTCGCATGGGAGCGGCGACGACGACGCCACCGGCCTGGTGGACTTCAAAAGCACGCGCGGCACCGCCCGCATGAAACTGCAAATCAAAGGCGGGCCCGGTAGCAGCGAATTGCGATTGATGGTCGGCGGCGTCGAACGCACCACATTCACGACCAGCCCCAATGGTTCCGCCACCGTGCAATTTCAGAACGGTTCTGCTTCCGGTAAGAGCAAGCTGCTCGATTTTGATCCACGCGGCGAGGTGATCGAGGTCAGAGACGCCAGCGACAATTCGATTTGCAGCAACGACGACGGAAGCGGCAACCCAACCAATGTCGTCGCCAGCGAACGAGTCAACCTCACCGCGACCGGCATCCAGCCCGGCGCCAGCGGTCACGCGGAGCTGAAGACCAAGGCAGGCAGGCAGGATTTCGAGGTCGAGATCGAGGATGTATCCGATGGCTCTTACGACTTGCTGGTGGATGGCGTTCTGCGCGGGACGATCAACGTGGTTGCCGGCGAGGGGCAGATCGAATTCTCCACGAGCGACCCCGGCAAACTGCCGCTGACCTTCGATCCGTTTGGCAAATTGATCCAGGTGGCTCAGAACAACGACATCATCCTCACCGGTACACTGCTCGCCTCCGCACCGGGCGTCAACGTTTGTTCGCCGAGCGAAACCACGACCGCGTTCACCAACGTCGGCCCCGACCCCGACGCCTCGGGCGACGCGCGTCTTCGCACTCGCGACGACTGTCGTCGCGATTTCCGTGTGGAGGTCGAAGACCTGCCGATCGGCAGCTACGACCTCTACGTGGGCGGCGTGTTGCGCGGCACCATCCACGTCGCCGTCCAGTTCGACATGAGCGTAGAGGGGGAAGTCGAATTCACCACGCACCCGGATGATCCGAACGATCTGCCTCTCGACTTCGACCCCGCGGGCCAGATGATCGAGGTCAAACAGGCCACCACTGTCTTCCTCTCGACGAATCTCGGCACGCCTTCGGGCGGCACCTGTGACGTCATGGATGTGGAGCCTTCATTCACGAACACCGGAGCAGACGGCGATGCGAAAGGGAAGGCGCGGTTTCGTCAGGAGACCGATTGCGACCGAGATTTTCGCGTGGAGATTGAGGACTTGCCGGTCGGCGACTATGAATTGCTCGTGGGCGGAATCGTGCGCGGCACAATCACCGTGCAACTGGTCGCCGGCGAGGAGGAGGGCGAGATCGAGTTCGACAACGACCCCGATCAGCCGGGCGAGGTGTTGCTGACGTTCGATCCGCGCGGCCAACTCGTCGAGGTGCGCCAGGGCGCGACGACGTTCCTCAACGTCACGATGCCGAATTGAAGATGAAGTCGGCGCGGGCTCAGGCCGACTATTCCGAGGCATGCGCGGCGGGCGGCTTCTGCAGCCACTCGAACCCGCTCACGCGGTTGCGCTGAATGAACAACGCGCTGCAAGGCGGCAATTCGACCTGCATGGGACGCACGTTGCCCTCGGGCGAGAGCCAGCGCTTGAGGGCAGTGTTGAACCAAAGGACGGTTTTGAACCCGCTCCGTTTGCCGTTCAGCAAATAGAGCTTGTCAGCCGCGTTGAAGGTGGGCGCTCCTGCGAAGCCCGACGAAAGCAAATCGCTGCCCGCCACGCGCAGCGGCACGGGCCAGGGCTGGCCGACAAGATTGTTGCCCGGGGAAATCGGTTGAAGCGTGGGCACGGGCGAGACCGCGCCAAGCAACAGCAACTCCCGTCTGCCGCCGCCGCCGCGCTTGACGAGCATCCCCTCGCCGGGCAGCAGCGGCACGGCATCAGCCACGTCCACGCCCTGCACCCACGCGTCGCGGTTGTCCGCTGAACTGTGTCCCAACGTGATCGGGGCGTCGTAACTCTGCGAGGCGACATCCCACAGGAAAATCTGATCGTCCCGACCGAGGGACGGATCGTTCGGCGGCCCGAACACGTCGGCGATGCGCTGCAATGGATGCACGATGTATTTGTCGCCGGGTTGCAGGAGAGCGCAGTTGCCTTCCGCGTCCTCGACCGTAATGGTCTGCGCGTCGTTGTCGGTGATGAGAAACCATCGGCCTGCCTGCGTGCCGGAGCTGATCGTCAACGCATACGTCTCCGCCGCGCCCGCGGCATCGAACCGAAACTGCCCGGGGCGGAGCGCAGCACCGGTGTCGGCGATGGAGCAGGTGTTCACGCCGTCAATTGAGCCCTGCGCCACGATTGCTTTCAGGAACGGCACGCTCAAGGGCGTGTCGGAGCCGGCCAACTGTACGCGACGGAAACCGACGATCCCTCCCGAATCACCGACGCGGTAGAATCGCGACTGCGCCGCCACGGGCGGGAGGGCAATCACGCTGCCGTCATCGTGGAAGCTCATTGTGGTTCCATTTGCCGCGGCCGGATTGCCTGCGCGGGTCCAATGAACAAGGTCTTCGCTGAACCAAACCTGGTAATCGCGACCGGGCTCGCTCTGCCAGCGAAGCAGGAAGGAGGTGCCCCCGCCGAGAGCGAGAATCTCGGGAACGACCGCCGCCGCGGGACGCGCAATCGTGGGGGCGGCGACCGCCGTGCCGTTGAGGAGGCTGACCGCGCCGTGTTCACCTCGGAAGATGAGGTAGCCGCTATGCTCGCCGGGTTTCCGCGGCACAAACTCCACCGCGAAGCTGCGAGCTTCGCCGGGCGCGAGAACATACGGGGCGTTGGCGACAATCCGGAAGTCGCCCCGGCTCTCGACTGTGCCGATCAGAATCTCGCGGCCGGTATTGGCGAGACGAACGTCCCGGCTGACGGCAGCGCCGACGGTCGTTTCCGCAAACTGAACAGTTCCCGGACTAACCGACAACACAGAGGGCGGGTGGGGTGCGTATTTCCAATCCAGAACGATTCTCGCCGAAGGGAGCGCCACGCGGCCCGGGGGCGAATCGGTCTGTGCCAGCGCGATTGCCGCGCTTGCCAGACCCAACAGAATTGTGACTACAATGTTCCTCCGCAAGACCACCAAAGAATAGTCGTCGGACGAACAGACCGCAACTCGAAACTGACGCAGGAGAAAAAGAAAAAGGGCAGGCAAACGCGCCTGCCCCTTGCGTTGACTTTGGTGAACCTCACGCCACCGCCAACTCGGCAGCTTTCCCGGCGCGAAGCGTCCACACTTTGTTATCGCTCATGCCGGGGTACTTCGTTGGGTCGAACCCTTCCCGTGGGTACGCGTCAATGGTGGGGTTCGGCGCCGGATCGTAATCGCAAATGATCGCGCAGCGGGGCTTGTCGGACGTGTTCGCCTTCGACATGTGCAACACCAGCGAATGGAAGATCAGCAAGCCTCCCGATTGTACGGGAACCGGTACTGCCTTCTTCAGATCGAGTTGCGACTCCGGCACCTGGAGTTCCCGGCTCACGTGTGGCACGAGGCCGAGTTTGTGCGAGCCGGGGATGGCCCACACGCAGCCGTTCTCTTCCGTGGCGTCGTCAATCGCAATCCAGACCGTGATCTGGTTTGGCTCGTAGTTCTTCCAGTAGGCCGCGTCCTGATGCCACGGCTTGGGCGAGCCGCCGTTGGCAGGTTTGAACATCACCTTCGAGGAATGGTAGTAGATGTTCGGTCCCATGATGTCTTCCATGCAGTCCACCATCTTCTTCGAGGTGAACACCCGTCGCACCGCGGGGACGTAGAACACCGCGCCCTGGATTTTGCGCAGCATCCCGGCACGCAATGCCGGTTTGGTGTGGTCGAACGCGTCGCCGCCGACCTTCTCGACGTTGAAGCCGCCCTCGTCTTTGGTCAGGTGCGCTTTCTCCTGGCAGACGCGCCCGATGTCCGCTTTCACGTCGGCCAGTTCCTGGTTCGTGAGGAAATTGGGAATGACCAGGTAGCCGTCGCGTTGAAACTGCTCGAGCTGTTGCTGACTGAGATATTTCATGGTGCGAGCATGCTAGCGCAAACGCCGCCGATGCGCCATATCGCGCGTAATCATTTTTCTGTCTTTTCCAATCACCTCCCCGTACGATGCCGATGGCGCTATGAACGATCTGTCGCACTTGAAACACACGGGGCCGTTGAGCGTGGCAGTCACGGATTTCGAGCCATTTCCCGCGATTTCCAACGAGGACTGGCTGGGTCGTCTCCTCCACCACATCACCGTGGGCGGCGTCACCGCCATCTGGCATCAGTGCGTGCCGCGATGGGCGATGAAGGAGCGACGCGTCGGCGACGATATGCTTTTTTACATCACGCGCGGACACGGTACCGCCTGGGTCGAGGGGAGGAAGTTCGAACTTAAGCCCGGCATCTGCGCTCACTTCCCTCGCGGGAAACGCCACGCCGCCACCCACGATCCGAAGAACCCGATCCACGTCATCTCGGTGCATTACACGGCGACGGTGTTTGAGTCGCTCACGTTGCCGGAGTTGCTCCAGTTCCCGGACTTCTTTGATCTGCGCGGCGACAAACGGATGGACATGATGTTTCAGGCGGCCTGCCGCGAGTACGCGCTGCGTCCGGCAGGATACGAGCGAGGACTGGAAGCGTTGATTCTTCGCATCCTGCTGCGCCTCATCCGTGAGTACAGCACCGGGATGACGCTCGACGCCCATGAATCGAAGGTCGCCGATCTACTCCGGTTGCTGCCTGCGCTCGAAACAATCCGCAAGAATCTCAACCAGCCGATCTTCATCGCCGAACTCGCACGCGCGACCGGCTTCTCCGAAGCGCAGTTTCGGCGCGTGTTCCTGCGCAGCACCGGGGCGACTCCTGTGCAATACCTGCGCCGCGTCCGCATGGAGCGCGCGTGCCAGTTGCTCCGGCAGACCGACCAGACCGTCGATCGCATCGCGGGCGAAGTGGGCTACGCCGAACCAGCTTTCTTCGCCCACAGCTTCAAGAAGTTGATCGGCATCTCCCCGGGCCGCTATCGGAGCACGCACGAATTGTAGCTCTCCGAATTTGCCTTCGCGGTCGGGTGGACTATGTTCTCTTGCATCACGAAAAAAGGAGAGACTCATGAAAGCGAAGAAGTCGTCTTCCAACCCCGCCGCGCGCGCTCGGACTTCCAATCGAATCAAATGCGCCTGCGCGAGCTGCAACTGCATGGTGGACCTGGACAAGGGATTGCGGAAAGGCAACGTGCTCTATTGCAGCCGGGCGTGTTTGACCGAATGCACGTTCGAGGACTGCGCCTGCGATCACGACTGCTGCAAGCCGTGAGGTGTTCGGAGTAGAGCGCTTCAGCGGGTCGTAAAGTCAGCCGGGGCAACATCCAAGCCCGCGCTGAAGCGCTCTACGACGAACTCACGCCTTGCCGATGCTCTGTGCGTACCGCATCAGCCCACCGCGAAACGGCGGGAAACCGGTGCCCATGATCATGCCGAGGTCCACCTCGTCGGCACTGCGGACAACGCCTTCTTTGAGACACAGCTTCGCTTCCTCAATCATCACGCCCAGCAGCCGGTCGGTGATGGCCTGCTTCGGGAGCGAACGCGACGCGCCGCCGGGTAGGTACTTGCCGAGGTCGGGGTTCACCCGCTCCTTCTTCCCTTCGTACACGTAGAATCCCGCGCCGCCCTTGCGACCTTTCAAGCCCGCTTCGTTCATCTTCACGAGCACGTCGGCCACCTTCATCCGCTCGCCGAAGTAATGCGCCAGCTCGGTCGCGACGTGATCGCTCACATCCACGCCCACCTCGTCAATCAACCGCAGCGGCCCCATCGGCATGCCGAAATCGAGCAGCGCGTCGTCAATCGTCCGCACGTCGCTGCCTTCCATCAACAAATGGCCGGCAGTGTTCAGATACGGCAGCAGGATGCGGTTGACGAGAAAGCCGGGGGAGTCCTTGCAGATGACAATTTGTTTACCGAGCGTCTTCACGAACGAGAGCGAGATTTCCGCCGCAGCGCGACCGGTCTGCGGCCCGAGGATCAGTTCCACCAGCGGCATGCGGCTGACGGGATTAAAGAAGTGAATGCCGATGACGCGCTCGGGATGCGTGGCGCACGATGCAATCTCGTTGATCGGGATGGCGGAGGTGTTGGTGGCGAGAATCGCGTCGGGACGCACCAGCCGTGAGAGTTCCTCGAAGACAGGTTTCTTGATCTTCATGTCTTCGATCACGGCCTCGATGATCAAATCGCAGTTCGCGAATCCACTCCAATCAGTCGTCGCCGTCACACGCGCCATGCCTTGCTGGGCTTCGCGCGCGGTGAGCTTTCGCCGCTGGACGCTCTCCTGATACAGCTTGTTGATGCTTTGCATTCCCTTTGCGACAAACTCCGGTTTCACGTCGCGGATGCGGACGTCGAACCCCCGCGTGCTGCACCAATGCGCAATGCCGGAACCCATCACGCCGGCACCGATGACGCCGACGCGACGGATGTAGCCGCGAGCGTCAGCGAGTGGCCGCTCGCTCACGCTTGCGGCTACGCCGGGAAACCAGCCATCCACGGTGAGTTTCCGGTTCTCCTCGCGCAGGAAGAAGACGCGAATCAGGTTCTTGCTCTCGGGAGTGAGCGCCACCTCGCAGAATCGTTTCGCTTCGTTCTCGCAGGCTTGCTCGATCGAAAGTCCAAGCCCCTGCTCGACGGCGTCAATCGCCTTCAGCGGCGAAGGATAGTTGCCGCGCGTCCGGGCCAGCGTCATCTTTCGCGCCTGGGAGCAAATGATGGCGCGCATCGGCCAGGTGTTTTCGAGATGAGACGGCGGCTGCGGCTTACCGTCTTTCGCCAGCTTCCATGCCCACTTCCGGGCGCACTCTTTGAGAATCGCCTCCGGCACGACCTCGTCCATCAAACCATGCTTCCTCGCGAGCCCGGCGGGTTTGAGGTCGCCCTTGAGAATGTAATCGAGTGCGATTCGCAGACCGACGAGCCGGGGCAGTCGCACGCAACCGCCCCATCCGGGGATGATGCCGAGTTGAACCTCGGGCAAGCCGATCTGCGTCTTCGGACTGTCGCTGGCGATCCGGTAGTGGCACGCGAGCGCCATCTCGCAACCGCCCCCGGCGCACGCGCCGTGGATCGCGGCGATGACGGGCACTTTGAAGCTGGCGATCATCGCCATAAACTTGTGTCCTTCGCGCACCAGTTCGAGCGCTTTTTCCGCTGAATCAATCGTCTCGATGAGCCGGATGTCGGCGCCGGCGATGAATACATTCTCCTTGCCGCTCTGAATGACAACGGCCTTGAGTGTGGTCTCTCCTCCGAGAGCATTGAAAACCTTCTGGAATCCGGCGACGGTGTGCGGGTTGAAGACGTTCGCCTTGGCGTTCGGATCGTCAAACGTGATCCAGCCGATGCCCTCGGAATCAACGGTGTAGGTGACGGGGTCGTTCATGGCTGCGCGCGACATGGTATGACATTCCCCGTGCGCTACAAGCGCGAATGGACGGAGTGGCCTCCGCCTCGGACGCTTCGTTTCCCCAACTGCGCCGAGTGTTCTTCCTGCGCGATTAAGACACGCTGCTGCGGGAAGCGGACAGAGTCAGCTGCACGCAACTGGCCGAGCGGCAGGCATCCCTCGATTTCGACGATGCGATCAACATCCAGCAGATTCGGACGAACCTCCGTTCGAAACGGAGAACGACTCGTAGTCCCGTGCGAATCTCCGCAGGCAGTCGGGAGATCCGTACTACTCCGCCAGCTGCGACCCACCCATCACGCTGAGGAGCTTGATGTAGGGAAGAAACAACGAGATCGCAACGAAGAAGACGACCGAGCCCACCACCAGAACGAGCGCAGGTTCGGTCAGACTCGAAACCACGCTCATCCGGTTGTTGAGTTCTTCTTCGTAAATGTCGGCGGCGTAGATCAGGTTCTCCGCCAATGCGCCCGTTTCCTGTGCCGTCACCACCATGTCCACCACGTCGGGCGGCAGGATGCGGGTGCGACGCAACGGCCCTTCGAGGCCACGACCCCGTTCGACTTCCTCCCGGGCCTGCCGCAGCCCCTCCTGCACAACCAGGTTCGAGGAGGCGTCGCTGGTCAAATCGAGCGCGCGCAGTAGATTAATCCCCGAGTGCAAGAGCATCCCGAGCGTGCGACAGGTGTGAACAACGACGTATTCGCGGGTGAGCGGACCGAGAACGCGGAACCGGAGTTTCAAGTGATCGCGATACAACCGCACGATCCGAAGGGCCAGCAGTCCTCGCAACGCCAGCACAAGCCCCACAACGACCATCGGAATCATGTACCATCCGCGCGAGCGAACAAAATCGCTGACCTCAATCAGGAACTGCGTCTGTGGCGGCACCGCAGCGCCGACTTCCTCGAAGAGGTGCGCGAAGGTGGGAACGATCTTCACCACGAGAACCGCAATCAGCACCACCGCCAGCACCAGAATCATGCAGGGGTACACCAAACTTGTCCGCAGCCGGTTGCGGATGGCGATCTCCTTCATGCCGCCCTCCGCGAGGCGATCGAGCACGGTCGTCAGGTTGCCGCTGCCTTCGCCCGCGCGGACGAGTTGAACCTGCAACGGCGGAAAATAGTCGGACGCCTGGCTGAGCGCTTCCGAGAACGTGGTGCCGCGCTCGACCTGAGCCACAAAATTGCGGAGGATGCCCTGGAATCGGCGGTTGCTGCTTCGTTGCGCGAGAGTGTTGAGAGCGCGGATCAACGGGAAGCCCGCTTCGAGCAAGATGGCGAGTTGGCGGTAGAACGATGTCGCGATTTTTTTCTTCTTCATGGGCGGGGGTTCGTCATCGGTTAGCGGTCATTGGTTCTCAGTGGCCGGTCGTGAGAAATATCCGTCCCATCACAAAGAACCAATACCGAACAGCGGATAACCCTTCACGTGAAAATCACCCGTAGATATTCCTCCGCCGTGGTAGTTCCATCGAGGACCTTGTGCAGCGTGCTCGTGGCCAGCGACTGCATGCCGCCCTTCAGTGCAAGCCGACGCAACTCGGACTGGCTTTCGCCGTGCAGGATGGCTTCCTTGAGTTCCTCGTCCACGTTCATGAGTTCATAGACGCCGGTCCGTCCGAGATAACCGGTGTTGAAACACGCGTCGCAGCCCGTACCTCGATAGAACTTTTTTCCCCGATGCTCCTCGGGCACGCTGAGCTGTTCGAGCAAACTCGGCGGGGGGACGTACTCCTGCCTGCAGTGCGGACAGATCTTGCGGACGAGCCGTTGTGCCACCACGCCGATCAAGGCGCTCGAGATCAGAAAGCGCGGAACGTTCAATCCGATCAACGAGCCGATGGCGCTCGGGGCGTCGTTCGTGTGCAGCGTGCTCAACACCAGCACACCCGTCATCGCGGCTTTCACGGCAGTCATCGCGGTTTCTTCGTCGCGGATTTCACCGACCATGATGATGTTCGGGTCCTGACGCAACATTGCGCGCAGACCCTGCACGAACCCGAATCCCGAGGCGCCGTCCACCTGCATCTGGTTGACGCCGCGGGATTGGTACTCGACCGGGTCCTCGATCGTCATGACGTTCTTGGTGAGGATGTTGACCTCGTTGAGCAGCGCATAGAGCGTCGTCGTCTTGCCCGAACCGACCGGCCCGGTCGTCAAGACCATCCCGTACGGCTTGGCGATGAGTTGTTCGATGAGGTCAATCTGCGCCGGCTCCATACCGAGCTGCGCGATGCCGGTAAGCACGTTCTTCTCGCTCAGGATACGGATCACAAGCTTCTCGCCAAGCACGGTGGGCGCAGTCGCCAACCGCAGGTCCACCTCGGCGCCGTCCACCTCGTGAACGAAGTGTCCGTCCTGCGAATGCCGGTGCTGGGTGATGTCCATCCCGCCGAGCACCTTGAAGCGGGAGATCACCTCGGGCACGACCTTGAGTGGCAACTGAATGACATCGTAGAGCATGCCATCAATACGGAACCGCACACGCATCTGGTCTTCCTGCGGATCGAGATGGATGTCCGTGGCCCGCGACTTGACCGCACTCTCAATGACGGCCGCGACAACGTCCACGCCCGACATGTTCTTGAACGCATCGGGCTTGTTGAGGAGCGACTTCGCTGCGGAAGCGGGAGTCTGCGCCTCGACTTTGGCTGTCGGCTTCTTGCCCTTGCGCGGCTCGACTGTCTCGGGTGCGACGGGCTTCTCCTGCGCGACGGTCGCCAACCCGAGCACCTGCGAGACCTTGTGCGTGTCCACATAGCCAAGATTGATCAAGGTCCGCCACAGCGGCAGGCCGGTTTCCTTTTGCTGCTTGAGTGCAACCTGAAGTTGCTCCTTCGTGACCAGCTTTCGTTCGACCATGAGCTGACCCAACTCGAGTCCCGTGCGTTGCGCCTCGCGTTCCGCCTCGTCAAACTGCTCCTGGCTGATCCATTCGGCCTCGCGCAACACCGCGCCCAGCGCGCGCTTCTCGCCCGAGAACGGCGTCGGCAGCTCGTAGTTGAGGAATTTCTTGATCGTGCCCCATGACACCTCCCGGAACAAAATGTCCTTGAGCGACTCCCCCGATTCCTCCTGCGCCTGGTAGGCGCGTTGAAGCTGTTGTTCGGTGATCAATCGCGCGTGCCTGAGCACTTCCACCACGCCTTTGTCATCTGGTTTCATGCGATCCGTCCTCTGCTATGCCTAATCCGTCCGCCCCAGCGGCACGATCAATTCGTTCCGCGCCGTGATCTGGTCCTTCTTCCATCCGACGCGCACCCGTCCGATGCTGACCACGCGGCACCGCTTGCCGTCGAGCGCTTCCATCGTGGTGTCCACCACGCCGTTCGACAACACGAACAACTCGTTCGTCAATACGCCCTGCGCCGCCCACTCTTTGGCCTGCTCGAGCCCGCCGAGGCTCAGGTAATCGGCCTGCATCTTGCGGTAGTGCAATTCCAGAGTGCGCTGCTGCGTCTGCGACGGCCCCACCAGCATCGCGCCCATGGCCGCGAGCAACGCAACCACGCCGAGCGTGAAGATCAAGGTATAGCCACCGCGACGGTTCATCGTGCGATCACGAGCTCCTGGTCGGAAAACTTCATCCGCAGCGACGCCCCCGGTTCGTCGCCAAGCCACAGGTGAGCCCTGCCGACCTCGTACGTCCGGGCGCTCTGCGACAACGCGTGCTCCGACCGCAGCACCGCCTTGGCTTGCACCGTGTACACCACTTCTGCGCCGTCCGCGCGAATCACGGCGCACTTGCCGGGCTCGATCATCTGCGCCTGCTGACTCCGGCGGAAATCCGCGGCCAGCGCCTCCGCCAGACTGCACCGTGCCAGCACGCGATTCGAGTCGGTCATCGCGCTTTGATGCAGCTTCATGCTTTGGTGGATGGTGACATAAGCCGCGCTCATCACCACGCTCATCACCGCGATGGCGACGAGCATTTCCACCAGTGTGAGGCCGCTCGTTGTGGAAGAGCGCTTCAGCGCGGGTTTGCAGATTAACCACAGTCCCTTCACGAGCGCGCTGAAGCGCTCTGCTACGAACAATGGCGTGCTCGTGTGCTTGTTCATTTCAAGATCAGTTTGGTCGCCGCCGAGACGCACTGCGGTCTGCCCTGTTCCTGCCATGTCACCACCGCCTTGCACTCGAACAACTTCCCCGCGGAGGGTGGTTGCGGGGCCGTCACGTGCCACGAAAAGCCACGGCCTGCCTCCTGCGCCGTCGAGTTCCATTGGGCGGCCTCACCTTCACCGGTGCTCGACCAATCCAGTTTGTCCAGCGTCCGACCATAGGTGCCGAGCCGGAGTTCCTCGAGCTTTGACTGCAACAACAGCGTCGCGGAGGCAAACCGCTGGAGGCGGACGTCCTGTTTGCGCACCGAATGGAAGAACGTCAGGAACGAGGCGAACGCCGCGGCGGCCAGTCCGATGGCGAGAATCAGCTCGACCATCAGGTACGCGTCGCGTCGTTGTCTGAAAAGGTTCGGGCGTCGCATGCGAAGCTCTACATTACAAAATTGTCGCGGTCGCATGCAAAAGAAAATGCGAGGGAATGGTGAACGCAGCTGCCGGGCGGATCAACGGTGGGCCGCGATAACCTGCGCTTCGCAGCCCAATCGTTCCACACTTCTTTGCTGGGCGATTATCGTTGCGTGCAACCGCCCCCGCCGATAGCCCCGAACACTTTCGGGGGGTGATCCCGGCTGGGGAGGGTGGTGTCAGTCATAGCTGCGTTGGTAGTAGGGCGCTTCGGCGCGGTCTTGAAGCTTCGCGAGAGTTCCACGCCCGCGCTGAAGCGCTCCACTACGAACCAATCTCAGCTGTGCCCTTTCGCGTATCGGCACAAGGCGCGGAGATTTGCTTCCGGCGTATCGCGCGGGACTTCGCAGCCGGCGCCGATAATGTAACGCGCGCCCGCCTGGCGATGACACTCGGCAATGGCGGCGGTAATCGCTTCGGGAGTGCTGTTGCGCAAAGCGCGCACAGGATCGAGGTTGCCGAGCAACACCTGATGTGGCCCCATCTTCTCCCGTGCCTCGGAAACCGGGACCATGGAATCAAGGTCCACAATGTCGCAGCCGAGCCGGCCAATGCACTCGAGACTGCGACGCGTGTTCCCGCAGATGTGCAACCGCACTTTTCCGCCCATCGCGTGAACGCCGTCCACCATCTTCTTCTCAAACGGCCAGACGAACTCCTCGTAAATCTCCGGCCCGACCAACGAAGCCGCGGCGTCGCCGATGCCGATCAACTCGGCACCCGCCTCGATCTGGGCGCGAGCGAAGCGCAGCTCGAGTTCGAGCACAAACTCAAAGAGGTCGCGCACGAACTTGGGGTCGTCGAAGAAATCGGTCATCAACGTGTTGATGCCGCGCAAGTCGGCGCCCTGCGCACACGGACCCTCGATCCAACCCTCGATCAACTTGTCGCCGCCGACGCGTTGCTTCATCAGCGCCACGCCTCGCACGCGGTCATGCATTCGCCCTCCGCCGAGCGGGTCGGGAGTTTTCAGGCTGGCGAGGCTGGTTTTGTCTTTCAGCAATGCGCGCGACTCTTCGAGGCCGGGAGGCTGATCGTCAAACCATTCGATGACCGCCCCGCAGTCGGCGGCCTCGCGAGCGGGGTCGGAGATGGCCGAGACATAATCGAAATCAAACTTCTCCGCCGTGCGAAGTTGGGCTTCGACCAATACGCGGTGGTCGCTTGCGTAGTTTCCGTACTTCACGCCGATCTGGTCGGCGGCGAAGATCATCGTGATCGGCATCCGCGGCAGGCAATCCACCGGCGCGCCTTCGAGCATGCCAAGGATTCGTTCGCGGCCATTCATGGAGGAAAGAGGGAAATCCCAAATCCGAAATCCGAAACCAGCACGAAATCCGAATTCAGAAATGAAGCAAACAAGGACGGCAGACGCACTCCCCTGGGAGTTTTCGAATTTGCTTCATTCAGATTTGTTTCGGATTTCGGATTTTCTTCCCGGCCATGTGCCGGTCCACTTCCTCCCGGGCAAGCTGCACCCAACGCGCGACGCGCCACGGTTCTCCCTGGAACGTGTGCGTGTCTTTCATGATGAGTTCGAGGTTGAGATCGCCCGCCATTCGCAACGTGTTGCGGATTTCCTCGCGCACTTCCTCCTCGTGGAATCGCGTGCAGATCGTCGTCGGATCGGATTTGCGACTGAAGATGGCCTTGCGACCGAGCGCGGCTGCGAGCGCTTCCTGGTTGGCTTTCGGCGCGACGGACACGCGGCGCAACCGCGGCACCTGTTTGATCACGTGCTTGATTCGGTTCTCCAACTGCTCGCAGCAGCCGTAGCAGTTCAAGCCGAAGCGTTCGAGCAGCGGCAACTGATACGGCAACACGAACTCGGCGAACATATCGCCCGAGATGCCGACGGTTTCCTGCGATTCGGCGAAGCCCCACCGGTTCGACCAACGGATCGGCTCGCCTTCCCGGTGATCGCGCAGCAACTCCCGCGTGTAGCCGACCCCCCCCGAGCCCGTGTAGTCGTTCTCGTCGCCGGGACTGAGCAGTTTTTCGTTTTCGAGGAAATCGAGAAAGCGCGCGTGGTCGTCGCGGAGGAAAGCCATCAAACGATGCAGCCCGGCGGGGTTATCGTACGTGGCGAGCATGAACTCCTGAATGCCGACCAGGTAGGCCGCCGTCTGGGTCAGGCCGCTCGTCCAAAAAAACGGTCCATGGATGCGCGGCGGGAGCAGGTCGCCGAAGATGTCGTTCGCGCGGTCGAGGTCGCGCTGCGTCCCTTCGCGGTCCACGCTGAAGCTGCGCGGGTGCAGCTTTGCGAAATCGCGGTCGAGGTCCTTGATCGGCGGATCCCAGACGTAGCTGCCGCGATTGTCGCCCTGATGACGCGGGATCTCGACGCCGTAGTCGCTGGCGTTGACGCGCCAATTGAGATCGAACCACGGCTCGACGGTCTGGTCGTCGCGCAGCACCTCCAGCGTGTACAACTTGGTCCTCATCTGCCATTCCCAACTGCGCAGTTGTTCATCCTGACACTGGCAAGCGTCCGTCCAAAGAATCTCGCGCCAGCCGCCCTCGGGGAACGCGAGGATCATCGGGCGCTCGGATTGCAGCGCATTGTGCGCATACCAGAGCCGGCGCCGCTCGGCGTTCTCGGGCGAATCGGCATGGGCACGCAGCCGTGCGGCGAGCGAGCGGAGGATTTCGCGGTCGTGAGGGGTGGTGGTCGGACTCATTGCAATATGATAGGTGCAGCTACACTTGGCAGCCGAGTGGAGTCATCATGTCGTCCTTTCAGCGTCCCCATTCTTCCAGCCCGGTCCAACCTGGCAACCAAAAACGCTGAGGCGAATTCCGCCTCGCGGCGCGGTTTCGCTCAAAACAGGCGAACTTGCCGCGTGGTCTTGAGGCCGGTGAGCACGTCCTCAAACTCGAGAGTCCAGGCACCGCGCAGGTCGTTACCGGCAAACGCGAACTGGTGTGTCGCCTCGCCGTCTGCTGTCAGCAACCGGCGGGCGTATTCGCGGTTCGCCTGACCTTGCGGATCGCGCACGGTGAGTTGCAGCGGCAACGGAGCCCTCAACGGCTTGCCTTGCGCGTCGCGGACGTACACACCGAGGTCCACCAGTAACCCCGGGCGAGTTTCCACGGGCAGGCCGACCACGTCCAACTGGGCCGGCAACGCCGGCAGGAACAGGATGAGCATCCCTTCCCATTTGGGCAACTCGACATTCACTGTCATTTGTCCGCCGTTGCGGGTGACATCAAGCGGGCGACCGCCGAAGACGTCGAACGGGATGCGGCCGTCATCGGGGCGCGTGATCGTGGTGGCGATCACGTCACGGCGATAACCGAGTTTGTCCTCGAGGGCCCGGGCTTTGTCGGGCGGGGATTCCGCGGCGGCACGCAACTCCAGCAATTCGGCTGTCGTGTAGTTGTGCACCAGCCACACGCCGGGCGTGCCGTCGGGCAACGCGCCGCGGCGGATGGCGACGAGCGGGTCGGCGCAATCCACCGGCGGGTTGCTTACCGGCTGCAAGGCCGCGCGAACGCGAGCGATCGTGTCGGGCTGGCCATACTTCTCGAGGCCGGGCTCGCCGAGCGGGAACTCCAGCCGGGTCGCGCCCTGTACCGGGATGGCCGCAGCCGTCAGGCTGTCGAGCACCACCTTGCCGCCGTGCGCGATGTAGTCCTCGAGCAGCCGGACGGTACCGGCTTTGAGCCACTTCGTCTGGGTCAACACCACGGCTTCGTAGCGGCGAATGCTCACGGCGTCGAGTTCGTCGGGACTGACCGGCTCGACGTCCACTTTGGCCTGCAAGAGATTCAGGAACGAATACGCCATCTCGTAGCAGTGCGTGATGCGGTAGATCAGGTTTTCGAACGGGACGAGCAGCGCGACCTTCTTCGGCGCGGGACGCAGTTGGTCGAGGAGCAGGCCGTAGCGTTGCGACCAGGCGCCAAAGGCTTTCATGGCGCGCATCGGCGCGTTCTTGCGCTCTTCATAACAGAAATGCGCGATCCCTTGAGCGCCGCCGGCGTGAATCAACCAGAGGTTGTTTCGGTAGAACGACTCGAACTCGAAACGGTAACAATCGGGCATCATCCATTGCTCCAGCTCGCGGTTGCCCATGCGCGCTGCTTCCAACCACCAGATGTGAACCAGCGGCGGTTGCCAGTAGCTGTTGTAGTAGTAGAAGCACAGCAGGTTGAACCCGTCCGTGGCGCCGAAGTTGTACGGCGGATACTGCGCCGACCAGCCGTTCATCACCGGCAACTGCATCCCGCCGGGGACGGGGCCGACCTTGCCGGTGCCGCCGCTGCCGGCTTCCATCGCGCGCGCCATTCGCCGTCCGACATCGCCGTACGTCTCGCTCCAGTACCGGTTCAACAAAATCCACGGGTCATCAT